>JAMXLN010000240.1 GCA_024281145.1 Hyphomicrobiaceae bacterium | reverse complement strand
AAGCTTGCGCTACCTGCACGTATCGGCCCTGCGTGCGCAGACCCTCGATGTGCTCTCCGAGGAAGAGGCCGCCGCCTTCGCGCGCCTTGTCTATTCGCCGGCGTATGTCGCACTCGTCATGCGCGAGGAGGCCGTGGGCGCTTGGCTCGACAGCGAGCTTGTTGGCACGGTGAGCTGGCACGCCGGCGGCAACTCGGGGTCGATTGCCAGTATTGGCGGCATCTTCGTGCGCCATCCGCGGCTGGGCATCGGAGGTCGGCTGCTCGCCGAGGCCGAGGCCCGCGTCCATCAATGCGGGTTTGAGCGCCTCTCCGCGTGCGCCACCGCCAACGCACTGCCGTTCTTTTTGCGTCACGGCTATGAGGAAGTCTCGCGCGGCGTGCGCTCGCTGTCGGCGGGCTGTGTGCTGCCGGTGACTTTCGTCAAAAAATGTCTTCCGCCCGGCCGCCCTGCCTCTGCGACGCTCAATTAATGAAGGGATCGGCCCCATGTCCCCTGCAAAACGCCGTGCTCACCTCGTATCGAGCTCGCGACGAATGCCTGCCAGGGCCTCCTCGATCATCGCCTCCATCACGTCCAGGTGCGTGCACGCGCGCACGCGCTGGCCGGAGAGCGAGAGGTGTACGCCCTGCAGCCGCATGCGCTGGATGAGCTCAGCTGCCGTGCGGCCGGCACCGGCTGGGTCGAAAAACACAAGGTTGGTCTCCGGCTCCTCCACGGCCACACCCGGCAGCTGCCGCAACCCGCGCGCCAGGATCTTGGCGTTGCGGTGATCGTCTGCCAGACGGCCGATGTGGTGGTCGAGCGCATGGATGCACGCGGCGGCACAGATACCGGCCTGGCGCATGCCGCCCCCGAGCCGCTGCTTCCAGCGCCAGGCCTCATCGACGAATTGCGCGCTACCGGCGAGCACGGCACCCAGCGGCGCGCCTAGACCCTTGGTGAAGTCGATCCAGACCGAATCGAAGGACGCGGCCATATCCTTGGCCGCGATCCCCGAGGCAACAGAGGCGTTCATGAGGCGGGCCCCGTCCATGTGCGTGGCCCAGCCCTCGCTGCGCGCCACCGCCGTCACCTCTTCGAGCTGCATCAGCGGCCACACAGTGCCGCCACCGATGTTGGCCGTCTGCTCCACCTCCAGGAGACGCTGAGCGGGCGCGTAGCGCGTCCGCGGCCGGATCGCGGCGCGGACCGCCTCGGCGGTGAATAGTCCACGCTCCCCGGGCAGCCCCAGGATCTGCACGCCCGAGAACGCGGCGTGGGCGCCTCCTTCGCTCGTGAGGATGTGGCTGGTGCGGTGCGCGATCACTTCCTCGCCGGAGCGGCAGTGGGTGAGAATAGCAATGACGTTGCACATGGTTCCCGAGGGCAGGAACATCGCCGCCTCCTTGCCAAGGAGCGCCCCCACTCGGTCGCAGAGCCGGTGCACGGTCGGATCATTGCCATGCTGCTCATCGCCTACCTCGGCGCCTCGCATCGCCTCCCGCATGGCCACTGTTGGGCGGGTCTGCGTGTCGGAATAGAGGTTGATGCGGATCGGGGGCATCCCTCGTTCGGGGCGGGGCGGGGCGTAGGCCATCGGCGCGTCTCGGTGCTCATCAAGGAGAAAGGGCCTGCACGCTAGCATGCAGAAGCGCCGTGATAAACGTGCCCGCGCATCCCCGATTGAGACGCACCACTTGCGCATGCCATCATAGGCTTGCGGCAGGCTGGCAGGGGGAACTGCGAGGGGCGATGAAGGGGACCACACTTGCGTTGCGTTTTTGGGATCTCGTCGATCAGGTGCCGAGCCCGAAATGGCTCGGCATCGCCGCCACCAGTGCGTCAGTCGTTCTGCTCCTCGGTCTGATCGCTCTATCCGGCCGCTACCTGCGGCTGCGTCGGCGTTTCGCCGAGCTTGGCGAGCCAGGCTCCGCCTCGATTGACATCGGCGTCCCCGGTTGGGAGGACGAACTTGCACCCATATCGCTCGAGGGCGAACGTAGAGCGCCAGTTGACCGCCTCTTGCCGCGCCGGCCGCGGCCGTTTGTGATCGCGGTCTTGGTGTTGGCAGTAGCCTGCTGGGTCGCTGGATTGGTCCTCGCCGAGGACACGTACGCATTTCTAACGAGCCGCGAATGGCAGTTGCAGCCCCTTTATTTGGCGGCTCACTTCATCACGCTCAGACTGTTCACCACCATGTTCACGCGCAACTATTTGGCCGGCGTCGTGCACCTTGACATGCCAGCAGCGCACGCGCGGCGCGGCATCCAGCTTGTGATGGGGCCGGTGGGCACGTTAATTGCCCTTTTGGTCGCGCTGCCCTTCATGCTCTACGACTACCAGCTGGTAGACCTAACCAAGGCTGCCAAGGCAGCCGGTACCGGGGCCGGCCTGGCCGTCGATCGGCTTCTTTACGGTGTGTGGTGCCTTGAGTGGTTCTTGATTGCGCTCATCTGGGTGCAGCTGGTCGGGTTTCTCTTCCTCACGCGACGCGCCATTGGCGATTATCCTTTCCGCGCGCCGATCGAAGTCGTCCTGCTCGAAAAGCAGTATCGCCATTTTTTGGCCATGAGCGCGCACGGCGCTACCATCGTGCTCGGCTTCTTTCTCGTGAACCTGGGTTACAGCTGGTACACAGGCGCCGCGCTCACCGACTACATCGGTGTCGCCATCACGCTGGTGCTGCTGGTCGTCGGCTTCATCCCGCCATGGATGCAGCTCACTGCCAAGATGGACCGCATCGTCAAAGATGAAATGGCGCGCCTCCGGCGGCGCTTGGCCTCAAGCGACATGCTGAGCCCGGTCGCCGCGACCTCGTCCCATGGGCCGGGCCCCTCCGAGGGTGTTACGGACCTGCAGGCCCGTCTTGATGAGGCACTTGTGATGTTGCGCATTTCCTATCTAGAGCGTCTGCATCGCGACCTCGGCAATATAGAAGCCTGGAGCATCGTCATGAAGATTGGTGTACCGATCATGACGGTCACTTACTACGCCGTGCACATCTTCCGCGCGTCGTGAGCAAGCCGACGGCACTGCGCAACCCTGAGCTCCTGACGTGCCGAGCGCGCTGGCCCGCCCCGCTGCGGCGGAGCCCCATGGCAATTCTTGGGCATCCGCGGGCTTAGCTGAACTCACCGCTGTCGGCGCGGGGCCGGAGCGTTCCGGGCCCTTCGCCGGCGGGCGTCGCTCGCCGGGCTGCAGCTGGCGCGGCCGCACCCAACTCCTCACGGAACCTGTTGGTGATGGGATAGCGGCGGTCGCGGCCGAAATTGCGCGCTGAAATCTTCACGCCGGGCGCCGCCTGACGCCGCTTGTACTCAGCTAGATAGAGCAGCCGCTCAACCTTCGTCACCGTCTCAGCCGCATGCCCGCGTGCGACAATATCCTTGAGCGGCATCTCGCGCTCGACCAGACAGGCAAGGATGTCGTCCAGCACTTCATAGGGGGGAAGCGAATCTTGGTCGGTTTGGTTTTCGCGCAGCTCCGCCGTCGGGGGACGCACCAGGATGTTCTCTGGGATGACCACACCGCAGCGACCCATGCCGCCTTTCGGCACCTCCCCATTGCGCCAGCGCGCCAGCCGGTAGACCTCCGTCTTGTAGAGGTCCTTGATCGGATTGAAGCCGCCGTTCATGTCGCCGTAAAGCGTGGCATAGCCGACCGACATCTCGCTCTTGTTGCCGGTGGTCATCAGCATGCTGCCAAACTTGTTCGAGATGGCCATCAGCGCCGTGCCACGCGCGCGGCTCTGTACGTTTTCTTCCGTCACATCCGGCGCCCGGCCAGCAAACATCTTGCCCAGCATGGCCAGGAACCCTTCCACCGCCGGAGCGATCGGCACAACGTCATATTTGACGCCCAGCGTCTTGGCGCATTGGGCCGCGTCCGACAGACTGACGCTCGACGTGTAGCGATAAGGCAGCATCACGCAGTGCACCCGGTCGGGCCCTAGCGCATCAACCGCCAGGGCGGCCACCAGCGCCGAATCGACACCGCCCGACAGACCCATGACGACGCCCGGGAAGCCGTTCTTATTGACGTAGTCGCGAAGTCCAAGCATGCAAGCGTGGTAGGCCGCAGCTTCCTTTTCCTCTAGCACGGCCCGCGCCGCCGGCTCGCAGCGCCACGTCCCATTGGCGCGCCGCATCTCCACGACCCCTACCCGCTCCTCCCAGGCAGGCAACTGTGCTGCGAGGACGGCATCACCATTGAGCACGAACGAGGCGCCGTCGAACACCAACTCGTCCTGACCACCGACCTGATTGAGATAGATGAGAGGCAGCCCGGTCTCCGTCACCCGCGCCACGGCCACGTTCGTGCGTTGGTCTGGTTTCGGCCAGTCGAACGGTGAGCCGTTGGGCGAGATCAGCAGCTCCGAACCCGTCTCCTGCAGACACTCGCACACCTCATCCTGCCAGATGTCCTCGCAGATCGGCACCCCAATGCGCACACGACGGAAGCCGACCGGCCCCGGCAGGGGTCCCGCATCGAACACGCGCTTCTCGTCGAACACGCCGTAGTTGGGCAGGTCGACCTTGTGGCGCACGGCCTCAATGCGACCGCCATCCAGGAGCGCGATCGAGTTGTAGAGCTTGCCATCCTCGGCCCAAAGGGTGCCGACGATCACACCGGGACCCCCATCGCCGGTTTCTGGCGCCAGCGCCTCAAGCGCCGCGCGGGCCGCGGCAGCGAAGGCCGGCTTGCGCACCAGATCCTCGGGGGGATAGCCGGTGATGAAGAGCTCGGGGTAGACCACCAGATCGGCGCGTGCACCGGCGGCCTCGGCACGCGCTTTGCGCAACTTGGCTGAGTTGCCCGCGAGATCGCCCACAACCGGATTGAGCTGGGCGAGCGCGATCTTGAGCGAGCCGGCGCTGGCGTGTGGCATGTGGCAAGAATACGGCCGCAAGCGCTCCGGGCGCAACGCGGCATATGGGATTTGGAGGTCTGGGACAGTGCCGTCATCGAAAGCCGCAACACTGCTCGGCGTTGGAGCCATCCTCTTGTGGGCCACGCTGGCGAGCCTCACGGCCCTGACCGGGGCCATCCCGCCGTTCGAGACGACAGCCATCGTGTTTCTCATCGGCAGCGCCGTGATCCTACTGGCCGCCGTTGCTCGGGGGAGGCTCGCGCGCGTCACACCAACCCCCGCGTCGCTCGCGTTGGGCGTGGCGGGTTTCTTCGGCTACCACGCCCTCTACTTCGCCGCCCTCAAACTCGCCCCGCCTGCCCAAGCGAGCCTCATCGCGTCCCTCTGGGCGCTCTTTACGGTGCTGTTCTCGGCCCTCCTGCCGGGGCACCGGCTGCGCGCGTCGCACGTCGTTGGAGCCATGCTCGGACTGACGGCGGCCGCGGTCCTCGTTTGGGACAAACTTGGCACCGGCGAACCCGGCCCAGCCGGCGCGCTCGGGTTCGCGCTCGCCCTCGCCTGCGCCTTCGTGTGGTCGAGTTACTCGGTCCTATCGCGGCTCTTCGCGCACGTGCCAAGCGAAAGCATCGCCGCCGCATGTCTGGTCACGTCCGCCCTCGCCTTCTTCTCGAACCTGGCGTTCGAAACTTGGTTGCCGCCTGAGCCCACCCAGTGGTTGGCGCTGATCGGCCTCGGCCTTGGCCCAGTGGGCGCAGCCTTCCTCCTGTGGGACATCGGCATGAAGGGCGGCAACGTGCCCGCGCTCGGCGTGCTCTCCTACGCCTCGCCGATCCTCTCCACCGCCTTGCTCGTCGGCCTCGGATTGGCGCACGCCACCTGGTCTCTGGCATTTGCGTGCGCGCTGATGGTCGCGGCCGCCGCCATCGCAACGCGGCTGTGAGGGAGGAGAAGCAGATCGCCAGAGGCCCTACTCTGCCGCACTCCGGGAGGCTGACGCGCCTGCGGGCTTGCCTTGCTTCAGCCTCTCGGCCAGCAGAAATGCAAGCTCCAGCGCTTGGCCTGCGTTGAGGCGCGGATCGCAGCCGGTGTCATACTGGCGCGCAAGGTCGGCCTCGGAAATGCGCGTGACCCCGCCGGTGCACTCCGTCACGTTCTGGCCCGTCATCTCGATGTGCACGCCGCCGGGATAGGTACCTTCCGCTCGGTGCACGTCAAAGAAGCGCTCCACCTCCGCCACGATGCTGGAAAATGGCCGCGTCTTGTAGCCATTCGCCGTCGTCACCGTGTTGCCGTGCATGGGATCGCACGTCCACACCACGGTGCGCCCGGCCCTTTTGACAGCCCGCACAAGCTTGGTCAGACGCGCCTCGGCCCTGTCGAC
>JAMXLN010000239.1 GCA_024281145.1 Hyphomicrobiaceae bacterium | reverse complement strand
CCCGGTGCCGGTCCGGTGGCGCTGTCGGCAGCATTGGCACCCTTCATGCCGGTGCCCTACACGATCGCCGACGCTTCGGGCGTCCGTTACATCGAGCACGCATCCAGCGCCCCCAACGGTTCGACCTGTCCGGCCGGCGGTGGAACCGAACCCTCAGCTCCCGCACTTTCCCTCGGCCGCATGTGTGCCTTCCACGGTCAGATGGGCATGTTCGTGCGGGCGCTCGCCTACATGCTCTCGCACGGCGCTGATGGCATGCGGCAGGCGTCGGAGGATGCGGTGCTTAACGCCAACTACGTGCGCGCCTCTCTCGCCGACCTAATGTCACTGCCCTTCGGCAATCGGCCGTGCATGCACGAGGTACTGTTCGACGACCGCTGGATGGAAGGTACGGGCGTCACGACGCTCGATTTCGCCAAGGCGATGATCGACGAGGGCTATCATCCCATGACCGTATACTTCCCGCTGGTGGCGCACGGCGCCATGCTGGTTGAGCCAACGGAATCGGAATCCAAGGCCAGTCTCGACCAGTTCATTGCCTCCTTGCGTGCGCTGGCCGAAGCAGTCACGGCGGGTGATGCTTCCCGCTTCCACGATGCGCCCCGCTTCGCTCCGCGCGGCCGGCTCGACGAGACCAAAGCTGCGCGCGAGCCGCACTTGCGCTGGACGCCTGCGCTAGCGCGCAAGGAAGCTGCCGAGTAGGCAGGCGCAGAAGGGTCGTGGGCGGGGCGCGCTCGGCGGCAAGGTGCATTGCAGGCCCGGCCGGGGGCGTGCAACGCAAATGATCGCGTCACTCGGGGGAGCCGAGCCTCGTCGCGGCGTCGGAGCCAGCGATCGCTTGGCGCTACCTCAGCCGACGATCTCCTCCGGCTTGAAGTTGAGAGCGATTTCGATGGCCGCGTTCGCGGCGCTATCGGATCCGTGCACCGAATTGCGCTCGATGCTCTCGGCGAGCTCTCTGCGGATGGTCCCTGGGGCTGCCTTGGCGGGGTCGGTGGCGCCCATCACGTCGCGATAAACTTGGATGGCGTTCTCGCCTTCCAGCACCTGCACCACGATCGGCCCCGACGTCATGAAGCCGACGAGGTCGGAGTAGAAGGGGCGCGCCTTATGCACTTCGTAGAACTTCTCGGCCTGGGCCTTGCTCCAGCGCACGCGCTTTTGTGCGATGATGCGCAGCCCGGTTTTTTCGATCAGGGCGTTGACGGCCCCCGTCTGGTTGCGCGCGGTGGCGTCCGGCTTGATGATGGACAAGGTACGCTCGACGGCCATGGGATGCTCCGCGGCAGCAGTTGCGACAATGCGCGGCCTTATAGCCCGCGTCGCCTGCAAGCTTCAAGCCGGACCGCAGACAATCCGCGTGACCGTCCGAGCCGATTGCGTATAGTGCGGCGCAGAGCCAACACTTGCGCACGGGCCCATGCAGAAGAATGGCACAAAGTCTGCTGGTAAGCGGACGAGCCTCAGCTCGCCAGCACTCAAGCCGCGCCAATCGTTCCAGGATTTGATCCTGGCGCTGCAGCAGTTCTGGGGCGAGCAGGGTTGCGTGATCCTGCAGCCTTACGACATGGAGGTGGGCGCGGGCACGTTTCATCCCGCCACGACCTTGCGCGCGCTAGGTCCCAACCCATGGAACGCGGCTTATGTGCAACCATCACGCCGGCCCAAGGATGGCCGCTACGGTGAGAATCCCAACCGCCTGCAACACTATTACCAGTTCCAGGTGATCATGAAGCCGTCGCCCGCGGAATTCCAGGAGCTTTACTTGGGGAGCCTCGCTTGCATCGGTATCGATCCCCTGGTGCACGACATCCGCTTCGTCGAGGATGACTGGGAGAGCCCGACGCTGGGTGCGTGGGGGCTCGGCTGGGAGGTCTGGTGCGACGGTATGGAGGTGTCGCAGTTCACCTACTTCCAGCAGGTGGGTGGGTTTGACTGCAACCCCGTCTCGGGCGAGATCACCTACGGCCTGGAGCGGCTCGCCATGTACGTGCAGGGAGTGGACCGCGTATATGACTTGAATTTCAACGGCCGCACGGACGCGCGCAAGCTCAGCTACGGTGATGTGTTCCTGCAGGCCGAGCAAGAGTATTCGCGCTACAACTTCGAGTTTGCCGATACCGAGATGCTGCATCGCCATTTCCGCGACGCCGAGGCGGAGTGCAAGGCACTGCTCGAGGCTGGCGCGCCCAAGCCTGGCGCGAATGACCCGCACCACAAACTGGCGCTGCCGGCCTACGACCAGTGCATCAAGGCTAGCCACATCTTCAACCTGCTCGATGCGCGCGGCGTCATCTCGGTGACCGAGCGCCAGAGCTTCATTCTGCGCGTGCGGGAGCTTGCGAAAGCGTGCTGTAGCGCGTGGCTGGCGACGGCAGGCGGAGGGGCTTGACTGGTGTTCGCTTGCGACGGCGCTCGATCGACCTGGGCCGGCGGCCGGGGGGTGCGCCGTTGCGCGGGTGCTCGGCAGCGAAAGAAGGACGTGAGGGGCTCCAGAGTGCTCCGGGACATGGCGGGCGGCCATCGGCGGGCCACCCGCTGTGGTGAGCAGTGCTCGTCATCAACGGTGCGCAAAACGCCTACCTTGAGGGCAAGCCGGCGCGGCTCCAGATCCACCCGAGGCTCGACGCTGGTCGGCTGCGGAGTGGGAGCCCCTCGATCAACTTCGCCACAACGCCCGTGTCGGCGGGCTCTTCGACTTGGATGGGCGGCGGTCATCGCGGCGCCACGCACATGTGCACCAGCTCCCACGGGCGGCGGCGCTCAAGCTCGGCGATTGGGCCGCCGCCTACAGCCGCCTCGGCTTGCCCGACCCACGGGCGGGGCTCGCGCAGCGCATGCGCTACACCTCGTGCAACCTCGTCGCGCGGGCCGATCGTCGTCGCGCCAGGGTAGCGCAGATTGCCGAGAGGTGACCTTGGCTCTGCCCAATAGTTGAGCAAGTTCGGCCCCATCCTTGCGGCCCTGTTTTGGGCGGGCCCATTTGGACAACCGGCCATCGCACGCCCGCACGTGGATGGTTGAGTCTGGTTCGATTTGGCCGCATGTACTGCCTTTGCGTTGTCCTGCACGGAGCCAGCATCCCCATGAGCCCCCGAGTTCTGATAGCCGATCAGCTCTCGCCCGCTGCCGTCGCCATCTTCACGGAGCGCGGCGTCGCCACCGACGTGAGGGTTGGCCTGCCAAAGGAAGAACTGGAGGCGATCATCGGCGAATATGACGGCCTCGCCGTGCGCTCTGCCACAAGAGTGACGGAGAAGGTGCTGGCTGCGGCCAGGAAACTGCGCGTGGTTGGGCGTGCCGGCATTGGCGTCGACAACATCGACGTGAAATCGGCCACCGCCAAGGGCGTCATCGTCATGAATACCCCGTTTGGCAACTCCATCACCACCGCCGAGCACACCATCTCGCTGATGATGGCGCTTGCTCGACAGATCCCCGAGGCGGATCGCTCTACGCAGTCCGGCAAATGGGAGAAGTCGCGCTTCATGGGCGTGGAGCTCTATGCCAAGACGCTGGGCGTGGTCGGCTGCGGCAACATCGGCTCGATCGTTGCCGACCGCGCGATTGGGCTGCGCATGAAGGTCGTCGCCTACGATCCGTTTCTGTCGCAGGAAAGAGCCCTGGAGTTGGGGGTCGAGAAGGTGGAGCTCGACGCGCTATGGCGGCGCGCCGACTTCATCACGCTGCACACTCCGCTCACCGACAAGACCCGCAATATCATCGATGGCGGCGCGTTGCAGAAGACGCGTAAGGGCGTGCGCATTATCAATTGTGCGCGCGGCGGGCTGGTCGATGAGAGAGCCTTGGCGGTGGCGCTCAATTCCGGTCAAGTGGGCGGCGCCGCTTTCGACGTGTTCGAAGTGGAACCGCCGAAGAACAGTCCGCTGTTTGGCCTGCCCAACGTCATCTGCACACCACATCTTGGCGCCGCCACCTCCGAAGCGCAGGAAAATGTCGCCCTGCAGGTGGCCGAGCAGATGTCGGACTACCTGCTCAAGGGTGCCATCTCCAATGCCGTGAACTTTCCCAACATCTCGGCCGAGGAGGCGCCGCGGCTCAAGCCTTGGGTGAAGCTTAGCGAGCAGCTGGGGCTGTTCGCCGGCCAGTTGACGGAGACCAGCATCAAGGGCGTGCGGCTTGAATACTCTGGTGACGTAGCCACGCTCAACACCAAGCCACTCACGGCGGCAGCGCTGGCTGGTGTGCTGCGGCCTTTGCTGTCTGAGGTCAATATGGTCTCGGCGGCCGCCAACGCCAAGGAGCGCGGCATCCAGCTTGAGGAAGTCACGCGCGGGCAGAAGGGAGCCTTCGAAAGTTATATTCGCCTTACGGTCAAAACGGACGAGTACGAGCGCTCGGTCGCCGGCACGGTGTTTTCGGATGGCCGGCCGCGCATCATCCAGGTGCGCGACATCGACATGGAGTTCGAGCCGGCGCCGCGCATGTTATTTGTCAGAAATCAGGACAAGCCGGGCTTCATTGGCAAGTTCGGCACGCTGATGGGTGAGGCGGGACTCAACATCGCCACGCTGA
>JAMXLN010000238.1 GCA_024281145.1 Hyphomicrobiaceae bacterium | reverse complement strand
CAGCTTGGCGGGATCGAGTTGGATGCGAATGGCTGGCTTCTGCTCGCCACCAATGGTGACCTGGCCGACACCTGAGATCTGGCGGATCTGTTGGGCAAGTTTAGTGTCGGCATTATCGTCAACCTCGGTAAGGGGCAGGGCGTCGGAGGTTACCGACAAGAGCAAGATCGGCGAGTCCGCGGGATTGACCTTGCGGTAGGTGGGGGGCGAGGGCAGGTCACGCGGAAGCTGGCCGCTCGCGGCGTTGATGGCCGATTGGATGTCGTTGGCAGCCGCGTCAATGTTGCGGTCGAGATCGAATTGCACCACCACCGTGGTGGTGCCAAGCCCACTTGAGGAGGTGGTCTGCGTCACGCCAGGGATCTGCGCGAACTGACGCTCCAGCGGTTGGGCGACCGACGAGGCCATCGTCTCGGGGCTCGCCCCGGGCAGCAGGGCTGAGACCTGGATGGTGGGAAAATCGACCTTCGGCAGCGGGGCGACGGGTAGGTTGTCGTAGGCCACAAGGCCCACGAAGAGGAGGCCGATCATGATCAGCGAAGTCGCGATCGGGTATTTTATGAAGGGCGTCGATAGACCGCCGTTCATGATCAATCCACCTTATCGGCTACGGGTTTGGTGGCTGGGACGGCTTTCTGCTCGTCCAGCACTTGCACGGGCCCGCCCGGTTGCACGCGGTAGTGCCCGGATGTGACGATGCGCTCGCCCGCTGTAAGGCCGCTCTCGACAAGCGCCAGTCCGTCTTCAATGCGACTGACCTTGACCTCGCGCAGTAAGGCCTTGGATTGGTCGGTAACGACGTAGACGTAAAGACCATTGGGGCCGCGCTGCACCGCCCCGTCCGGGACGACCACCACGTCTTTCAAGGTCTTTAGCAAGAGGCGCGTGGTCACCGAAAGCCCCGGCCACAGGGCATTGTCGCGATTGTCGAAGCTCGCCTTCATGCGGATGGTTCCGCTCGCCGGATCGACCTGGTTGTCGAGAAGCTTCAGCGTGCCCTCGCCGAGCCGTCGCTTGCCGTCGGAGCTAAACGCGCTCACCTTGAGCGGTCCCGACTTCAGCTCTTGATTGATGGCTGGCAGTTGATCCTCAGGTGCCGTGAAAATCACCGAGATTGGCTGCAGCTGCGTGATGGTCAGCATGCCGTTCTGATCGTTGGCGTGCACGATGTTGCCCGGATCGACCAGACGAAAGCCGGCGCGGCCGGTCAGCGGCGATCTGATGGTGGTGTAATCCAGCTGCACCTTGGCGCTGTCGATGGCGGCCTTGTCGGCCTGCACCTGGGCCGTGAGGCTCGCAACGTTGGCTGTGCGCTGATCGAAGAGCTGCTGGGTGGCGTTGCCCTGCTTGGAGAGAACGGCGGTGCGCTGCAGGTCTTGCTTGGCGTTCGTGAGGCTGGCCTCGTCCTGTGCCAGCTTGGCCTTGGCCTGATCGAGGGCAGCCTGGAAGGGCGCGGGGTCGATCTGGACCAGGAGGTCGCCCTCCCGCACCATCTGCCCCTCCTCGAAGCCCACCTTCTCGATTTGTCCGTCCACGCGCGAGCGCACGGTAACGGTATTGGTGGCCTGCACGGTGCCGAGTCCGTTAAGGATGACCGGGAACGACCTCGTTTCAACGACGGCAACGTGCACGGGCGCACCGTTCTGCCGCGCCTCAGCCAAGCGCGGCGCCGGCGTGACGTCTTGTACGTAAAGATGTCGCACCGCGATCAAAACGAGAGCACAGGCCGCGACCGCCAACAGCCATCGCCATCGTCTCCGCCGCGGGATTGGTCGTGCGTCGTGCCCCATCGAGGACTTGGTCCTTTGCGACTGCTGCTCCTGATCGGGCAGCAGGTCGATGGGCATTCAACGCACTGGTTGGGCCGGTGCTTCGCTCATGACCTCGGTTTGCCCGTGTTTTTTGTGAGTTAACGCTGATGGGGTCACCACCCCGTCGCTGTTGACATATTTGTGTCTCCGGTCGAACTCGGGCTAGGGCTGCGGCAAAGTGTCAGTCTAAGGATCACAAAGCCCCGCCTGGCGTTGGTCCGGCCACAGCTTGCTTAGCCTGATGCGGCGAGCTTGGCGCTCACGCGCCGAGGTGGGCCTTGGCCGTCCGGTTAGACCGCCAACATGGCTATTCGGGCACGGGGGTGAGCACGGGCCGTCCCGCAAAGAAGGCTTCCAGATTGGCAAACATGGCGTCGCGCTGGGCGCGCTGGGCATTGGCGGAAATTGCGGCCATGTGCGGGGTGAGAACCACGTTGTCGAGAGCCTTGAGGCGATCCGGGATGGTGGGTTCGTGCTCGAAGACGTCGAGCGCGGCGCCAGCGATCACGCCTGCCTCCAGCGCGTCGCACAGAGCCGCCTCGTCCACGGCGATGCCACGCGAGATGTTGACGAGGTGGCCGCGCTGGCCGAGTGCCGCCAGCACCTCTTTGTTGATGGCGCGGTAGTTGGATGCGTCGGCCCGCACGGACACCATCAAGATGTCGGCCCAACGGGCGAGGCCGATCAGTGTGGGGTGGTAGGCGTAGGGCTGATCCGCGTGCGGCCGGCGGTTGTGGTAGCCGATCTGCATCTCGAACGCGGCGGCACGTGCAGCGATCCTGGTGCCGATCGCGCCCAGGCCGTAAATGCCGAGGCGCTGGCCGGCGAGCTCTGGTGTGCTGGCCGTCCGTTCAATGATATCCCCGCGCCAGCGACCGGCGCGGGCGTAGCGGTCGCCGCGGAGGATGCCGCGGACAGTGGTGATGACGAGGCCAAATGCGAATTCTGCAACGGCGGTGGCATTGGTGTCGCCGGCGTGCGTGACGATGATCCCTCGCGCCCGAGCGGCCGCACGATCGACGCCCTCGTAGCCTGTACCGTAACAGGCGATGAGCCCCAGTTTTGGCAGAGCGTCCATCAGTGCCGCGTCGGTGCGAATGCCACCCACCGTGATGAGGGCACGCGCCTCGCGCGCCGCGGATGGGACAGCTTTAGGCTCGGGTCGCTCCAGCCCATGCAATGTATAGTGTTCGCCCAGCCGACCAAGGAGGCGCGGGAGAAAGCGGGCGGCGACGAGGACGGTGGGTTTCATTGAGGGGACCAGCGAGACATTTGCGGGTGCTGCACTGCAGCACGGCAGCGCCAGGTGTTCAAGCGGGATGCGCCGCCTAATCCGCCAAGTCGGAGCAGCAGTTGCGGGGCAATTTCGGGTGGCTCCGATTGAGCACCGGGCACCACTTCACCGCTGCGGAAATTGGCGCAACCGGTGGCTCGCGCGTCCGACGCGCCACCTTCCCGCGTCACCTCAGGCCCCTCGTGTCCTGATCGGGCCGCTCGGGCAACGCCAGGCGATCTCCACCCGAAGCCACAAGGTGCCAGCCGGCTTTAGTTGCGGCCTCCCGGGACGGCGTCGAGACGCATCGGCAAACCTGCGGCAGCCATGTGGCGCTTGGCGTCGGCGATGGTGAAGGTGCCATAGTGGAAGATCGAGGCCGCGAGCACGGCACTGGCGTGGCCCTCTCTTACGCCCTGGACGAGATGTTCGAGGGTGCCGACCCCACCCGAGGCGATGACCGGCACGCTGACCGCATCGGCGATGGCGCGCGTGAGCTCGAGGTCGAAGCCCGCCTTGGTGCCGTCGCGGTCCATGGATGTGAGGAGGATCTCACCTGCACCGAGCGTCACGACTTCGCGGGCATAGGCGACGGCCTCAAGACCGGTGGGCTGGCGCCCACCGTGGGTGAAGAGCTCCCAGCGTGGCGCCTCGTTGGGTCGCGACACGCGCTTGGCATCGATGGCGACGACGATGCACTGGGCGCCGAACTTGTCGGCACCTTCGGCCACGAACTGCCGGCGAGTTACGGCGGCAGTGTTGATGGAAACCTTATCGGCTCCAGCGCGCAGGAGTTTGCGGATATCCTCCGTGGTGCGCACGCCGCCACCAACGGTGAGCGGCATGAAGCATCGCTCGGCGGTGCGCTCGACGATGGTGAAGATGGTGTCGCGGTTCTCGTGGCTTGCGGTGATATCGAGGAAGCATAGCTCGTCAGCCCCCGCCGCATCATAGGCCGCGGCGGCCTCGACGGGGTCGCCGGCGTCCTTGAGGTCCACGAAATTGATGCCCTTGACGACGCGCCCGTCCTTGACGTCGAGGCAAGGAATGATGCGGATTTTCAAGCCCATCGTGAGGAGTATCCAGTCTTTATGGCCTGCTACGTGGCATGGTCCAACGATACCTGCGGGCAATGCCGTTCACGCCGCCTATGGCGAAGTAGATGCCACACCGGCCGGGCCCTGGTGCGCAACATCCTCCTTCCTGTTGACCGAGCTGGCACTGGGGTCACGGGCATTCGATATACATCGGCGCGGAGCCCGGCGCGAGTGCCGGCCAATGTACCGCCAAGCGGTTACAACAAACGCGAGACCTATTCGCAAAGCCTTTGAGGCGGCCAGCCTTCGTGGCAACTGCTAACGAGGTGGACGCAAAGCGGCCCTCTCCGATGCACTCCAATTGATCGTGCTTGGCTGCGCAGAGCAGACGCGTCGGCCTGACATTTGCGCAGCCATCGTTGCGGGGTTACCCGGCCACGCGGGCGAAAGCCCCCCGTTGCGCCCGCACAAAGGCGCGCGGCGCATCAACACTCAGCGGTCAGATTGAGCAGCGGGCGTTGCCCCGCGTTTGTAGCGACCGCAATCAGCGCGTGCAGGTGAACCTTCGTGGGGAACGCGACCTTGAGACCCGACGCCGGATCAGGAACATTTGCCCGAGAGCTCATCGAGCGCGTTGTTGTAGGCTTTGCCATCTGGCGACGTGTCGTTGAGGCCCTCGGCCGCGGCCCATGCGGTTTCGAAGTCTTTGCCCAGTTGCTTCATGAAACCGTTGATCTTGGCGTCTGCGGCCGGGGTCGGCTTATCACCGGCCTCATCCATGGCTTTGCTCATATCGCAGAATATCTTCACTTTCGCAGGATCCGCGGCCACAGCCTTGAAGGTCTTGATCGCGGCATCGACCTGGGGTGAAGCGCCGAGCACAGGGCTGGCCGCGAGGCACGCGACGACAGCTGCGAAAACCACACGCCTCATAGTTGTCCTCCTCCTGATGGGCAAACGCCGCAGCTGGAACGTAGCTGGTCCCTTCTTCCGTCGCTATGCATACCCCAAAGCGGCGGCGTGAACGGGCTTCCTTGCTGCCCCTGTCGGCGAGGGGAAGTCCGATGCCATTTAATTTGCCACGGGCTTCGTGTTAGGACCGTGACAGGTGATCCGTGGAAAGCTGTTTGCTGACTGTTCGGATCGCGCAACCCGCCTAGGCCGTGCGTTGGCTCATGCTTTGCGCAATCAGAGCGAGCGCCGCGCGCGCGTCGAGGCGACCGTCGTAGAGGGCCCGACCAGCGATCGCACCGGCGATGATGCGATATTCGGGTCGAAGCAACGCCTCGATGTCTGCGAGGCCCGCAAGCCCACCCGAAGCAATGACCGGGATGGAGATAGCGCGCGCGAGGGCGGCGGTGGCTCGCAAGTTGAGGCCCGCGAGCACGCCATCGCGATCGATGTCAGTGTAGATGAGGGCGGTCACACCGGCGCCTTCGAAGCGCTGCGCCAACTCGGTGACCTCCAGTTCGCTCACTGTGGCCCATCCTTCCACCGCCACCTTGCCCCCTTTGGCATCGATGCCCACGGCAATGCGGCCGGGGAAGCGGCGACACGCCTCGTGAACGAGGGTCGGCTCGCGTACGGCGACGGTGCCTAGAATTACGCGGGCAATGCCCCTGCCGAGCCAGGCCTCGATCATGGCAAGGCTACGGATGCCGCCTCCAAGCTGTACGGGTGTGGCCACGGAGGCGAGAATGGCTTCGACCGCCGAAGCATTGACCGATTTGCCGGCGAAGGCGCCGTTGAGATCGACGATGTGCAGGTGCGAGAAGCCCTGGGTCGCAAAGATGCGCGCTTGTGCGGCGGGATCGTCGTTGAAGACGGTGGCCTCGGCCATCTCCCCTCGCTTCAGGCGCACGCAACGGCCGTCCTTGAGGTCGATAGCGGGATAGAGGATCATCGCGTGTGCCGGCTATGCGAGTGCCAAGCCGCCGCGACAATCGCTGCGGCCATGACTTCGCTATCATTGCCGGCGCACAATGGGTGATGTTCGCTCGCAGTCAAGATCACACCGTGCCCCCACTCCCCTCCGGATCGACCGACAGCCGCGCCAAGCGTTCCCTGGCGGAGACCGACGCGGTCGATATCTGGATTGCCCGCTGGCTTCGCGTGCGTCGCAAGGATTTGGTGGTGCGCTACGGCTGCGACCCGCGGCGGCTTTACGAGATTTGGGAGGAGAAGCGCTTCCCGGGCAGTCGCGACAAGGCGCGGGCCCTCTTTGCAGAGCGCTATCCGAGCCTTGTCGACCGAACCGATTATGGCCTGCATCGGCCGATCCACCGGCGCGTACCGCAAGAGCTGCAGCCTGGACTGTTCGATTGTCTCGAGGCTTAGAGGGCTTAGACCCGCTGAGAGCCCGGCTCGTGGGATGGGCGGGCCCCCGGAACAAACCAAAAACATCTTCTCGACAAGGGCACTCGAATCGAGGCATGTTCTTGCTACGTTCTCGCCCCAACAGTCCCCCGCGTTCAGAGAGAACGGCCCCCATTCGCAGCTCCTAGAGATGGCCTGCCTGCCATGCGCACTTATCTCATCACCTATGACCTCGCCGCCGCGACCGCCCGGCACTCCCTCTCGAGCGCCATCATGCAGCTCGGCGAGGCGTGGGCGCGCCCGCTTGATACCACCTGGTACGTACAATCGAGGGAGCGCGCCGACGCGTTGGAGCTTCGTCTCAAGCCCCATCTCGAGGGCGAGGATGGCCTGCTGATCCAGCACGTCGATAGCGATGCGTTGCTCATCAACACGTCGCTGCGATGGTTCCGCAAGCGCCGGCAGGAGAGCGCCGCGGAAGCCGGAAATGTCGTTGCGTTACCAGTGCGTGTGTTGCCTGAAGCGAAGGCGGCCTAGCCTCACCCTCCCCCCAAACATGGGCTGAGGAGCTTGCCCGCTCCTCTAGAGCAGCGCTCTTCCTCGAGAGCGGTGCTCTAGGGTCGCCACTTCAGGAAGTTGGAGATGAGCCGCAAGCCTAGCGTTTGGCTCTTCTCCGGGTGGAACTGGGTGCCCGCGATGTTGTCGACCCCGACCATCGCGGTCACCGGTCCACCGTATTGGACTTCAGCCACCAGTGCACGGCGATCGACCACTTCCAGATGGAAGGAGTGCACGAAGTAGGCGTGCAAGCCCCCAGCTCCCGTCTCGATGCCCGCGAGCAACGGGTGGTCGTTTATGACGTCGATCGTGTTCCAACCCATGTGCGGGATCTTGAGCAGGGGATCCTCGGGCTCGATGGCCTTGACGTCGCCCCTGATCCAGCCGAATCCCGGCGTGACGCCGAATTCAAGTCCGCGCTCGGCCATGAGTTGGGCGCCAACGCAAATTCCAAGAAACGGTCGCAGCTTATCGCGAACGGTCCTCTCCAGTGCTTCGCGCATGCCGACCACGCGGTCGACCCCTGCCTTGCAGTCGGAGAAGGCACCAACGCCCGGCAGTACGACCCGGTCGGCGGCAAGGACTGCTGCCGGGTCGTCGGTCACCGCGATGGCCACGTCGGCCTCGCTCTCCCGGGCGGCACGCTCGAAGGCCTTGGCAGCCGAATGGAGATTACCCGAGCCGTAGTTGATGATGGTGAGGCGTTGCATGGCGCGGGCTCTAGGAGCGGGCGCCGAACAGGCTGCCGAGGCGCCGCCAGCCCGCGTCCGACGCCGGCGGCGGCGCAGGGCTCGCCAGAATCGGCTGGCTCGGCAACCAGCCGTCAAAAAAGCGCCGCTCGCAATCGATCGCCGACACGCCGGTCACGGTGCCGAGCATGCGCCAACCGCGCCGCTCCAACCCCCAGCGGCGCAGGGTGTCGGCCTCGAAGCCGATCAGCAGATTGAACGCAAGACCCGTCAGTCCCAACCAGCGCGGATCCAGGCTCGCACTCTGCTGCGCAAGCTCTAACGCGACGCTGACGGCGACGTAGGCAACGAGTGGCCACCACAGGCGATGCAGCAGGAGCCAGAACGGTGCGAACAGGGCTGCGGCCCACGAGAAGCCGTCCTTGACGAAGACGAGCCGCTCGGCCCGTTCGACCCGATCGGCCAGGGGTTCCGGTTGCTCGTGGATGGTGTAGGTCCGCATGGGCGCGAGGGCTCTGGGTTGCTGGCGATGCCTCTTTTAGTCGCCTCGCGCAAGTATGGCGAGGGGCGCGTATGAGGAGAGGTATGAGATCGACGCGGGTTGGCGCAAGAGGCGAAGTTGGGGCCGAAGAGAGAGGGGCGCCGATGCTGCGCGCAAGCCTCAAACCGTGCAACTATTGGCATATGCGCCCCCAGCGCAGGCCTGAGGCGGGAGGAAACCCATGACCGTGACAATCGATGCGTCGACCCTCAAGGACTGGCTGTCGGACGGCGGGGAGCTCGCGCTCATCGACGTGCGTGAGGCGGGCCAGTTCGGACAGGGCCACCTCTTGTTCGCGGTGCCGCTGCCCTACAGCCGCTTCGAGCTGGGCCTCAGGGCGCTCGTACCGAACAGGGGTGTCCGAATGGTGCTTTGCGACGGCGGCGAAGACGCGGTCGCACAGCAGGCTGCCAGGCGGGCAGAGGCATTGGGCTACCATCGCGTGCACGTCTTGAGAGATGGGACGGCGGCTTGGCAGCGCGCCGGTTACACGCTCTATGAAGGTGTCAACGTGCCGAGCAAGACCTTCGGCGAGCTTGTCGAGCACGAGCGCCACACCCCGCGCATTACCGCCTTGCAGCTAGACGCCATGCGTGGCGCGGGCGAAAACTTCGTGATCGTCGACGGCCGGCCCTTTGCCGAATATCACAAAATGAACATCCCGGGCGGCATCTGCTGCCCCAACGGGGAGTTGGTGCTGCGCATTGGCGACATCGCGCCGGATGCCAACACCAAGATCGTCGTCAACTGTGCGGGCCGCACGCGCTCCATCATCGGCGCTCAGACGCTCATTGATTTCGGTGTACCCAATCCGGTGGTCGCACTCGAGAACGGCACGCAGGGTTGGACGTTGGCGGGCCTTACCCTTGAGCACGGCGCGTCCCGGCGGCATGGCGACAGCATCGGCGGCAACGTGGCAGCGCTCGCGAGGCGAGCACGAGCGCTTGGGGAAAGCCACGGGGTCGTGTGGATCGGGCCCGAAGAAGCGCTGGCTTGGACCACCGGCGATGGGACGCGCACCACGTACCTGATCGACGTGCGCACGGGCGAGGAGTTCGCGGCCGGCCCGGTGCCGGGTTTCGTGCACGCGCCAGGCGGCCAGCTCGTGCAGGCGACCGATCAGTGGATCGGCGTCAAGGGCGCGCGCATCGTGCTCATCGACGCGGAGGGCGTGCGGGCACCGGTGATCGCCTCATGGCTGCGCCAACTAGGACACGAGGCCTGCGTGCTCGCTGGTGGCGTGGCCGCGGCACTTGCCGAAGCATGGCCCGTCATGGCCAATCCCTCCGCGACGCCGCCCAAGGCAATCAGCGCCTTTGAGCTGGCGGATGCGCTGCAGCGCGACGCGGCTGTCCTCATCGATCTGCGCCCGGCGATGAGCTATCGCGCCGGCCACATCGCGCAGGCGCGTTGGTCGATCCGGCCGCGCATTGCGGCGGCCGTGGTGCACGTCGCCAAGACGGTTGTGCTCGTGGCCGACGCGCCGGGCCTAGCCGCGCTTGCCGCGCTCGACCTTGCCGAAGCTGGCTGCGGCGACATCCGTCTGCTTGCGGAGGGCCCGCAGTCCTGGCGGGGTGCCGGCCTTGCCCTCATCGCCACGCCCGAGGACCCCCCCGACGTCGATTGCATCGACTTTCTGTTCTTTACCCATGGGCGGCATGCAGGTAACGCGGAGGACGCCCGCCGGTATCTCGCCTGGGAAACCGGCCTCATCGGCCAGCTCGACGCCCAGGAGCGCGGCACTTTCCGCATTCCGGGCCCCGGTTGAAAGGGCGTCAGCGCCGCGCTCAATGAAACAGGCGGCCCGCGTCGATGACAATGGTCTGGCCGGTCATGGTTTCGGTACGACACATCGCAACCACCATCTGGGCGCAGTCGTCCTTGTCGGCGGCCTTCTTCAGGAGCGCGCCCGCCGCGGCGCGCTCAACTTGCTCAGGGCGGAGATTGGACGTGGCACGAGTGCCTTCGAGAAGGCCTGGAGCCACGCAGTTGACGAGCGTCTCGGGCGCCAATGCGACGGCCATGCAGCGCGTGAGGTGGATGAGACCGGCCTTTGATACGGCATAGGCGATGGAGGAGCCGGTCGGCCCGAGGCCTGCCACCGATGCGATGTTGACAATGCGGCCGCGTCCTTGCGCCTTCATGACCGGAGCGACCGCCTTGGTGAGGCGCATCGGCCCCGTCAGATTGATCGCCAAGATCTTGTCCCAGACCTCCTGCGTCAGACCATCGAGATCCGCAAAGGGGATCGACTTGTTATAGGCTGCGTCGTTGACGAGGATGTCGATGCGCCCGAAGCGCTTGCCCACATCCGCGATCAGTCGCTCAATGGCGCTGGCATCGACGATGTCGCAGGCGAACGCTGCGGCATCGATCTGGTAGCGCGAGGCGAGATCGCGG
The DNA here is from genome assembly GCA_024281145.1 of Hyphomicrobiaceae bacterium. GTDB lineage: Bacteria > Pseudomonadota > Alphaproteobacteria > Rhizobiales > Hyphomicrobiaceae > AWTP1-13. Next base: position 7,084 of record JAMXLN010000238.1, on the reverse strand, counting down.
GCGACACTGGTCGCTTGTTCGTGGCTCCTCGCGTAGACGACGGCAATGTTGGCTCCCTCAGCAGCCAACGCCTGACAAATGCGCTGGCCAAGTCCGCCGTTGCCGCCTGTCACAAGTGCCACAGTGCCGCGCAGCTCCATCGCCTCCTCCAGCCCATCTGCTTGGCAGCAGCCTGTTGGCAGCAGCCTGCCGAGCACTGTCGCGGGTCACCTGAGCGGCTATCGAGGCCAACCGCCCACGCGCCCTCTACTTCGCCTTGATGTTGGAACGCTTCACGTGGTCGAGGTTCTTGCCCTCGATGCGAATGAGGCGCACGGAAGCATCCCGATTGGGCGAGTGCACGTCGCCAACATCATAAAGATGGGCATCACCGGGGTTCATGGTGTAGGTTTTGAGAGGCTCGACCAAGGTGGGCTGGTCGCCGGAGCCCTTCTCCACAATGCGCCAGTCGGTCATTTCGGTAACACCCGTGGCTTGACCATAGATGGCCCAGCTCGAACCGTGATCGTGTGGGGAGCCCTTTGCCGTCCCGTCGTACACATGCCCGCAGATGCAAAAGCCAAGTTCGGGATCCTCATAGAGCACTTCGCGCGGATGGGCACCCTGGGTGCGGTCTTTGAGGTGCGTTGCCACGAACGCCTTGTCGAGGAGCGCTTTGGATACGAGACCGCACACCTTCTGCTTGGCGGTGGGGTTCGTATCGGCCTTCAGCGTTTCGCGGATGTCGGCGGCGAGCTGGGTGAGCGAATAGGTCATTGATCACGTCTCCATGCGCAGGCCTTCGCGATGCACAGGGGCCTCCTCGGGCCCTCGGTGGGCGGACCATCGATCGCGCGTCAAGAGCGACTGCGTTCGCGCGCAGGAGCACTGTACCCCCGGCCTGTCGGCCAGGGCAAGGTTCACGCTAAGAGGGGCGCGCGCGCCCGCAATCGATCCTCGCCCTACCCTCCGAAGCTTAGGGCTGCAAAAGGGCTCCCAAGTTCGGTCAAGCTCACTGCGGTTTTGGTGGCGCTGGCGTCGGCACCGATGGCGCGCTCGGGGCGGTATTCGGTAGTTCTGCGCGCTGACTGTTGCTCGCGCGATCGGACTGTGGTGCCCATCTGGTGCCGATGATCAGAAAGCCGACGAGAATAAGGAAGGCGACCACCAATGCCAGCGGCGCCCAGCCTACGCTTGCATCGCCACGATCTATGTAATCGGTCGCGCGACGGCGGTCGTCGGGGTCTAGATGTGCCATGACATGGCCTCCAGAGTTGCTCTGGCGGCAAAACGATCTTTGCCAAACCGCGTTCCTTCGGGAACGTTGGCTATACCCCGTCCTGCAACATCCCGTCGGCGATTTTCTCGGCCGTCATCAGCGTTGGGAAGTTGGTATTGGCGCAGGGCACCACGGGGAAGATGGAAGCATCTACCACGCGCAAGCCTTCCACTCCGCGCACACGCCCTTGGCTGTCGGTGACCGCCATGGGGTCGCCGTCGGCCCCCATCCGGCAACTGCAGGAGGCATGCCATACACCGATTGCGGCTTTGCGCACGAATGCCTCGCAGGCATCATCGCTGGCCATCACCTCCTCGAACGAGAAGCCCTCGGTGATGAACTTGCGGATGAGTAGGGCGCGCAGGACGGCTGGGCCGTCCAGTATGAAGCCGGCGACGCCGGTGATGAGTTTGTTTTTGGTGTTGACGACGCCCACTTTGCGCACGCGCTCAGAGTAGCTCGCCGGGAATGGGTCTGAGGTCACGGCTTGCATGGCGGGCGACATGTAGAGCTTGCCCAGTCGGCGAAACGCATCCATCAGCCGCTCGAGGTCGCGCCGATCGGAGAGCAGGTTGAACTCGGCTATCGGCTCGGCTCGCCAGTCGCGCGAGGTGAGTTTCACCTCGCCGCGCTCCGAGCATGTGTGGTAGACGGCCGTGAGAAATGAGGCGATACGCTCACCGATCGCGTGCCATGCCGACTTGGTGACGGAGACCACAAACATGTCGCCGTCGTGCATGCCGGGCAGGTTCGAGGAATACCGCAAGCCGACATGGATATGGCGGCGCGTAAACTCATTGATGCGCGCGTGCGGCTTGACGTAGGCCGACACCGAGATCGAAGGGTGGTCCATCAGGCGCTGGCCGACGCCCGCCAGGGCGTGCCGCACCTCGATGCCAAGCTCCTTCAAGTGCCCGACAGGTCCGATGCCCGCGCGCAACAGATGCGCCGGTGAATGGATCGCTCCGCACGAGAGGATCACCTCTTTGGCGCGGAACTCGGTGCGTGCGCCCTTCACGTAGGCCACCACGCCGACGCACCGCTTGCCTTCGAATAGCAGCTCGGCCACCTGCGCTTCGGTCGCAATTTTCAAGTTCGGCCGCTGGCGTGTGGCGGGATCGAGATAGCCGATGGCGGCGGAAACGCGCCGCTCGTAGGCGTTGGAGATGGTGATCGGATAATAGCCCTGCTTCCACTCTCCGTTCTGGTCGGCCAAGTACTCAAAGCCCGCCTCTTGAAAGGCTTTGGCCGAGGCCTTCGCGTGTTCCGTCCAATGCTCGGGGAATATGCGCCGCACGGGGATCCGGCCCTCCTTGCCGTGGTAGGGGCCGTCGAAGTCCATGTCGCGCTCGACCTTCTTGTAGTAGGGCAGCACGTCCTTCCAACCCCAACCGCGGGCACCACGTGCCACCCACTCCTCGAAGTCGGCCGGCGCGCCGCGGTTGGCAAGCTGGCCGTTGATCGAGGAGCCGCCACCGAGGATGCGCGCCTGCTCATACTTGCGCAGCGGCGGCGGGCTCTCTTGCGGATTGTTGTGCGAGACGATCTCGGTGCGGACCTTGAGTTCGGTCCAATGGAAGCGCGGATCGAAATACGCGGTACCCGGATAGCTGTCGAGCACTTCGGGGGGCACCTTGCCGTGCGGGGTATCCTGTCCTGCCTCCAGCAGCAGCACCTGTGTTGCGCTTTTGGCGGAGAGCCGGTTGGCCAACACCGATCCGGCCGAGCCACCCCCGACGATGATGAAGTCGTAGATCAAGGCTCCCTCCATTTCCTCCGGCCCAAATCGACGGCACTCATGTCGGGCGTCGTTGCGGGTCCAACTGGGAGGATACAGGCTGCAGAGGGCTCGGCAACGCGTCAGGCTCTCCGCTCAGCCCCACGGCTCCGTCAGTGTGGGCGGCACGCGCGAGGGGCCAGCCGACAAAGGGTCTGTGCGACAAGGGCCATCTCGTGCCCACAAGCTCCCGCATCGGGCGCCTGCTATGGGCTAACTCTGCCACCATGGCCTGCCGTCGCGGGGCCGGTGGGCGAGGTTTGCCGCCGTCGGCGTTTTGGTTTTTCCTGCACGTTCCCGGTTTTCCTGCGCTTTTTGCCGCATCATCCAGGTCTGCGCCGCAGCCCAAGGCCGTGCGACCCCGGCCGTTCACGAATTCTCTACTTTTTTCACGCAGGCGTGATATCGCGTCGCACCAATTTCTGTTGCAATGCACAATCGCTTGCCCATATATGGCGCAAGCGCCCGGTGAGGCGCCCTACGTTACGCCAACAAGGCCCCCCAATAGGCCCCCCATAGGATTGACCCCCGTGAACCAACACTTCGGAAAGCAAGCCTTCGATCAGGCAGAGAAGCTCTTCAAGGACGCCCGTGTCCCCGAGAATTTCCAGGCGATCGCTCGCCAGAGCGTTGCCGCATCCAAGGAGTTCTACGCCAAGACAGCGGCAGCCGCGCACGATGGCGCCAAGGTCATGACCGAGATCGCCGACACGGCGTGGGGCAGCACCAAGATGCTCAACGAGAAGATCGCGCAGAACGTGACCGCCAACGCCGAGGCGGCCTTCAGCGCCGCGCAGGCGATGGCCACGGCCAAATCGCTGCCTGAGATTGCCAAGCTGCAAGGCGAGTTCGTGCAGAGGATTGCAACGCAAGCGGCGGAGCAGACCAAGGAGTTCTTCGATCTGTCGAGCCGGGCTGCCCAACATCTTCTCGAGAAGGCCCAGGCAGCCGCGGAAAAGTCGTTGAAGCCGACCCTCTAGTCATCCCCCGTCAGGCGCCGGGCCCGGGGAGATTTCCCGGACACGATTTCCGAGACGGTGAATGCCGTCTTGGGGCCCGGCGACCAGCTCTCGGCGTCTTGCTTGTGGGATGTTGGGTCGGGCGCTAGCCTCGAGCGGCGAGCTCCTTGCGCGCTGCGGTGAGGTTCATGACGAAGGCCTGGCTTGATTTTTCGCTGCTGACGCGCGCGGGCTTCCCGCTGCAGCGCTTTGCGGCCGGCGAGAAGATCTTCGTTGAGGACGACGAGGGGAGCGCCATGTACGTCGTCCGCTCTGGACGCGTCAACATCGTGACCTACGGTACCGTGCTCGAGAGCGTCGGCCCCAACGGCATGTTTGGCGAGATGGCGCTCATCGATGGCTCCCCCCGCAGCGCAACCGCAGTCGCCTGCGAGGCCTGCGAAGTCGCCCCGATCAACAGGGCCGCATTTGCGCATTTGGTGCGGCAAGATCCCGAATTTGCGCTCTCCATCATGCGGCTGCTGACGCAGCGCATCCGTCAGATGAACGCAAGCCTTTGAGTGGGCCGCCGTGCTCTCGGGTTTTGCAAAGCCCACCGTCTCAACGCGAGGCGATCGACACAAAAAGACAGGGCGCCTCTTGCGGGGGGAGGCGCCCTGATCGATCGACCCGCCGGTGCGGGGTTGAGCGGGTCGGTCGCTGCTACAACGGGCAGGCCTTGGGTCTATTCCGAGCGTCGCGATTTTCTTGCTGCTTTTTTCTTTTCTTCCTCTGCGCTCCCTATCGAACCCAGCGCATCAGCACCGCGAACTGGCAAGCGATGTCGACGGGGAGGGCTCGTGTCGAAATTGGTCATGGTGCCGCCGCTTTTGTGGTTGGCAATGAGCCCGCGCGATATCACCCCTGCGTCTGCCGGCATCGACGTCGACAGCGTCGGCGTTTGCGGCACTGGAAATAGGGTCCGATCCGCCACAGCGCGCCAGGGCAGCCGGTGGAAATGAGCCGGTCGAAATGATGCGCCTGCGCGAACGCTGCGCTTGAGGCGTTCATCTTGGGATGGCTCATCCTTGGATAGCTCATTCTTGCATAGCTCATAGCGCGCGCGCAGCAGGGAGTTTGCGCGCGGCGGGCTTTGCGCACGGGTTCCAGAGGGGCTTTCGCTTCACGTTGCATTACGATGTATTTCGCCCAGTTTTCTGGGCGCGCCTCCCCGATGGCGCTCGCCAGCACGTCGTGCTCGTCACCACAGCGCGCTCGTTTGCGCTCCGCTCAGCACTTCGGCCATGCGCCGTCGCGTGCCAGCAGCAGCGTCGGGGGGGAGCCCATCCGCGGAGAAGAAGGCCTGCTCGCGGATTTCGCTGTTGGGCGCCGGCACGTGCGGTTGCACCCAATGGCGCACCACAAAGAGCGCGATGTGATCGCCCGGGAATACAGCAAAGTTTGCATAGATCCCGAAGAGCTGAGGTGGCTTCGACAGCGCGACGCCGACCTCCTCGATGAGCTCGCGCGCCAGGGCCTCGCCCACCGTCTCCCCGCTCTCCACGCCACCCCCCGGAAAATGCCAACCCGGCTTATAGCCGTGCCGCACCAGCAGCACGCGCTGATCGGGATCGAGCACGACGGCCTGCGCGCCCATCGTTAGGCCGCGCCGCAGGCGCCAGTAACGCTGCAGCGCCTTGATGAGGACTGGTTTGCTCGCCACCGGCGCTCCGATTTTTAAAAAAAGGCCCAGGGGCGTGCACCTTTCGTCGCCGCGGTCGATTTGGCAAGCGCCGGTAAAGTCGCTACTCACTCGCCACCATGGCTCAGACGCTCACAATTGCGCACCTGACCGACGTGCACCTGGGGCCCATTGCCGGTTTCACGGCTCGCTATTGGAACCTGAAGCGGGCGCTTGGCTATGCCAATTGGCGGCGCAACCGGCGCCTGGCCTATCCGAGGGACGTGCTCGACCGCATCGTCGCCGATCTCGCGGCCCAGGCACCCGACCACATCGCCGTGACCGGTGACCTCACCAACATCGGCCTGCCGCAAGAGCATATCAACGCGCTGACCTGGCTTAGGGGGCTTGGAGCGGCGGAGCGAGTGAGCGTCATCCCGGGCAACCATGACATCTATTCGCGGCTGGGCCGTGATCCAGGTACGGCCCGCTGGGCAGCCTACATGGCGTCGGATGTGCCGGGCGCCCGGCATGCCGATCACGGCGAGACTTTTCCCTTCGTGCGCATGCTCGGGCCGGTGGCCATTATCGGCGTCAATTCGGCCGTGCCCACGCCGCCGCTCGTTGCCCTTGGTCGTGTGGGAGCCGCGCAGATTGCGCGTCTCGCGACAATCCTAGAGCGGCTCGGGCGCGCGCACGTCTTCCGTCTGATGCTGATCCATCATCCGCCGCTCACCGGCCAGGCCAGGCGCTACCGCGATCTCGTTGATGCGGGAGCGCTGGAAGCCGTCCTGGCGCGCCATGGGGCCGAACTCGTCATCCACGGCCACAATCACCGCAATATGCTGGCGTGGTGCCGCACGACCGCGGGGGGCAAGGTGGCGGTGGTGGGGGCCCCATCGGCTGCCCTGGGGCGGCCGCACAAGCGCGAGCCGCTCGCCCGCTACAATCTCTATCGCATTGCCGGCCCGCCGTGGACGATCGAGCTGACGGGGCGTGGCCTGGAGCAGCCGGGCGGCCCCATCGTCGAGCTGGAGAGGAAGTTGCTCTCTTGAGCTCACGCAGGTAGGGAGCGTCCAAGCATGGCAGCACGCACCTCATCGCCAGCCAAGAAGGAGACCTGGTCGGATCGCGGATCGGCAGCAATCGATGCTGGCGATCTTGCCACCGCAGAGCAGTGCTTCAGGGAAGCGATCAGGGCCGACCGACGCAGCGCGCGGCATCACTTCCACTTGGCTCTGGTCTTGGAGGCACGGGCGAAGTTCGGCGGGGCGGCCGAGCATCTGACGCAGGCGCTGCGTCTCGATCCGAACGATGCCGACGCCGCACGCCGGCTGACGGTTTTGATCACCCGCCGGCCGATCCCAACCGATATCGCGCTCGACCCCGTGGGCTTGCGCGCCGCCCTCCAGCACGACGCATCCTCATCC
>JAMXLN010000237.1 GCA_024281145.1 Hyphomicrobiaceae bacterium | reverse complement strand
ATCTACGCGCGCATTTGGATCGACCAGGACCTTAAGAAGAAGATGGGTTACTGAAGCGGGCAACCGCGGCGTCGGTGAAGGCCCGACCCGCCGGCGCCGGGGTCGATGGTTCTAAATGCCTCTACCTCTCCTCCAGGTGCGCAATCTCACCACCCGCTTCGCCACCGAACGCGGGCCAGTGACGGCCGTCGACAACATCTCCTTCGACATCGATGCCGGCGAGACGGTGGCGCTTGTGGGCGAATCGGGCTCGGGCAAGAGCGTGACGGCCCTGTCGATCATGCGCCTCATCCCATCGCCGCCGGGTCGCATCGAAAGCGGTGAGGTGGTGTTCGAGGGTCGGGACCTCTTTAAGCTCAACGAGGCCGACGTCCGCGCCGTACGCGGCAACAAGATCGCCATGATCTTCCAGGAGCCGATGTCGTCGCTCAATCCTGTCCTGAGCGTCGGCATGCAGATCGCCGAACCGCTCAACGTGCACCGGGGTATGGCGTGGGCCAAGGCGCTGGAGCAGGCCAAGGCGCTGATGGGCCGGGTGCGCATGCCCGATGCGGCGAGCCGACTTGGCTCCTATCCGCACCACTATTCCGGCGGCATGCGCCAGCGCGTGATGATTGCCATGGCGCTCGCCTGCAGTCCGCGCCTGATCATCGCCGACGAGCCCACGACGGCGCTTGATGTCACCGTGCAAGCGCAAATCCTCGATCTGCTGAAGGAGTTGACGGTGGAGACCGGCTCGTCGCTGCTGCTCATCACGCATGATCTGGGCGTGGTCGCACGCTACGCCGACCGGGTCGCCGTCATGTACGGCGGTCGCATCGTGGAGACGGCGCCGGCGCGCGCGCTCTACAAAGACCCGCTTCACCCCTACACGCAGGGCCTGATGGCGTCGCGACCGCGCCTCGATAGCGATACGGCCCAACGCTTGCGACCCATCGAGGGGCAGCCGCCCGATCTGGCGCAGCTGCCGGCGGGTTGCGCCTTTGCTCCGCGCTGCCGCAGCGCCAGCGACATTTGCCGTTCCGCCCGTCCGCCTCTCGCCCAGGTGGCGGCGCGACACTTCAAGGCCTGCTTCAATGACACAAGAGCTTGATCGCGCGCCCGCCACGCTGCCCGCCGCCGACCCGGGGTCCCAAGAGATCCTGCGTGTGGAGGGGCTGCACGTGCACTTCCCGTTGCGGACGGGCGTGCTGAGGCGGCGCGTCGGCAGCATCAAGGCCGTGGACGGCGTCGATTTGGCGCTCGAGCGCGGTGGCGCATTGGGCCTCGTCGGCGAGTCGGGGTGCGGCAAGTCCACCACCGGTCTTGCCATCCTGCGCATGCTGGAGCCGACGGCCGGCCGTATCGTGTTCGAGGGGCGGGACATCACGTTGAGTGGCCGGGACGAAATGCGGCCGATCCGCCGGCGCATGCAGATGGTCTACCAAGACCCCTACGGATCCCTGAACCCGCGCATGAAGGTGCGCGACATCATCGGCGAGCCTCTGCAGGTGCATGGCCTGGCCGGCGATCCGTCAACGTACGCGGAACGGGTCGCGGAGCTGATCGCCATGGTTGGGCTCCTCCCCGACATGGCCGAGCGCTACCCGCACGAATTCTCAGGCGGTCAGCGTCAGCGCATCGGCATCGCTCGCGCGTTGGCGCTGAACCCGGGTCTCGTCATCTGCGATGAGCCCGTCTCGGCACTCGATGTCTCCATCCAGGCGCAGGTGGTGAACCTGTTCATGGAGCTCAAGGAGCGGCTCTCGCTCACCTACCTGTTCATCGCCCACGACTTGGCCGTGGTGCGGCACGTGTGCGAGCGCATTGCCGTCATGTATCTTGGCCGCATCGTCGAGATCGCGCGACGCGACGAGCTCTACAAGCATCCCATGCATCCCTACACGCAAGCGCTGCTGGCGGCGATCCCGGTTGCCGATCCGGAGCTAGAAGCGCGGCGTCCGCGTGCGATCGTCACCGGCGAGGTGCCAAGCGCGCTGAACCCGCCTTCGGGCTGCCGCTTCCACCCGCGCTGCCCTCAGGCGATGGATCAGTGCAAGAGGATTGATCCGGCGCTGGTCGATCTGGGCGACGGCCGCAGCGTTGCCTGCCACCTCTTCTGATCGGCATGCGCGCCTTGCCCCACTGGCGTGCATGGCCTCAGCGCGTCGGAAGCTTGGCATCAAGGGCGAGCGCCGCCTCCAGCAGCACCTGGGCACCTGCGGCGCAGTGCTCGATCGTGGCGCTCTCGGCCTCGTTGTGGCTGAGACCGTCCTTGCACGGCACGAAGATCATGGCGGTCGGCGTCACCTTAGAGAGATGCACGGCATCGTGGCCCGCCCCCGAAATGATGTCCCGATGGGAAAAGCCCAACGTCTCGGCGCCCGCGCGCACCGCCGCGATGCAGTCGGGATGGAACTTGGTCGCCGCCACGGCGTGCAGCGTCTTGAGGGCGATATCCACCCTATCTTCCAAGGCGATCTCTTCGATCGCGGCATGCAACCGCTTTTGCATGTCCTCGAGAATGGCGTCCTCGTGATGGCGCAGGTCGACGGTCATGCGCACCCTGCCCGGGACGACGTTGGGCGAGTTGGGCTCGACCTCGACGCGGCCGACGGTGCCGACGGCGGTCGGTTTGTGCGCCAAGGCGATCGCCTGCACTTCCAGCGCCAACTGCGCGCAGGCAATGAACGCATCGGCCCGGCGGAGCATCGGCGTGGTGCCGGCGTGGCTCTCGCGACCCGTAATCGTCGCCTCGTACCAGCGTACTCCCTGGGCGCCGGTGACCACACCGATGGCCTTGTTCTCCAATTCCAGGATCGGCCCCTGCTCGATGTGCAGCTCGAGGTAGGCGGATAGGGGCATGGCTCCGGCCTTGAGCTCGCCGCGCCAACCGATGGCGTCGAGTGCATCGCCGAAGCGCGTCCCTTGGCTGTCGGTTGTCGCATCGGCATCCGCCCGGCGGTACACACCTGCGTACACGCCCGAGCCCAGCATGGCCGGAGCGAAGCGCGCACCCTCCTCATTGGTCCAGCTCACCACGAGGAAGGGCGCGTTGGTCTCGTAGCCAGCGGCGACCAGCGTGCGCAGAGCTTCGAGCGCGCCCAGCACGCCTAGGTTGCCGTCGAACTTGCCGCCCGTCGGCTGCGTGTCGAGGTGGCTACCGAGCGCGATCGGGTCAAGCCCCGCACTCCGGCCTGGGCGCAAGGCGAACACGTTGCCGACTTCGTCGACGGTCACGCGGCAGCCCAGGGTCTCGGCCTCGCGCTTGAACCAGGCTCGCACCATGCCGTCCTCGGCCGTCAGCGTCTGGCGGTTGATGCCACCCTTGGCCGTTCCGCCGAAGGCTGCGGTCTCCATCAGGTTGGCCCATAGGCGTTGCGGATCGATGCGCAGATTGCTCGGCATGGTGGCTCCCGGTGTGCGCGGCTGGCTTGGGCCCATTGTCGCCGCGAATCCTGCCCGAGGTCTACGCCCACCGCAGCCTGCGAGCCGCATTGGGCCACGGGCGAGGACATGCTAGCCTGGCGCAATGCCCAACACCCCCAATGCGGAGAAGAAGACCCTGATCTTGACCGGGGCTTCGCGCGGCATCGGCCACGCCACCGTCAAGCGCTTCGCGTCGGCCGGATGGCGCGTGATCACCTGCTCGCGCCATCCCTTCCCCGAGAACTGCCCGTGGGAGATGGGGCCTGAGGATCACATCCAGGTCGACCTCGCCGATCCGCAGCACACAGCCGGCGCCATCGGCGAGATGCGCGAGCGGCTCAAGGCCCAGGGTTCGCGGCTCAACGCGCTTGTCAACAATGCCGGCATCTCGCCCAAGGGCATCGGTGGGAGCCGCCTCGGCGCCATCGAGACGCCGCTGGAGGATTGGCAGCACGTGTTTCAGGTCAATTTCTTCGCGCCCATTATGCTGGCGCGCGGGTTGATTGCAGAGCTTGAAGCGGCCAAAGGGGCGGTGGTTAACGTCACCTCGATCGCCGGCGGGCGTGTCCACCCCTTTGCTGGCGCCGCCTACGCGACGTCGAAGGCCGCCCTTGCATCGTTGACGCGTGAGATGGCCGCCGACTTCGGCCCGCGGGCCATCCGCGTCAATGCCATCTCGCCGGGCGAGATCGACACCGCCATCCTGTCACCGGGCACCGAGAGGCTGGTGCACGAGCAGATCCCGCTGCGGCGCCTGGGTGAGCCCGAAGAAGTTGCCAAGGCCATCTATTTCCTGTGTACGGAACAGTCGAGCTACGTGCACGGGGCGGAACTGCACATCGATGGTGGCCAGCACGTCTGACGGCCGAGGGGTATGTCGCACCGACGGCAGTCCAGCAAGGGGCGCAGGGAACCGGGCTTGTTGGCAAGGGAGCCGGTGGCCGTCGCCGCCCCAGGAGCGGCTCGGGATGCGGTGATCTCGGGATGTGGTGACCTTGGCGCGCCAGATGCTGCTGCAACCCCGGGCCCTGCCGCGCCCCCACCGCCCCGGCACAAATCCTCTGCGCTACCCTCTTGACGAACCGACGGCCGTTTGCCATGTGAATGTTATAAACATTGACATGCGCACGTACCCTGGAGGTGAAACCGCCATGTCTGATGTCGTGGCACGCATAGATGACTTCGGCAAGCCGGCATGGATCGCCCTCATGGTGATCGGCTTCATCGTGTTTTGGCCGATCGGGCTGGCGATCCTGGCCTACATCATATGGAGTGGACGGATGGGATGCGGATGGCATGGGACCCGTGGTGACATCGAACGGTGGCGCGAACGGGCGACGGAGCGGGTGAACCGCGCGGCCGCACGCTGGGAGCGCAAGCGCACGCGCTGGGAGGGGCACATGCAACACTGGCGGGGACACTACGAGCACGGCCTGCGTCCCAGCGGCAATCACGCCTTCGATGAGTACCGCGAGGAGGCGTTGCGCAAGCTGGAAGAGGAGGCGACCGAGTTCCGGGCGTTCCTAGAGCGCCTGCGTGCGGCCAAGGACCGCGCCGAGTTCGATGCGTTCATGCGCGAGCGGCGCGATCGCCAGCCGGATGCCGGCTCGGATCAATCCTCCCAACCCCCACCGCCGCAAGGCTGATGATGGAGCCGATCGAAGGCTGATCCGGCTCGGGCGCTGATCCAAACTCAAGCAAAAAAAGACAGGCAGGCTGAGGGCCGGCTCCCAAGCGGAGCCGGCCCCAATCGTTGGCGAAAGCCTGTTGGGCCCTCTAATCCGCCTGCGCGCATGGCGCTTGGGCATGCTGCAGGGGCCATCGCAGGGACGCGTCCCGTTCGTGGGCCCGCGCTGGTTACGGCCTGGTTCGCCTGGTTAGGTGTGGTGCCGGAAACCGGCTTGGTCGGAAAGGCCGCGCGTGGAAACCTCGTTCATCAAGGCCGCGTCGCCACCTTGATGGGGGGGCCGTTCATTGCGGCCGCGTCAGCACGCGCCGCTCGGCGAGCGGGGCGGGGGCGGCGCCGCGCGGGGCATCGTCCGGGTCGATCAGGCTCGACAGGTTGACGGCTTCCCCCTTGAATTCCTGCGCCCACATGAGCCGCGCCGTCTGCGGCCCCGGCCGCAAGCGCATCGGCGGTACGGAGCTCACCTGATCCAGCATCTCAAGGGTCTTGTCGAGGTCGGGATGGATCATGCGCGCCAATGCGGGATCATCGAGGGAAGCGGTGGCCGTGAGAAATGGCGCAATCGGGAAGGGCCGGTAGGACAGCTCCTCGGGATGCTCCTCGTCATAGGCGGGCGCTGGCACGAATGTGGCATCTCGGCTGAGCGAGGCGCCCCACTTAAGGTTCTTCAGAGCTGCGGCAGCCGTTGGATCGATGCCGGCCACGCGCATCCCGCCTGACATTGCAGCCTGGGACCTACCCTGGGACACACCCTGAGACACGGGCATGGCCGCAAGTTGCTGCCGGTTCGCCGGCGTCGGTTCGGCGATGAGCCGGGGCAGCGGCTCGTCGGCCAGCGCGGCAAGGCGAGCACGGTCGTCATCACTGGGGCCCCTGCCGAGAGATGCGCGATCGACGAGGCGCGGTGGCGATAACAGCTGGGGCAGCGACGGACCCAGTGCAGCCATTTGGATGGCCGGCCTTGGATGGGCGTGCAGTTGTCGCACCTCCGCGATTTGCAGGGCAAGCTCGGCATTGGCGGCACCGGCGCGACGCGCGTCCTCGGGTGTGATTGGGCTGCCATCCTCGGGAACGTGCTGGGTGCGGCCATCGGGAAAGAGCAGGGCCAGCTCCTGGCGCGGCAGCCGCGGCCAGGCGCGCACGCGATCGGTGTCAATGTGCACGAACGGGGTGGCCGAGGTTGGATAGTAGCCAACGCCGCCACGTTCGCGGATGAGTGCGGAATAGCGCAGCTTTCTCACGGGCACGTCGGGGAATGTCACGTCCATCGCCTTGCCAAGGATGTGGCGGCTTTGGCTCGCCTGGCCGCCGACGGTTCGCCGCAGCAGCTCGTTGGTGTCGCGCGAGCGGAAGCCGGAGATGACGTTGATGGGCTCGGCGGATCCCAGCTCGTTGTGGATCTCCCAAACGAGGTCGATGAGATCGGGATCCATCTGGGTCGGCTCATCCTTGCGCCAGTCGCGCAGGATCCAGTTGATCTTCTCCATCGCCTCGGGGATGTGCTTGCCGTTTTTCATGTACTGGATCGTCAGCGTCTCCTTCGTGTTCACGGCGTAGAAAGAGATGGTGCGGTCGCGGCTGGAGTTGGCCGTGATCCCAGCGCCGGCGCTAACGCCGAGCAGCGCGACGGCGATGGCAACGGCTATGGCGCGGCGGCGTACTGACAAATCGCGTCCCTCACTGTGTTGGTCTCAGGTTGACCCTGAGTGTTGACCCCTGGCTGTTGAACCCTGGCTGTGAACCCTGAACGTTGGGCCTGAGTTGATCGGGGGTGATGAGCTGGTTTTGTTGCGGGCGCGGCGTGCCAACGCCCCTCTCGCCAAGCCAGCTGCCGTTAGCGGACATCCCCCAAAGCGCTCTCCCCCAATGTTC
>JAMXLN010000236.1 GCA_024281145.1 Hyphomicrobiaceae bacterium | reverse complement strand
GCCCTCGATCTGCACCTCACCCTTCGACTCAAGATTACCCGTGATGGAGAGATCCGCACCGATGACCGAGGCCGAGGCCGAACCGTTGCCACGTGCGGGAGCCGCCCTGACCGCGACCGACGGGGCGGCGGGAGGGAGCCGTTGCGATGCTGATCCGGTCCTGCCCCCATCCAACGGAGGATCGCGCTCGGGTTTCTTGGTGAACATCGATGCCCTACTCCAAGGGGCGCCTCCCCATGGAACGGGCTCTTAACATGGATCATGGCGCCGGTCACCGCGGCGCTTGGGCTTGCCGCGCCCTTGGGTCACGCGGGGCGGCCTATCGGGGGCAGCGATGAGCCCGACGCAGCCGCCCGCGCCGGGTACCGGTGCTGGTTTCGCTGACCGGGCGATGCTAGCCTGGTGATCGATGCGCCTTGAGTGTGGGCTGGGGGCACGCGCGGGGTTGGTTGCAAGCCAAGGCGCTCCGGGGAGGTCGCGATGAGGGACGGGTTGCTGGCTGTCGTTGTGGCAGCGCTGGTAGGGCTCGCCTGGGCGGTGCCGGGCGAGGCTGAAATTGCGATTTCCGCCAATGATTCCAAGCTCAAGCTGGTGAACGGCAAGACCGAGGTGCAAAAGGGCGGCGCTGATACGGTGACCTTCATAGATCTGCGTGCGTCCCCGCCCCGGGTGTTGGCCGAAATCGAGGCCCCCACAAGCGTGGTCGGCCCGCCGATGAGCGTCGCCATATCGCCCAAGGAAGACATCGCTCTCGTGACCGGTGCGATGCAGATCGATCCGGGCGATCCGACCAAACAGGTTCCGGACGATAAGCTGACCGTGATCGACCTTTCGCCCTTGAAGCCAAGCCTGGTGGCGCGCCTGCGCTCGGCGGTTGGGGCCGGGCCCAAGGGAGCACCGACGGTGCCGAAGGTCCTCGCCACTCTGCAGGCCGGCAAAGGCGCCGCGGGCGTCTCCATCAACAAGGCCGGCACGCTGGCGTTGGTGGCAAACCGCTCCGAAGGCACTGTCTCCGTGTTCACGATAAGCGGGACAACCGTGACGCCTGCGGGCACGGTCATGATCGGCGCGCCGGCTTCGGGACCTTGCCACGTGGTGTTTACCCCCGATGGCAAAAGTGCGCTCGTCACCCGCGACGGCGACAATCTCATTTCCGTACTGTCCATCGATGGCAGCAAGGTCGAAGTAACCAAACGGGAGATTGCTGCCGGCCTGCGCCCATATGGGATCGACATCTCGCCGAAAGGCGAGGTCGCGGTGGTCGCCAACGTCGGAATCGGCGGCGGGGATGCCGATACCATCAGCGTCATCGACCTCAAGCTCGACCCGCCGCGCGTCGTCAACACCTATACCGTAGGGCAGACGCCAGAAGGCCTCAAAATGTCGCCCGACGGCAAATTTGTCGCCGTGGGCGTCATGAACGGCTCCAACAAGCCAACGGACTCGCCGTTTTACAACGCCAACGGACTATTGCAGATCTGGGCCCGCAACGGCAGCCAGCTCTCTAAAATTGCCGAGTTGCCCGTTGGCCATTGGTGTCAGGGCATTGCCTGGTCGAGCAACAGCAGGATGCTCCTGGTACAGTGCATGGTCGAGGAGGAGATCGCCGTGATCCGCTTCTCAGGGCTCGGCGGCAAGTCGCTGCAAAAGGCGGGCGTGATCAAGACCAAGGGCGGCCCGGCGGGGATTCGCACGGCCGAGCCGTAATGCGGTGTCTGGCGCGAGCCCATCTGGGGCCGCTTGGACTTGAAGGGTGTCGAGGACGCGCATCTACGTTCGGCCTCTGGCGCAGCTGGCGCCAATCGCAGGGCCACAACAAGTTCCGACGATTGTCGTCGCCGGTCGCGCGGATCTGCCGTTCGCTGCCGTCGAGGTGATCGAGCGCAAAGATGGCAAGGTCCACCGCCGTCAAGTTGCCGCTGCCGAGCTTCGGGGAGGCACCGTATCGGGCCCTGTGCAGGCCGTGCTCGCCCGCATTGGCCAGCCACGGACCGACGCAGCCGGAATTGGCCTTGATCGGGTGCGTCTCATGGGCGTCGTCAACGTCACGCCCGACAGCTTCTCCGACGGCGGCCCCTATCTTGCCAAGGATGCGGCCATCGCCCACGCGCTGCGCCTCGAACAGGAGGGGGCGGACATCCTGGACATCGGGGGTGAGTCCACGCGCCCCTGGTCGCACCCCGTGGAGCTCGAGGAAGAATGTGGGCGCGTGTTGCCGGTCATTGCGGCGCTCGCCAAGCGCACACGTGCCCGCCTTTCCATCGACACGCGCAAGGCCGAGGTGATGCGCCGTGCAGCGCTCGAAGGTGCGCACATCATCAACGATGTGTCGGCGCTCACGCACGATCCCGAGGCCATCGAGGTCGCGGCCGGGCTCGGACTACCGGTCGTGCTGATGCACGCCCAGGGTGATCCGCGCACGATGCAGGATGCGCCCAGCTATGACGACGTGGTGCTCGACGTTTACGATGCCCTCCAAGCGCGGATCGAGGCGTGCGAGAGGGCAGGCATCCCTCGTGCGCGCCTCATCGTCGATCCCGGGATCGGTTTTGGAAAGACGCTGCAGCACAATCTGACGTTGCTCGGTACCCTCAGCATCTTCCATGGCCTCGGCTGCGCCATGATGCTCGGCGCCTCGCGCAAGAGCTTCATCGGCCATCTGACGGGTGCCGAGGCGCTCGATCGCCTACCTGGGTCGATTGCCACCGCCCTCCTTGGCGCTGCCCAAGGCGTGCAAATCCTGCGCGTGCACGACGTCGCCGCCACCCGCCAGGCACTGGCGGTGTGGGAGGGGGCGATGGCCGCTTCCTCCTCGATGGGTGGGGCGGGGAGTGAATGAACTTTAGTCTCATTGCGCTCGGCGCTCCCGGGCGCCGCCGGCCGCGGCTCGACGAAGCGGAAAGGCTAGCGCACCGCCCGGCTTACCCGGCCCAAGGTTAAGTCTTGGTCCGCTGGGTGCAGGGGGTGCCGTTGCGCCGCGGATGCACCCACAGGGGGCAGGACGCTCCCCGTCCTGGTGTGCCACCGTTCGGTCTGCGCGGCACATGGGCAGATTTGGTGTACGCCCTGGGGAAGAACGTGGCTTGACCCTACGCGCACCGGCGCCCTTAGCGCAGGCGGGCAGGGTGAGAAAAGGCGGCTCAAGCGGCCAGGGCCGCAGCCTTGCGGACGGCGTCGGCAATATCGCCAACCACCTGGTGCACCAGCCGCTCGTCGTCGCCTTCGGCCATCACGCGGATGACGGGCTCGGTTCCCGAGGGACGGATGACAAGCCGGCCGTTGCCGCCGAGCCGGGCCTTGCCACGATCGATGGCCTCTTTGACGAGATCCTGGTCGAGCGGTGCGCCGTTCTGATAGGGAACGTTCTGCAGGATCTGGGGTAGAGGCTCGAAGCGCTTGCAAACTTCGCTCACCGGCCTGCCCGTACCAACCACGACCGATAGCACCTGCAACGCGGTCACGAGGCCGTCGCCGGTGGTGGTGAAGTCGGAGAGCACGATGTGCCCCGATTGCTCGCCGCCCACGTTGTAGCCGTGCTTGCGCATGTGCTCCATGACGTAGCGGTCGCCGACGGGGGTGCGCACCATCGCCAGACCGATCTCACTGAGGTAGCGCTCGAGCCCCAGGTTGGACATTACGGTTGCGACAATGCCACCGGCCGTCAGTCGGCCGCGCTGATGCCAGCTCTCGGCAATAACGGCCATGATTTGATCGCCGTCGACGATGCGGCCCTTCTCGTCGACGATTACGACCCGGTCGGCGTCGCCGTCGAGCGACACACCGATGTCGGCGCGCATCTCGCGCACCTTTTCGCAAACCGCCTCGGGTGCGGTGGAGCCGCACTTGAGGTTGATGTTATGGCCGTTTGGCTCGACCCCGATCTTGATTACCTCCGCACCGAGCTCCCACAGGGCGTCGGGCGCCACCTGATAACCCGCGCCATTGGCGCAATCGATCACCACGCGCAGATCGTTCAAGCGGATGTCGCGCGGCAGCGTGCGCTTGGCGTACTCGATGTAGCGCTCCTGCGCGCTCTCGATGCGCTTGGCGCGACCGATGCGGGCGGCGGGCGCCAGCAGCTGGTCAGTCGGCGCCACCATCAAGGCTTCGATCCGGCTCTCGGCCTCGTCGGAGAGCTTGTAGCCGTCGGGGTCAAACAGTTTGATGCCATTGTCCTCGGAGGGATTATGGGAGGCAGAAATCATCACGCCAAGGTCGGCGCGCAGCGAGCGTGTGAGCATGGCCACGGCCGGCGTTGGCATCGGTCCCAAGAGGAACACGTCCATGCCGACAGCGGTGAAGCCTGACATGAGCGCCGATTCGATCATGTAGCCGGAGAGGCGCGTGTCCTTGCCGATGACGACCCGATGGCGGCGCTGGCCGTTGGAGAACAGCTTGCCGGCGGCCATTCCGACTTTGAGGGCCGTCTCGGAGGTCATCGGCAAGCTGTTGGCAAGCCCGCGGATGCCGTCGGTGCCGAAATAGCGGCGCGCCATGGCTCCCCTTTCCTGCGCACGCTCGGGTGCCCCCGGTGAACTCGTGCTTACGACCGCACCAATGCTGTCGGTTGTTGCTGCCATTATGCCGTCCTATACGTTGGATTAGCATCAAAAACTGTAAGCGAAGATTACACCACCGCCGGCGGAGACGCAGCGGGAGACTATGGCCCGTGCACGCATAGGCCGTGGACGGTTTTGTCTGGTGGCAGCGGCGGGCCGCAGGCTGCTCCGCCCTCGCCGCCGCGGTCGGCCGTGGACGCGCGGGGATAAGGCAGGTCGCTCCACGGCCCCTCTCCTCCGGGAGACCTATGCAACTTTCGCGCTGGTCGCCGTGACGGCGCCGCAAGCCTGTTGGATGCGTGTCAAGCCGCCCGAAACAGGCGGACCGCTTCATCGCATTCGAAGAGATAGAGCAAGAGCTTCAGGGCCTCGCCCCGCGAAGAGCTGAGGCGCGGGTCCTGGGCCAGCACGAGATGGGCATCGTCGCGGGCAGCGGCCAGCAGCTCCGCGAAGTTGGGCACGCCGGCGAGGCGGAACTCAGGCATACCGCTCTGGCGTGCGCCGAGCACCTCGCCGCCCCCGCGCAGCTCAAGGTCCTTTTCGGCGATCTTGAAACCATCCTCGGTCGCCTCAAGCATTTCCAGGCGCTGGCGGGCAGCTTCCCCGAGGGGCGGCTTATAGAGCAGCATGCAGTAGCTCTCGCGGCTGCCGCGGCCCACTCGGCCGCGCAGCTGGTGCAACTGGGCGAGGCCAAAGCGCTCCGCGTGCTCGATCACGATGATGTTGGCGTTAGCCACGTCAACACCGACCTCGATCACCGTCGTCGCCACCAAGATCTTGAGCGTGCCGGCCGCGAACGCCGACATGGTGGCATCCTTGACCTTGTCGGGCATGGCCCCGTGCAGGAGCCCGACTGCATCGGCGCCGAACCTTTGCGACAGATGTGCATGGCGCTCTTCCGCGGCCGCGAGCTCAGACCTCTCGGAACTCTCAATCAGCGGGCACACCCAGTAGATTTGAGCGCCTTCTCCCAACTGCACCCGCAGACGTTCGATCAGCCGCTCGATGGCCTCCACTGGCAGGGATTTGGTGACCACCGGCTTGCGACCCGCCGGCTTCTCGGTGAGCTTGGAGACATCAAGGTCGCCGTAGTGCGTCATGAGCAGCGTGCGCGGGATCGGCGTTGCGGTCATGACCAGAACCCCAGCCCCGCGGCCGGCAGCGCCGGACCCCCCCTTGGACTGCAGGGCCAGACGTTGATGCACGCCAAAGCGGTGCTGTTCGTCAATCACGGCAAACGCCAGGTCCTGGAAGTGCACATCCGTCTGAAACAGGGCGTGTGTGCCAACGAGGATGTCGATCCTTCCGGCCGCGAGCCGCTCGAGGAGCTCGGTGCGCGCGCGGCCCTTCTCCCGGCCGGTGAGCAAGGCAAGCCGCAGGCCGGCCGCCTCGGCGAAGGGAGCGATGGTGTCGGCGTGCTGCCGCGCCAAGACCTCGGTCGGCGCCATGAGCGCGGCCTGTGCACCCGCCTCAACGGCGACGGCCATGGCCATCAGGGCCACCACCGTTTTGCCGGACCCGACATCGCCTTGCAGCAGCCGCAGCATGCGGTGCGGGGAGGCCATGTCACCGGCGATCTCCTGGAGCGCTTGGCGTTGCGAGGCGGTGAGGCCGAAAGGAAGAGCGCCGGCAATACGGGCGCGCACGCTGCCATCGCCAACCACTTGTCGGCCGGGTTGGGATTTGAGGCTCTGGCGCACCAGGGCGAGCGCCAGCTGACCCGCCAAGAGCTCATCATAAGCGAGCCGCTGCCAGGGCGGCGAAGCGGGCGATACATCGTGCGCGTCCTGCGGCCGGTGCAAGCGCTGGAGTGCCGAGCTGACGTCGGGCCAGCCGCGTCGGGCGAGCCAAGGCAAATCTTGCCATTCCGGCAGGCATGGCACGCGCTCGAGCGCTTGTCGGGCGGCCTTCAGCAACACCTTGCCGGAGAGCCCGGCGGTTAGCGGATAGATCGGCTCAAGCAGAGGCAGATCGGCGCGCACCTCGGGGGCGACGATGTAGTCGGGGTGCGTCATCTGTTTGCGGTCGTTGTAGCTTTCGATGCGCCCGCTCACGGTGCGCACGCTTCCCGTCGGCAGCTGGCGCTCGATGAACCTGCGCTCGGCATGGAAGAAGACGAGGTCGATGCGGCCGCTGTCATCCTCGCAGGTCACTTTGTAGGGCGCACGCGTGTTGCCGCGCGGGGCGGGTTTGTGCTTGCCGACCCGCACGTTGAGCGTGGCGATGGTGCCCGGTACCGCGGCCGCGAGCGTGGGTGTGGCGCGCCGGTCGATCACGCCGGTGGGCGTGTGCCAGAGG
>JAMXLN010000235.1 GCA_024281145.1 Hyphomicrobiaceae bacterium | reverse complement strand
TGATACAAGCATCTTGACCGGTGGAAACACTACGCCAGGCACCCCCGCGGTGATGTCAGTCAGTTTTTCGAGCCCCAACGAGCGCCCGGCGCGGGTGGCGTTCATCTCAGCGTGCGCGCAAGCCTATGGGTATGCCCATGATGCGGCGCAGTTGCGGGCCACCTACTTGAATTACGAGGCCAAGCGAGGGGCGACCAGCGAGCAGCTCAGTCAAATTGCGACGTATTACGATGGGGCCTACGCAGCAATCGCGGACCTCGATAGCTCGAGAAAATCGAGCCACTGCTCAATCAAGGATGGCAACGACGTCAGAGCCGAACTGAAGCGCTATCAGTCGGGGTATTTCGAGAGCAAGACGTCCGCATCGGCTGAGGGATTTGATGCGGCCAAGGTTTGGTCGGGCCAAGCTGATAAGCGCGGAGGTCATTGACGTGACAGTGAACGTAGCCAGGATCGTGCCCGGCTAGCGCTCGACCTCAGGGAGCAACGCCAACATCAGCCTTTGGGGCAAGGTCAGTTCGTTGCGCCGTTGGCGTATGGCTTCAGGGCCGCATACATCACATCGAACGTTGGGGTCGGTATACGGAGCTCGCGGCCCAGCGCGACGACCTTGGCTGCAAGCCATGGCAACTCCAGCCTGTTCCCGCGCAATAGATCCACGGCCATGGATGGCATCATCTCCGCGGGAAACGTTCGCGTATTCTGCAGCGCTCTCGTCTCTAGGTCTGCTGGCAAGTTGATGCCGCGTGCGCGCGCCAATGCTACCACCTCGGCGTAACCCTTCGCGAACAACGCGAACACATCGGGATCATCACGCAGCTTGCCGAATGGCAGGCGCGTCAGCGCCACAACCGAACTGTTGGTGGCGAGCAGAACGAATTTCTCCCACAACGCGCCAAGGATATCGTCGCTGTTCGCGCCATCAAAACCCGCGCGCTGGCAAAGCGCATGAAATGTGGCACCTCGCTCGCTGGGACGGCCGTCGAGCTCGCCGAATACCAGCCGCATGAAGGTGCCGGTCTGGCGGATCACACCGGGCTCGGCAATGGTGGCGCTGATTTGCGCCACGCCGCCCATCACAGCCTCCGCGCCGAGAATGGGGATGAGCCGCTCGCTTGCATCTATACCGTTCTGCAGCGGAATGACGGCGGTGCCCGCCCGCACCAGCGGGCGGATCGCGGCACCGGCACTTTCGACGTCCCATAACTTGACGCAGAACAAGACGAAATCGACCGGCGCGATACTCGCGGGATTGTCGGTTGCCTGCGTCGGGCTCAAATGGACGTCCCCACGCGGGCCCACCACTTTGAGCCCCTTGGCCTTCATCGCCGACAGATGTGCACCCCGCGCCACGAAGGTGACGTCGCTACCGGCCTTCGCCAGCGCTACCCCGAACGCGCCACCCACGCCGCCGGCACCGATCACTGCGATCCGCATCGTCTCACCCCTCATGCTGCTGCACTATGGTTGCAGTTGGCCGCCTCGACCCGCCGCAGTCTGGCTTTATGCCAGGTCGGGGCGCCCAGGCTCCAGAGAGTACTCGCTTCCAGCGGATTTGCTCAACATGCGCAAATCCTGATCCAGGCGGCGAGAGCATGACACGGGGGTGCGCAGGTTTTGCTCCTGCAAACGTCAGAGAAGACTTGGAGCCTGTGCCACGCAGGGGGGACGCGCAGGAGCGATCCTATGTCGTTGCGAAAGGCCCGCGGCGTTCTTTGCGTTCTCGAAGAGCGCGTCCTTACCGCTCATGCAATTCGCGTGGGGCTGGCCCTTGCGCCTCGGGCTGCGGCGGCCCAGCGCGGCCGCCAAGGAACACAACTTGGAGCGCCGGCGCCACCACCAGCAACATGATGGGGCCAATAAGCATACCGGCGACGACGACGACGGCGAGCGGCCGCTGGACCTGACTGCCGATCCCCGTCGAGACCGCGGCCGGCAGCAGTCCGATGCAAGCCGATAGGGCCGTCATGAGCATGGGCCGCATGCGCTGTGTCGCCGCGTGGAACATGGCCTCGACGGGCGCCACGCCCTCCGCCCTCACCTCGTTGTAGTACGTAATGACCAAGATGCCATTCATGACCGAGACGCCGAACAACGAGACAAAGCCCACGGCAGCGGATATGCCGAAATCCAATCCCGTGACGAACAAGCCAATGATGCCGCCGGCGATGGCAAAGGGAATGCCGAGCAGAGCGAGCAGACTGTCCCGCAGCGAGTTGAAGAGCCCATAGAGCAGCACCAGGATCAGGACCAAGCTCAAGGGAACGATGATGGCAAGGCGCTGCTTTGCCTGCTGCAGGGATTCGAACTCGCCGGCCCACTCGATGCGATAGCCGTTCGGCAGAGCAACGTTGTTGGCAATGCGCGCCTGAGCTTCGGTAACCGTACTGCCGAGATCCCGTTCGCGGACGCTGAATTTGACGGGGATGAAGCGCTCGTTGCGCTCGTGATAAATGTAGGATGCACCGGTATCGAGCGATATCTTGGCAAGCTCGGTCAGGGGAATGTAGGCGTTGGTTCCGGTCGGCGTCTGATATCCGACCTTGAGGGCACGAACGGCGTCGATGTTCTCCCGATACTGGGGAGCCAGCCGCACCGTGACATTGAACTGTCGATCGCTCTCGAGCAGCGTGGTCGCGACTTGGCCACCCATGGCCGCCTGGATGACGCTGGTGACGTCGCCGGTGTTGAGGCCATAGCGCGCCGCGGCATCGCGATCGATCTTGACATTGAGGTTGGGCTGGCTGAGGACGCGGAAAATGCCGAGGTCGGCCACGCCCTTGACCTGCCGCATCTCCGCTAGAACCTTGTCGGCTAGCCTCTCGAGAGTGGCGAGGTCACGTCCCATGATTTTGACGGAGTTGGACCCCTTCACTCCGGAGAGCCCCTCCTCGATGTTGTCCTGGATGTATTGCGAGAAATTGAAGTCGATACCTGTGAACTCCCCGGCGAACTCGGTCTGCAATTGATCGATCAGCTTCTCCTTGGTGAGGCCTGCTGGCCATTCGTCGAACGGCTTTAGGGGTGCAAAGAGTTCGGCATTGTTGAAACCGGCCGCATCGCTGCCATTGTCTGGGCGGCCATGCTGCGAGACGACGGTGATGACTTCGGGGTGGCGGAGCAGCACCTCACGCATCTTGGTGACGTACTTCATGCCGGCGTCCAACGAGATGGTTGGCGGCATAGAGGCGCGTATCCACAGGTTGCCTTCTTCCAGATGGGGTAAGAACTCGGTCCCAAGGCGGAACGTAAGAATCCCGGTCAGCATCAAGAACGCCAAGCCGAAGGTGACCGTGATCTTCCGAGCCGAAAGGGCCAGACGCAGGATGGGCGTATAGACCGTGCGCAGGGCGCGTACGACGCCCGTCTCGGCCTCGCGGATGTGTTCGGGCAGAAGGAGGGAAGCAAGGACTGGGGTGACCGTGAACGTGGCTACCAGGGCACCGCACAGAGCGAAGCCGTACGTGCGCGCCATCGGATTGAAGATCTGGCCTTCGACACCCTGCATGGTGAACAAGGGCACGAACGCGGCAACCGTGACGGCCGTGGAAAAGAGCACCGCCTTATCCACCTGCACGGCGCTGATGTAGATGAGCCGCAATCGATCGGTCCAAGTTTGAGAGCCGGCGCCCGCCTGCTCGAGGGGAGGCGCTCCGAAGCGTCCGGCCGCAAGACCATCTAGCAGCTGGCGCCTTTGCGTCTCGGGTGCTTGGAAGTTGCGAAAGATATTCTCGACGAGGATGACGGCGGAATCGATGATGATTCCGAAGTCTACCGCGCCGATGGAGAGCAGGTTTGCTTCCTGCCCGAGCAGCACCAAGATGATGATGCTGAAGAACAGCGCGAAAGGAATATTGACGCCGACAATGATTGCACTGCGCAGGTCGCCAAGGAATGTCCATTGAATTAGGAACACCAGCAAGCAACCAAAGATGAGGTTGTGCAGAACCGTATGGGTCGTTACCGCAACGAGCGAGCTTCGATCGTAGAAGGGGACCAGCTTCACGCCCGGCGGCAGCGTGCCATCCACGTTGAGCTTCTCCACGGCCGCCTCAATGCGTGGCACGACGTCATTGGTGTGCAGCGTGCGGTTCATCACCACGATGGCGGCGACGACATCGTCTTCGTTGTCACGGCCCGCCTTGCCCAGCCTCGGCACGTAGCCGACACGCACGCTTGCGACCTGCCTCAACTGCACGGGAATGCCATTGGACTGGGCTAGGACGATGCTTTCGATGTCGGCCACATTCCAACCCTGGGTGAGGTCGGTCGCGCCGCCGCTGTCGAGAAGACCCACCCCGCGAATGTTGACGGACTGCTCGCCGTAGCGGATCTCACGCCCGCCAACATTGACGTTGGCGTTGCCAATGGCGCCGATCACTTGCGGCAAGGTGACGTTGTAAGCGTCGAGCTTGTGCAGATCGACTTCGACTTCGTACTGTTTGGTCGTGCCGCCCCAGGTGTTGACTTGAACGACGCCTTCGACTGTGAGGAGCCGCCGCTGCACGATCCAGTCCTGCACGGTGCGCAGGTTGCTCAAGCCAAAATGCGGTGGGCCCACGATTTGATAGCGATAGACTTCGCCAACCAGGCTCGACCCCTGGATTTGCGGTAGAACGTTGTTGGGTAGCGAAACGTTTTGCTGCAGGCTGATGTTGGCCTGCGTTACCGCGAAATAGTAGTCAACGCCATACTTGAAAGTCACGCGCACGAACGAGAGGCCATAAAAGGAGGTCGAGCGGATGATCGAGACACCTGGCGTGGGCGCCAATCCGACTTCCATGGGGATCGTGTAGTACCGCTCCATCTCTTCGGCGGAAAGGCCTGGAGACTGAGCGGTGATCTCAAGAATGACCGGTGCCGGGTTGGGATAGGCTTCAATGTTCAGCCATCGGAAAGCAATGAGACCGCC
>JAMXLN010000234.1 GCA_024281145.1 Hyphomicrobiaceae bacterium | reverse complement strand
TTCCCCCCGATATTTGCAGCTCCTGCGATCGACAGCGGATGCAAGATCTGCGCAGGCGAGCGCGGCAACGAAGAAGGCGAGCGAGATGAGGCAGCTGGCCCTGCGCAGGGCCGCGGAGGTCGCCCCTGCCGTGAAGATGCTGCGGGTTGCGGAGGCCAATGCCGCCAAAGCCGACGAGCTTTTGCGAGACGCGGAGCGAACGCTGGAGACCGCTCGCACAAAGGCGGCGGACCAATCCAGCTCTGAGACGGCCGGAGCGGAGGGCGCCGTGAGGGTGGCGGACTTGGCAAAGGAGAAGGCCTCAGCGAAGGTGGCTGAGGCGCAGGCGCAGTTGGAGACCGCCAAGGCGCAGGCGCAGGCGCGGATGGATGCCGCCGCGCGCGCGGACGAAGAGGCCAAGGCAGCAGAGGGAGCGCGCGATGCGGCTGGCGTGGCGGCCGAGGAAGCCGCGCGCAAGACCTCGCCGGTGTCCGTGTTCATCAGCCGCAAGACGCAGCGGCTCTACGTGCGGCAGGGCTATGTGCCGGTGTTCGAGGGACCGGTCGCCATCCGCGATGCCGACAAGCCCATCGGCACTTTCGTGTTTACGGCGCTCGGCTATCGCGACGCGAGCACCGACGTGCGCTGGAGCGTCGTCTCGATGTACAAGTATTCCGAGGCGATGGAGCCCATCGTGCAGGGAGCGCGCAAGCGCGGTGAGGGAAATGGTTTCGAGGCGATCGCGGCTGATGTGACGGCCGCCAAGGCGGCTCTCGACCGCATCGCCATCGGCCCCGATGATCGGGAGCGCATTTCCGAGGTGGTGCTGCCGGGCTCGTCCCTCATCATCTCCGATGAAGGCGCCAGCATCGAGACCGGCAAGGACACGGATTTTGTGATCATCATGAGCGGTGAGCCGCAGGGCGGGCTCAAGACGCGCCGCCGGGAACCCCGCTATCGCGACGACGACTTTTTTGGCGGCAAGTCACCGTTCGGTTTCTTCTGGAACTAGCCGTGCTGAGGCTGCCTGCATCCCTCGCTATCGCAGACTAGCCGCGCCAGACCGTTGCCTGCGATCGCGATGATTTCGACAATATCCGTACGCGCATCATCGAGCCCTGTGGATCGATCGCTGCGGCGGAATGAGCATGACGTGTCGGATGCGCCGGCGCACGGCACGCAGTTTGAGCAACCGTTCAGGCCGCGGCAAGCCTGATTGCCACTTCGCCGAGGCCGTCGATGATGCCTTTGAGCTCGCGATTGCCGGTGAGCCAGTTCATGCCGATCAAGCTGCCGGTGATGATGATCTGGCCGGCGGCGAGCGACTTGCCGCGTGCTGTCATCGCCGGCGCCAGCAGTTGCAGTATGGCGAGGGGATCGACGCTCTTGCCCTCCACGTAGAGCTTGCCGTCGACCAGCAGGCGGCCGGCACGCGCCCTCAGGTCCTGCGCGCGCCAGGCGAGGATTTCGGACCCGACCACCAGCCCGGCATTGGCGATGCAGTCCGCGAGCATGACGTGGCGGGGCTGCGAGCCCGGATCGGTAATGCGGCTCTGGCACAGCTCAAAGACGACGTGTGCGCTTTCCACGGCCTCAACCACCTCCCCGGGTGCGGCGCCTGCCGGAACGTCGCGGGCGAGGCGGAAGGCGATCTCGAGCTCGATCCCGGCCGGCTCCCGGCCGACCACTTCCCACGTGCCACCTGCTGGCACGCGACCCGATTGCAGGATCGGGGCGTAGATGATGGGACCCTGGGGTACCTGCATCACCTTCCAGCCAACGGTTGGCGAGTTCAGCGCCACCACGACACGGTCTTGGATCGCAAAGCCTTCTTCGTAATCGGCCGGAGCGTCGGGGCCAACGAGGGCGATCCGTGCGCCGTTGCGGCGCGCTGTGACGAGGCGATCGCAGATGGAGGACAGGCGATCCTTGGCCATGTCGCAAGATCTCCCTCGCGGCTCAAATCGCTTTGTCGGCCGCCGATGGGCCGGAACGGAGCCTCTGACCAGAGGTTTTTAGCATTGCACGTCAGGAGAGCGATGTCTTCGTGCCTGTGACCTGTTCTCTTCCTCTGTTGCCGTCGAGGCGGTCGCCCCCTCCGACCGCTTGGGCGCGAACCCCGTGGGCGCGGCTGGCGAAGGATCGGGGCTGGCATCGACAGGGCCGCGCATGCCTGGTGCGCAAAAATGAGGCAGCCGGCTTGACCCGGGCAGGGTAAGCGCCGATTGTCCCGGCCCCCATGGCCATCTCTGCAGAAACTCTGGGCGAGGACGCCAGTGGCACCGAATCCGCCTATGCCTGGCTACGGCTCGCAGCGTCGGTGCTCATCGGCACCATCGGCAGCGTTGGGCTGTGGTCCTATGTGGTGGCGCTGCCAGCCGTGCAGGCCGATTTCGCTATCACCCGCGCCGATGCTTCGCTGCCTTATACGCTCACCATGCTCGGCTTCGCCCTCGGCGCTGCCGCCATCGGCGGCCTCGTCGACCGACTGGGCATTGTCGCTCCGCTCATCGCCTGCACGCTCACCCTGGGAGGGGGGTTCATCGCCTCGGGTCTGGCGTCGAATTTATGGGCCTTCGCCCTCGCCAGCTTTTTGATCGGCATCGGCAGCTCCGGGGCCTTCGCGCCCCTGATCGCCGACATCTCGCACTGGTTCACGCGCCGACGCGGCATCGCCGTCGCGATCTGCTCCTCCGGCAACTACTTGGGGGGTGCGGTCTGGCCGCCTGTCGTGCGGCACATGATCGAGACGGAAGGCTGGCGGCAGAACCAACTGTTCATCGGCATCATCTGCGTTCTGACCATGCTGCCGCTGCTGTTGGTGCTCCGCCGCCGACCGGAGTATCACGAACTGGAGGGCGCGGAGTTGGCCGCCGCAGACGCGCGCGCTTACCTGGGCTTTAATCCATACGTGCTGTTCGGGCTGCTTGCGCTCGCAGGCGTTGCCTGCTGCGTCGCCATGTCGATGCCGCAGGTGCACATCGTCGCCTACTGCGGCGATCTCGGGTACGGAGGTGCGCCGGGCGCCGAGATGCTCTCCCTTATGATGGGCTTCGGCATGGTCAGCCGCATCGGCTCGGGCTTCGTCGCCGACCGCATCGGCGGCATCGCCACGCTGCTCTTGGGCTCCTTTATGCAGGCCGTCGCGCTCTTCCTCTACCTGCTCTTCGATGGCCTGACGCCGCTCTACATCATCTCTGCGCTGTTCGGGCTATTCCAGGGTGGGATCGTACCGATGTATGCCATTGTGGTGCGCCAGTATTTTCCGCCGCGTCAGGCCGGCACGCTCGTTGGGCTCGTGATCATGGCCACCATTGCCGGCATGGCGCTGGGCAGCTGGATGTCGGGTGCAATCTTCGACCTGACGGGTTCCTATTGGCAGGCGTTCGCCAATGGTTTGGCCTGGAACCTGCTCAATATCGCCATCGCCCTCGTCCTGCTCCGACGGGCGCGGACCCGACTGTCACCAGCCGCTTGATCGCAATCAGGAATGGCTAGCGGCGTGGGGTCGCGAAGGTTGCGAGCACAGCGAGGCCGACAAGGGTCAACCCTGAGGCGGCCAAGAATGGTACCACATAGCTGCCGCTCGCTTCATAGAGGAGACCGATCAACGTCGGGCAGCCCGCCACGCCGACCATGGTCATCAGTTGGCTGGTCGAATAGATGCGGCCGTAGTCACGGGTGCCGAACCGCTCGGCCAGGAGCAACGGGTGCATCATCAGGGAGTTGCCCATCGTGATGCCGAACAGAACGGTGCCGAGCAAGATCTGGACCGAATTTACCGCAATCGCCAGCGCTGCCAGTCCGAGCGCCTGCACGGCCATCAATGCCAGGGCGAAGGGATGGGAGGGAAGCCAGAGCATGAGCCAGCCGCCGGCGAGGCGCCCCATCGTGCTCGAGCCAGCGAGGACGGACAGAGCCAACGCTGCTGTTGCGAGGTCGGTGCGCAGGCTGGCGAGCCGGTAGAAGTGCGCAATGGCGCCGACCTGGGCACCGAGCAGGAACAGGTAGGCAATGGACACAGCAAAGAAATAGCGGCTGCGGCGAGCCTCCGCAAAGGCGATGGCAGGTTGCGGCAAGGGCGGCCTGCCGATCACTGGTCCAGCGCCGTCGGGCTTAAGGCCCCTCGCAGCGGGACGCGGGCTCAGCATGAGGAGGGTCACTGGCAGCGTGCCCAACGACAACGCGAGCGCCATCCAAGGCGCGGCGCCAGTCAGGCCCAAATGCTCGATCAGCAACGCGGCGGCCGGTGCAACGGCGATGCCGCCGAAGGAGAGCCCCGTGGAGGCGATTGAGAAGGCGAGGGCGCGGCGTGCGCTGAACCAGCGGGCCACCAGCGTGGTGAGCGGTACGAGACCGCTCCCGCCGTTGCACAGCCCAAACACAATGTGAAAGGCGTAGAGCTGCCACACATCAGTGAGAATACCCACGGAGGCCAGCGCAAGCGCGCCGGCAGCAGCGCTGGTGGCGATTACGATGCGCGCATCGATGCGCTCCACCAGTCGGCCGGCAATGGCCCCGCCGATGCCGCTGGCAATGAAGAAGGTGGCAGTGGCGCTGCTGGCGAGGCCCACGGGGAAGCCGCGTTCGGCCACGAACGCCGCAAGCAGAATTGACAGATTGTAGAACGCCAACCCCGACGTGGTCATCGTCACGAGAAAGACGCCGGCGACGATGTACCAGCCGTAGAAGATGCGAGGCGGCGACAAAGCGAAGCTCATCTTTTGATGGCGATCGGGCAACGAAGGCCGGCAACCTAGGGGTGGCGACGCCGCGGGGCAAACAGGGGCGGCGCATCCCTGCCATGGTCTCGCTGCGGGAGGTGGATTGCGAGCGCGCCGGGCTTGCCCAGGGGCGGCGAACGGGCGATCGTACCTTCGCCAGCTACCGATGGAGCCGCTGCATGGCCCGGTCTTACCGCCCCCGCATTTACCTGGCCGGACCGGAGGTGTTCCTGCCCAACGCGCGGACGGTCGGGGCGGAAAAATGCCGCCTCGCCGCGGATGCCGGCCTGGAGGGCGCCTTTCCGCTGGATGCTCAATTGCACCTCGACACGCTGCCACCGGGTGAGCAGGCGCGGCGTATCTCGCGGGCGAACGAGGATCTGATGCGTTCCTGCGCTGGTCTGATCGCCAACCTGACACCCTTTCGAGGCGTATCGATGGATGCTGGCACCGCCTTTGAGGTGGGCTTCATGCAGGCGCTGGGACGGCCGCTGGCGGGCTACACCAACGTGGCAGCCGGTTACACCGAGCGTGCGCGGACGTATCGGGCGCGCGGCCCGGCAGCGATGGACAGCGATCGCGCTGATCTGGAGATTGAGGACTTCGGGCTCGCCGAGAACCTGATGATCGAAGTTGCGATTTGGTCGAGCGGCGGTCGTGTGGTGCGCCGAGAGGTCGTCCCCGGCATGGAACTCACAGACACGGCGGGCTTCGCGCAGTGTCTGGCCGACATGGCCGAGCGCCTGGCGCGCGCTTGATCCGGACGCAAACCCGTCGCGACGCGTTCGCACCTGTGCGATTTGGCCGGGCTCCCTCTGCCTCGCGATCTGATGGCCGGCACCCAAGCCCTAGTGCAAGGCGTACGTCACCTGAACATCCACCGTGAGTGTGCGCGTGCCGGCCTCGATGGGCATGGGTCCGCCCGCCGCGGCGCGCGCCATCGGCAGGGCTCTGGGGCTGGCGTTGGTGGTCTCGGAGATGGTGAGAACATTGCCAAGTTGGGCGCCAGCGGCCGCGGCATAAAGTTCCGCTCGGCGCCTGGCGTTGGCGATCGCCAGCCTGCGAGCGTCATCCATTAGGGTCTCCGCGTTGCTCACATCGAAGCCGATGCCGTTGACTTGGTTGGCGCCAAGGCCGATGGCGCCGTCAAGGATTTCGCCCAATCGCTTCACCTCCCGCACGGTCAGATGCACCCGGTTGACCAGCCGATAGCCGGCGAGTGCGGTGGGACGGCCATCTTTGGCCTGGGTGTAGCGTGGCTCGATGTTGACGGCGGTGGTCTGAATGTCCTTGGCGGCGATGCCCAGCGCCTTTAAGCCATCGATCAGCTTTGCCATCACGATGCTGCTGCGCGCGAGCGCCTCTTTGGCCGTGTCGGCTTCGACGATCGTGCCAACCGAGACGCTGGCCAGATCGGGCTCTGCGTCCACGCTGCCCGTTGCCGAGACGCTGATGAAGCGCTCGCCTGGTTTGTCGCCATCGGCTGCCATCGCCGTCCTCGGCCCGCAGAGGGCGATCGCGGCGAAAGCGGCCGCGATCAGGAGAGGTGTTAGGGGTCCCATGGGTGACCTCGCGATCCCGGCCGCGGCTGTTCGATGCGACACCACATTTTTGTCCGAAGCATGCCCAACGTAAGCGTTTCGTGGCGCTAAAGAGGGGTGCTATAGAAGCGCACCCCGTTGGCCGGCGGGGCCCGTAGCTCAATGGTTAGAGCCGGCGGCTCATAACCGTCTGGTTGCAGGTTCGAGTCCTGCCGGGCCCACCAAGTCCAGCAGGCACAGACGCTTCAGGTGACGCGGAGCGGCCGAGCGCCCCGGAACTCAAGCCAAAGCGGAACTCACAGCGAGTCCGAGCCCGTGCAATCGCAAGCCTTGACCGCCCTGCTGCTTGTCGATGGTAAGCCCGGCCACTACCACCAGTCCGAAGGGGTGATCGCGGCCATCCGCCGCATGCGGCTGGTGACGAGCCACCGGCTCGAGGTACGAAGGCGCTTGTTTGTGCCCACGCGTCTCCTGCTGCAGCTGGTCAATCGTGGCGTAGCCCCTGCCCTCATTCTGCGCCTGGGCTACGGCATCGATGCGGCACGCCTGCCCAAGGCCGAAGTCGTCGTCTCCGCGGGCGGTGACACGCTGGCCGCCAACGCGGCAGCAGCCAAGCTCTTGAGCGCCGCCAACATCTTCTGCGGCCGCCTGCGCCGGCTCGCGCCAGAGCATGTGAAGCTTGTCATCGTCTCCCTGGAGCGGTTGGCCGACCAGCCCAACTATTTGGTTTCCCTGCCGCCTTCACCCATCGATTTGCGCGTGATGGCAGCGCCCAGCAACGGTGCAGCCGTGCACTTCGGGCGCAGCAAGCCGCCGGCGCGGGTCGGCGTGCTGGTCGGAGGCAACTCCGGCGCCTATCGCTACCGCAGCGAGGATTGGCTGCAGCTCACAACGTTTCTAAGCGAAACGCATCGCTTGCACGGGGTGCGTTGGCTGGCCACGACCTCGCGCCGATCGGGGCGCTTCATCGCCGATGCGCTCGCGGCCATGGCGCAAACAGACGAAGGCGGGTTGGAAACGTTTATCGACTTCCGCAGGGCGGGCGCGGGCACGCTGCTGTCCATTTTTGCCGCCGCGCAAGCCATCCTGTGCACAGATGATTCCACCACTATGATCTCGGAGGCCATCGCCGCGCGCCTGCCGGTTGTGTCGGTAGCACCGGCGACGTCCGCCCTTGAGCCGCGCGAAGCGGAATTCCGCCAGGTCCTGACGCGTGAGGGTTGGTACCGCTCGCTGCCCCTTTCGCGGCTCACGCCCGACACCTTCCTGGCCGCGCTGGAGGAGATCTCGCCGCGCACCGGCAGTCAGCTCGACGATCTCGCGGCGGCGATGCGGGGGAGGCTGCCCGAGTTGTTTGCTCTGTCCTAGGAGGGCGCGATTGCGTCATGAAGAGCCGGGACCCTACGCTGCGCTCAACAGGCGCCCTGCTGGCCGCGGGCTTGGCGCGCGAGGCGGACCCGGCCGCGCTGGCAAAGGTCGGCGCCCGGTACGCGGTTGCCATCACGCCCGAGATGGCGCGCTTGATTGACCGTGGGGATCCGCAAGACCCGATCGCGCGGCAATTCATCCCCGACGTGCGCGAGTTAGAGCCATCGCCCAACGAACGCGCCGATCCGCTGAACGAGGAGGGCCTCTCGCCGGTGCCAGGCATCGTGCACCGCTATCCCGACCGCGTCCTTCTCAAGCTCACACACGTGTGCCCCGTCTACTGCCGCTTCTGCTTTCGACGGGAGGTCGTGG
>JAMXLN010000233.1 GCA_024281145.1 Hyphomicrobiaceae bacterium | reverse complement strand
GCGACTTCGTTAAGGCGAAGCAGCCACTCTCGCCAATCACTTCCTGGAACTCGAGGATCGAGCCCCATGGCCAACAACAAGGAAGAAGCCGGCAAGGGTACCCCACGGCCCGGCGAGATGCCGGGCGCCAGGCGAACCTATGCAACCCTCGACCTGACGGCGGCGGAGGTGGAGGGCAGGGCTGCGCCGGCCCCAGCCGCCGCAGCGACCAGTCCCACCTCTGCGGGTGCGACGTCAGGGGTCAACGCGCAGCCCAAGTCCCCGTCACAGGACAAGTCCCAGAACAAGTCACAGGACCGGCCACGAGACAGGCCAGACACCAAGCCCAGTGATCCTGCGGCCGCGAGCGCCGACCCCGCCTCCGAAAGCGCGCGGGCAGGTCCGGGCGAAGGTCGATCGACGTCCACGCGAGCACGCCTGCTGTCGGTCCCCTGGCTGTCGCATTTGGCGTCCGGTGCGCTCGGCGCCCTCCTGGTGGTGCTCGTGACCGAGCTTGCGACCACCCCATCGCCGCCGCGAACCCCAGAGTTGACCCCAGCAAACACCCCCGTCATGACGCAAGAGATGGGTGATCTCCTGCGCCGCGTGGCGGACCTTGAGAGTACCCTTGGCACGCGTGCGGGCGTGGGCGTGCGAGCGCGCATGGAGGAGCTCACCCGCTCAATGGCGGCGCTCACGGAGGCGCAAACCAAGCTCGTACGCGACGCTAAAACGGTCGAGTCCAAGCTTGCCAATCCGCCCGAGCTGCCGGCGGACCTGGTGCAGCGGCTGGGCAAGCTCGAAGCGGTGCTGAGCGCAAGTTCCGCAGCCGATCCGTCGA
Source organism: Hyphomicrobiaceae bacterium (assembly GCA_024281145.1). GTDB lineage: Bacteria > Pseudomonadota > Alphaproteobacteria > Rhizobiales > Hyphomicrobiaceae > AWTP1-13. The sequence goes on along the minus strand of JAMXLN010000233.1, from coordinate 9,968 downwards.
CACAATCGGCACAGGTGGCGGCGCTGTCCAGCAAGCTCTCCGAGCTCGACAAATCCGCTCGCAGCGCCGCCGACCTGGCGAAGTCGAGCGTTGGTCGCTTCGAGGCTGAGCTCTCCGCCCTGAGGACCGATGCTGGCCGCCTCTCCCAGCGGTTCGACACGCTGAAGGGCGAAATCGAAGAGCGCCTCAAAGGAGCAGCGAAAGCGGCCGACCTCGGTACGCTCACCACCGCGATTGGCACCCTGGAGCACGAAATCGATACGTTCCGCAAGAGCGAAGCCGACCGCGCAGCCAGCGCCAACGCCAATGCTACGCAAATCCTTCTCGCGCTGGAGCTTGCCAATCTCAAGCGCGCCGTCGATCGCGGCGAGAGCTATGCCGAAGAGTTGGCGCGGTTGAAAAGGCTCGGCGGCTTCAGTGCAAATCTCGCGCCGCTCGAGCGCCACATGCAGGATGGTGCACCACCCGTCCAAGAGCTCGCCAACTCCTTCCGCAAGGTTGCCGACGCGATGCTGGACGCCGAGGCCGAACCCGCCGACGCCACGCTGATGGACCGGCTGCTATCGGGCGCACGCTCGATCGTGCGTGTGCGCAAGGCCGGGCACGCCGCCGACGACATGAGCCTCGAGGCCATCCTCTCGCGCATGGAGGCCGCCGTGAAGGAGGGCCGCCTCGGGGATGTGCTTGCCAACGCCAAGAAGCTGCCGCCCAAGGCAGCGCTCGCCGGCGAGGACTGGATACGCAAGGTTGAGGCGCGCCAGGCCGTCGATCAGGCCATGGCCGCGGTGGAAAGTGAGCTCAAGGCAGCGCTCGGGGGCAAAAAAGCCGCTGCACCGGAAGACAAGCGATGATGCGCATCATCGCCTTTCTGATCGTCATCTTTGCCGCAGCGGCCGGCCTGCATTGGCTCGCGGATCGACCGGGCACGATCGTCGTCGAATGGCAAGGCTACATCGCCGAAACCAGCGTGTTCCGCGCCTTCATCATCTTGGTGGTGGTGGTTGGAGTAGCGCTGTTGGCGTGGTCGGCGCTGCGCGCGCTATGGTTGAGCCCGGTGATGATCGGCCGCTTTCTCGATCGGCGCCGGCAACAGCGCGGGCTCGGCGCGTTGTCGAGCGGCATGATCGCCATCGGCGCCGGTGACGGCCCGCTTGCCATCCGTTACGCGGGGCAAGCGCGCAAGGCGCTGCCAAACGAGCCGCTCACGCACCTATTGCGGGCGCAGACGGCGCAGCTCATCGGCGACCGGGCGACATCGCGCCGCATCTTCGAGGCCATGCTGTCCTCACCCGACACGGAGCAGTTGGGGCTGCGCGGCCTTTTCCTGGAGGCTGAACGCGAGGGCGAGCGGGAGGTGGCGCGCCAGTTCGCCGAGCGGGCGCTCAAGCGCAACCCGAGGCTTGCCTGGCCCGTTGAGGCGCTGTTCGACCTGCAGTGCCGCGTGGAGGATTGGGAAGGCGCGCTCAACACCCTGGCGATTGGCCAGCGCTACAATCTAATCGACAAGACCCTCGCGACCCGGCGCCGCGCCGTGCTGCTGACGGCGCAGGCGCAGGCCGCCGAGGACGGGGCCGCCGAAAAGGCGCTGGAGCTCGCACGCGAAGCGCATCGGCTGGCGCCCGACCTGGTACCGGCCGCGGCCATCGCCGGTCGCGTGCTGGCGGCGCAAGGCAACACACCCCGTGCGGCGCGCGTGCTGCTCAAGACGTGGCGGCTATCGCCGCATCCAGATCTTGCTGCGGCCTACGCCTATGTTCGGCCCGGCGACAGTCCCCGCGACCGACTGAACCGCATGCGCCATCTGGCGCGGCTGACGCCGCACGACAGCGAGGGTGCCATCGCGCTCGCCATCGCCGCCATCGAGGCGCGCGAATGGCAGGAGGCCCGTGCGGCGCTGGAGCCGTTGCTGGAGAGCCGCCTGACACAGCGCGTCGCCGCCCTGATGGCGCGCATTGAGGGGGAAGAGCACGGCGATGCGGGCCGCGTGCGCGAGTGGCTGGCGCGGGCCGTCAACGCCGCGCGCGATTGCGCCTGGACGGCCGATGGCGTTGTCTCGGACCGGTGGGCACCCGTCTCGCCGGTGACCGGCGCGCTTGACGCATTCCGCTGGCGCGTGCCGGTGGAGGCGATCGACAAGCCGGCCGGCGCACTTTTGAGCGCCAAGCTCGGAGCCCTCGTCGGGTTCGCAGCCGCCGGCGAGCCGGCGCTGACGCACCGGGCAGCATCCTCGCCGACGACGGCGGCGTCAGGGAATGCGAACGTGGAGCCGATCGAGACGCCGCCTGCGCCTGCCGACACGGGCCCCGCTACTCCCGCGCCAACGCCCGTCGCCGCCGCAACGACAACAAAGAGCCGCGTTGTGCCCGTCGAGCCTCTAGACGCAGACGACCTGAAAGAGCGCATCAGGCTCGCGGCGCAAAGACCCATTGCCGCATCCGCCGCTCCAGCGCCCGCCCCGGAACGGCCCGCCGCTGCCAACAGCGTCCGCGCTACAAAGCCCGGGACCCCGCGTCCACCCAAGACGGTCGAGCCCAAGATTTTCGTATCTCCGAGGGCGCCCGACGACCCAGGCCTTGAGGTGGATCCAAAGTCTCGCGCCGCCGACCCTGGTATTGAGCTCGAATCATCCCGCGCGCGCGTGGCCAAGGCGTAAAGGGTGCCCGACGGGGATCCCGTGGCCTCACAGCGGGGCCATGCGAGGCCACAGATCGGCCTTGGCACGCTGGCGATGGGTCGGGGTCATCAAGCGAATGACGCCAATCGTGCATCTGGTCGGCTGCTGGGTCAGCCTCGAGCCTGCGGTTCCTCCTCATCGGTGCCGGCATCCTCATGCCGCTGAACCTTCCCTACACGGCATGGTCCTACAGGGTGTTCCGCGGCAAGCTTGATCCCTCCGCGGGCGACCACCGATGGCTGGCAACGCCGAGGGGATTGCACGTGCGCTTGGCTTGGTTCGGCTCCCCTGTGACTGGCGGGAGTGGCCTAGCAGTGGTTGCGCTGTTGCTCCGCGCCGTGCTGTAACCGACACAGGCTCAAGTGAGGGGCGCGAGCGCGGGGGTCGGGGAGGTGAGGCGATGCACGTTGTCATCGTCGGCGCTGGCATCGGCGGGCTTACGCTTGCGTTGATGCTGAAGGCACGTCGAATTCCATGCGAGATCTTCGAGGCCTCCGCGCGTATCCGCGAGTTGGGCGTCGGCATCAATGTGCTGCCGCACGCCATTGCTGAGCTGAGCGAGCTCGGCTTGCTCGAGCGCCTCGACGCCGTCGGTGTGCGCACGCGCGAGCTGATCTATGCCAACCGCTTCGGCCAGGAGATCTGGCGCGAACCGCGTGGGCTCGAGGCGGGCTACAAGGTGCCGCAGTTGTCGATCCACCGGGGCCGCCTGCAGGGCGTGCTGCGCGATGCCGCCGTTGAACGGCTCGGGCGCGAGGCGATCCATACGGGTCACCTGTTCCAGGCCGTGGCCGAGGGCGAGGGCTCGGTCAGGGCCCGCTTCAAGCGCATCCGCGACGGCACCCGCGCCACGGTGGCGGGCGACGTGCTCGTTGGGTGTGACGGCATCCATTCCAGCGTGCGCCGGCGGCTCTATCCGCTGGACACAGGGTTGAGCTGGAACGGGGTGCTGATGTGGCGCGGCGCAACCAACGCCAAGAGCTTTCTCGATGGCCGAACGATGATCGTGGCTGGCGGCTTCAACAACAAGTTGGTGCTCTATCCGATCGGCAAAGGCAGCAAGCCCGGGACGCAGCTCATCAATTGGGTCGTCACGTATCGCATGGGCGACGGCTCAAGTCCGCCGCCGCGGCGCGAGGACTGGAACCGGCATGGCACGCTCGCCGAGCTGATGCCGCATGTGGCCCGTTTCAGCACACCGCACGTGAATCTGGTGAAGCTGGTGAAGGGCGCAGCGGCCTTTTATGAATATCCAATGGCCGACCGCGATCCGCTGCCGCGCTGGACGCACGGGCGTGTGACGCTGTTGGGCGATGCCGCACACCCCATGTATCCGGTGGGCTCCAACGGGGCGAGCCAGGCGATCCTCGACGCGCGCTGCCTGGCGGATTTGCTGGCCGATAGCGAGCATGCCCGGGCCGCGTTAGCGGCCTACGAGGCGGACCGGCTGCCAAAGACGGCCGAGATCGTGCGCAACAACCGCAGCGGCGGACCCGAAGGCGTCATCGACGAGGTGGAGCGCCGCGCCCCCGACGGCTTCGGCCGCATCGATGAGGTGCTAAGCCGCGCCGAGCGCGAGGCGATCGTCAAGGGCTACGCCAAGCTCGCGGGCTTTGCCAAGGAGCAGGTGAACCAGGGCCCAAGCCTCGCCCCTTCGCGCCAGCAGCGCCGCACCCGGCACAAAGCCTCGCGCTAACCGCGCGCCTTGGCACGCCCGCGTCGGATCAGCTCTTATCGGGAGGAGGCAAGAAGGTGACATCGTGCAGGCCGGCGAGGCGGGTAACCTCGGCGGGATCAGGCACATTGTGGATCTTCTTGAAGAGCTCGAACAGCTTGCCCGTGGGCGACACCCAGAACAGACACTTCACCGGCTGGTCGCTCTTGTTGAAGATGCCGTGCGCCAACTGCATCGGCAGGTGTATGAGGTCTCCCGCAGTGGCGGATGCGTCCTTGCCGTCCAGGAACAAGTCGAAACGCCCCTCCAAAACGTAGATGAACTCATCCTGGTTGGCATGGATGTGGGGCGGCACGAAGGTGTCCGGCGGGAACAGTGCATGCCATGAGAAGGAACTCTCGCTCACCTGCTTTGGCGTGTAAGTCTGGCCCAAGATATTCCACACAATATTGTCGATGCCCTTACCCGCCTTGGTGACGCCAGCCTTCATCGCCTTCATGGGACCACTCCGGTACTCGTGACACGCCTAGTTTGGCACGAAGTGCCGAGCTTGCGCTACCCAGCGCGCCCTGGCGGCAATCGGCATTAACGCCCATCGCGGCACGCTTGTGGTCGGCCCATCGTTGCCGATGAGGGAGAGCGCTGCTGTGCGCGTTCCCTGCGAAGACGCCGCCCCGGAGCCGAACTCTGGAGCGAATGCGCTGGAGCCGAGCGGCGAGCTGATGTGCGTGTGCCCAACCGCATTTCCATCTGCCGAGTTCCCCCACGTGCGCAGCGGTCTCAACCTACGCGGAGTGCTCGATCGGGTGCACGCAGATTATCACGCTCAGGAGGGCCGGCGGGCTTCCCTGGGTGCGCGCGAGGTGAGCGCTTGCCCTTCTTCCCGGCGCCTGGTCGGCGCCCAACCGAACGTGGTAACGTCGCCGGCAAGCAGCGTGGTTGAAACCGGCGGAGATTTTGCCATGAAGATTGGCGCGTACTACTTCCCAACCGATTACGGCATTGACATCGCCGAGCTCGCGCGTGCGCTCGAGCAGCGCGGCTTTGAATCGCTATTCGTGTGCGAGCACACGCATATTCCTGTGAGCCGACGCACCCCGTTTCCCGGCGGCGGAGAGCTGCCGAAGCGCTACAAACACACGCACGATCCCTTCGTCGCGCTCGCGTTCGCCGCGGCGGCAACCAAGAACCTGAAGCTAGGCACGGGCATCTGCCTCGTCCCCCAGCGTGACCCGATCGTCACGGCGAAGTCGGCGGCGAGCCTCGACCAGCTCTCGGGTGGTCGCTTCATCTTTGCCATGGGCGGGGGTTGGAACGTCGATGAGATGGAGAACCACGGCGCCAAGTACGAGACCCGCTTCAAACTGTTGCGCGAGCGGGTGCTCGCCATGAAAGAACTGTGGACCAAGGAGGAAGCCGAATTCCATGGGGAGTTCGTCAACTTCGACAAGGCCTGGCTCTATCCCAAGCCAAAGCAGAAGCCGCACCCGCCGCTGCTCCTCGGCGGCGAGAGCGACCACACGCTGAAGCGCGTGGTGGAGTTTTGCGACGGCTGGTTCCCGCGGCCGAGGGGCGATTTCGAACCCAAAGGCGCCGTGGAGCGCTTGAGGAGGGCGGCCGCCGCAGCTCGCCGCGATCCCAAGACACTGTCGATCACGGTCTTCGCCGCGCCGGCTGACGCGGCCAAGCTCGCCCCCTACCGCGAGGCTGGGATCGATCGGGTGCTGCTTGAGATACCAGACCGCAGCCGCGACGAGATCTTGGGCGTGCTCGACAGGAACGCGGCGCTGATCAAGGCATGATGGTTCTCAGGAATGCCCGCGCTGAGCCGTCGGGGGCTGCTGGATTGCCGCCATCAGGCGGGCCATGAACCCGCCGATCGCGGCGCCGTCGATCCAGCGCAACACGGTGACGAGGTCATGATCGGGGTCGATCCAGATCATGTGGTTGCCGGCGCCAACGGCAAAAACGCTTGCCGGCGATGCGGCGGGCCGGCGCGCTGCGCCCGCATTGAGCCACCACAGATAGCCATAGCCGGGGTTGGTGGGGGACGGTGAGAAGGTATCTTTGACCCAGCCCGTGGGCAGCACCTGGCGCCTGCCCCAGCGGCCGGCACGCGCCATGAGCAGACCAAGGCGAGCGTGGTCGCGGGCGGAGATGACCATGCCACCCCCCCAGTGCCCGCCACCCGCTACGGATTGCACGCGCCGGCCGCCAATCTCGGTCCACGACGTCGAATAGCCGTGCCACGCCCAGGTGCGCGATGCTCCAATCGGGTTCATGATGCGCTCACGGAGCACATCGGGCAGTACCCGTCCAAACCGCTGCAGCAAGCAAAACGCCAGCAAGTTCACGCGTACGTCGTTGTATTCGAAGTGGGTACCTGGCGCCATCAGCTCGCGGCGCTGGCCCTTGCGGCTCTGGTCGGCGCCCGCGCCGGTTTGGCGGTTGTGGTCAACCTGGTCGGATTTGCCCCACAGCTCACCCTGCCACTCGCTCGATTGCTGCAGCAGATGGCGCCAGGTGACGCACGCATTGCGTTGACTGACAAACCAGGGGCCCTTCACGCTGGCGCTGACCGGTTCGTCGACGTCGGCAATGCAGCCGTCGGCAACGGCGAGGCCGGTCAGCACGGCAAGGTAGCTCTTGGCGACGGAAAACGTCATATCCGGGCGCCCCGTGTCGCCCCATTCGGCCAGGATCCGTCCACCCTTGAGAACGACGCCGGCCGGCCCACCGCGTGGCAGCACGGGCCCTACAATCTCGCTCCAAGGTCCCGTCTCGTTCCATTCGACGTTGCCGACGTAGCGTCCGTCCGCGTAGTGCAGGCTCTGCGGCCAGGGACTGTCGTGGGCGAGCGCGAATTCGACGGCCGCAGCGAGGCGAGCACCATCAAAACCGGCGTCAGCGGCACTGAGGCGGGCCCAATCTGCGGCATCTGGCACATAATCATCGGTTCGGTTGTCTCGCGTGGGATGCATCGCACTTTCCCATGTTTGAGGCGCAGATGTCTCGGGTCCGCCTATAGGGCCCTAGATCTCAGGCCGCATGTCCTAGGCTGTGAACTTCGCTGCAATCTCACGCAGCTTGAACTTCTGGATCTTACCGGAGGGCGTGCGCGGCATCTCCGTCAGGAGTTCCAGTCGCTCGGGCCAGTAGGGCTTGGCCATCCCCTGCGCGGCCAGGAAGCGGGTGAGCTCGCCGAGATCGAGCCGCGCATCGGCTTTGGGCCGCACGAAGACGCAAGCGCGCTCGGAGAGCCGGTCATCCGGCATAGCCACCACAGCACATTCGGCCACCGCCGGATGGCGATAGATCAGGTTCTCCACCTCGGCCACCGGAATGTTCTCACCGCCGCGAATGATGACGTCCTTGGTACGGCCGACGATGCGGATATAGCCATCGGCGTCCATGCGGGCGAGATCGCCGGTATCGAACCAGCCGTCGGCATCGATCGCGTTGAGTTGCGGCTTCTTCAGATAACCGACGAAATGGGTTATTCCGCGCGCCTGCAGATGGCCAACCGCTTCGGGTGGCACCGGCCGTCGCTGATCGTCCACCACACGCACCTCATTGCCGGGCAGTGCCCGGCCGTCGGTCTCGAACGCCTTCACCTGCGGATCGCGCTTGCGCGTGATGGTGAGGCCGGCGTTCTCGGTCATACCCCAGCAGGAGAGCACATCGAGGTTCATCTCGGCTTTGGCGCGCTGCACCAGCATGCGCGGGATCGGTGCGCCCGCACATACCCAGGTGCGCAGCGTCCGGCTCACCCGCGTGCGGACCGCATCGGGAAGGTTCACCACATCCGACAGGAACGGCGTCGATCCCATGGAGAAGGTCGCGCCCTCGCGTTCGATCAACGGAACCGCATCGGCGGCCGACCAGGCGTCGAGAGCGACTGTCGTCGTGCCCAACATAATCGGCATCAGCATGCCGTAAAGGAAGCCGGTCTGGTGCGCGTAAGGGGAGCCCATGAACACGATGTCGCGGCCGGTAAGGCCAATATCATCGATGAAGCACCGCGCCGGTGCCAGCACCGTATTGGCGGTGTGCATGACGGCCTTGGGCTCGCCGGAGGTGCCGGAGGTGTAGATGAGCTCCACCACCTCATTGGGGCCGGGACGCAGCTTGGCGAGCGTCTCTCGCTCGGCATGCGAAATGGCTGGGCGGTCGAGGAGAGCCTGTTCGAATGACTGACCGTCCCTGCCACCTACGGCAAAGACGTGCTTCAAGTGCGGCAAATCGGAGCGGATCTCACGCAGCATGGCCACATGATCAAAGCCGCGCCAGAGTGCTGGCACGACCGCGACTTTGGCCTCCGCGAAGCCCAGCATGAAGCGCAGCTCACGCTGGCGAAAGATCGGCATCAGCGGATTGGCGACCGCGCCAATGCGACAGCAGGCATAGAACAGCGCCGTGAACTCCCACCAGTTCGGCAACTGAAAGGCAACGACGTCACCCTTGCCGACGCCACAGTCGAGGAGACCCAAGGCGATCTGGTCGACGCGCTGGCCAAGTTCAGCGTAGCTGAGCCGGATCTCACGGCGCTGCGCACTATTCCACCCCACAAATGCGGTCATCTCGGCGCCGTTTTGGATGGCCTGGTCGAGGTCGTCGACGGGCAGCCGGTCAAGCCACAGGCCGCGCGAGGTGGCAATGCGCGTCTGCGGCAGATAGATTTCCATGGCGCGGCTCTCCCCGGGACCAATGATGCCTCTCGTCCCATTCACACTCTAGGCCGGGTTCCATTGTGCTGCCAAACCTCAGGGGGGCCCGACCGAGCGGCCCGACCACCAAAGGCGATATGAGCGTGAGCGATGGGGCTTCACGTAGGGAAGCCGCCCTGCGGACGCCGGCGGCATTGCAGAAGCGGGATTGCCGAAAGCCCCTCTCGCTGGCTCTGACAAATGCGCGCTTGCCAAGCCGGCCTTCTGCGAGCGCGCCGCCGCGCCCGATGGAGCGACGGGACCTCGAATTTGGCGGCCGTGAGGCTCCGACCCTTACGCTTTTTTAATCTATCGCAGAGGCTTAGCATCTTGACCTCGTCCGACCGACCGGTGCATGTGCCTGCGCAGACGAGGTGAAGCGCGTTGTTGGGGGCCTCCTTTCCTTGCGTACGATCTCCGCTGGCCTGAGCTTGGCCGCAGCTCTCTTTGTCGTGGCGTTGGCCTGCATGCCGTCCTACAGCGGGCCACATCCCGGTGATGCAATCCTCGCACGGGCGCAGGAGGCCGGGTTCTCTCCGGGCGATCCGGTGATGCTCCGCATCTTCAAACGGGAGTCCCAGCTCGAACTCTGGATGCGTAAGGACGATCATTTCGAGCTCTTCTCCACCTACCCGATTTGCTTCTGGTCCGGGAAATTGGGACCCAAGGAGCATGAAGGCGATCGGCAGGCGCCCGAGGGCTTCTACGCCTTCACGCGAGAACAATTGCGCACTGGCGGACGCCACCCCCTTTCCATCAACATTGGCTTTCCCAATGCCTTCGATCGAGGGAAGGGTCGGACGGGTTCCTACATCCTCCTGCACGGCGGCTGCACGTCCATCGGCTGCTTTGCCATGACCGATCCGATCATGGAGGAGATCTACAAGCTTGTGGATCAAGCGCTCGGTCACGG
>JAMXLN010000232.1 GCA_024281145.1 Hyphomicrobiaceae bacterium | reverse complement strand
GGCTATCGCTATCCCGGCATCAAAAAGCTCGTCGACATCGTCGGTCCGGCTTTCGCCAAGGAGATCTTCTTCACCGCGGGCAAGTTCAGCGCTGAGGATGCGCGCATCATGGGCCTCGTCAATCGCGTCGTGCCGCCGGCCGAGCTCGCGGGTTACGTTGAGAAGCTCGCCGCTACGATCTCGAGCAATGCACCGCTCACCATCAAGGCCGCCAAGCTCGCCATCAATGCCGCCGCCGATGACCCGGAGAACCGCCGGTTTGGCGCGATCGAGGAGGCGATCAAGGCCTGCTTTGCGAGCGAGGACTACATCGAAGGTCGCCGCGCCTTCATGCAGAAGCGCAAGCCAGCCTTCAAGGGCCGATGAGGCCGGGGATTAGGCTGCGCCTGGGCGCGGCCGGGCCAGGGGTAGGGCCAGGGGTAGGGCAGGGCCAGCATCGTGGAGATGGCAGGCCGCCCAGTGGCGCGGCGAAACTTCCCGCAGTGCCGGGCGTTCGCTGCGGCAGCGCGCATGTGCGTAGGGGCAGCGCGTGTGGAAGTGGCATCCCGGCGGCGGATTGATCGGGCTCGGTACATCGCCCTTGAGGATCACGCGCTGGCGCCGGCGCGCGCTTGCGCGCGGGATCGGCACGGCTGACAGGAGGGCTTCCGAGTAGGGATGAAGCGGCATGGCGAAGAGGCTCGCCTTATCGGTCATCTCGACGATCCGGCCGAGATACATGACGGCAATGCGGTGCGAGATGTGCTCGATCACGGCAAGGTCGTGTGCCACCAGCAGATAGGACAGCTTGTACTCGTCCTGCAGGTCCATGAGCAGGTTGATGATCTGCGCCTGGATCGAGACATCGAGCGCCGATACCGGCTCGTCGCCGACGATCAGCTCGGGATTGAGGGCCAGCGCGCGGGCAATGCCGATGCGCTGGCGCTGGCCGCCGGAAAACTCGTGTGGAAAGGCCTGCATGAGCTCCGGCCGCAACCCGACGCGCTCAAACAGCGAGGCCACCCGCTCCCGCTGCTCCGTTTGCCGGCCCATGCCATGGATGATGAGCGGTTCGCCCACGATTTGGCCTGCCGACATGCGCGGGTTGAGCGATGCGTAGGGATCTTGATAGATCATCTGCAGGCGCTTGCGGTAGGGCAGCATCGCCTTGGCGTCGAGGGCCGTGATGTCCACCCCGGCGACGCGGATGGTGCCCGCGGTCGGCTCGAGCAGCTTGAGGAGCGTGCGCCCGACGGTCGACTTTCCGCAGCCCGATTCCCCAACGAGGCCCAGTGTCTCGCCAGCATGAATGTGAAAGGAGACCCCGTCCACGGCGTGGACCTGGCCCGACACGCGAGAGAAGAGGCCCTTGACGATCGGGAACCGCTTCTCGAGGTTGTCGACTGCCAGCAGAGGCACGCGCTCGGGCGCACCGGGCCCCCCATTGGCTTGCCTTTGCGCCGGCGGCACGCTCATTGATCCCCCCGCGGCTGGGCCGAGGCGTGCCAGCAGGCCACCCAATGGCCGGGCCGATGCTCCTGGAGCGGTGGCGCCGAAGTCCGACAGCGGTCGCTGGCCTGACCGCAGCGGGGAGCGAAGCTGCACCCTGCCGGCAGATGCGCCAGCGATGGGACCATGCCCTTGATCTCATTGAGGCGCACGCGCGGCGCGGCTTTGCCGGCCTCGTCGAGGTGGGGGATGGATTGGAGCAGACCGCGCGTGTAGGGGTGGGCGGGGCGCTCGAATAGACCCTCCACGTCGGCTTCCTCAACCTTCCTGCCCGCATACATCACGACCACACGGTCGGCGTTTTCAGCCACCACCCCCATGTCGTGTGTGATGAGCACGACCGCCATGCCGTAGGCCTGCTGCAGTTCGCGCATTAGCTCGAGAATTTGCGCCTGGATGGTGACGTCGAGAGCCGTCGTCGGCTCGTCGGCGATAAGCACCTTCGGATTGCACGAGAGCGCCATAGCGATCATGACGCGCTGGCGCATGCCGCCCGACAGCTGGTGGGGAAAACTTTGCGCGCGCTGTTCGGGCTCTGGAATGGAAACACGCCGCAACATTTCGACCGCCTTCACCATGGCTTGGCGCCGGGGGACCCCCTGATGCAGGGCAATCGCCTCGCTCACCTGATGGCCGACCGTGTAGAGGGGATTGAGCGAGGTCATCGGCTCCTGGAACACCATCGAAATCTCGTTGCCGCGAATCTCCTCCATCTGCTGCTGCCCAAAATCGAGCAGATTGCGGCCCTCGAAGCGGATGGCCCCGCCGACGATGCGACCCGGCGGATCGGCCACGAGGCGCAAGATGGACAGCGCCGTGACGCTTTTGCCGCAACCGGATTCACCCACCACGCCCAGCGTTTCGCCGCTGCGCACCGCGTAGGACACCCCGTCGACAGCCTTAACGATGCCGGCGGGCGTAAAGAAGTAGGTCTTAAGATCATCGATTTCGAGGACCGGCGGGCCCGCTCCCGGCCCCGATCTGCCGCCCCCTGCCTCGCCAATGACCTGGCTCACAACGTGACTCCCTCAAGAACGGCGTGTAGTCTTCAGGCGCAAGCAGGCGACGGAGACGGCATCGACGTAGGGCCTGAGCATAACAGAAAATATAAAATGTGGAGGAAACAGCATGATCGGTCGGCGCCTGAGGCGTTCGCACTGGAACCGCCGTGAGGTTCTTGAGACCGCACTAAAGGGCGGCGCCGCTGCGGTGGCGGCCGCCTACGGCCTGCGACCTCAAGGCGCGCTGGCCGACATTCCCGCCGAGTTCGACGGCACCAAGTTCCAGCTTGCTGCACCCGAGCCCAATCCCAAGCGGGGCGGCGTGCTGCGCTATGGCATCACCTCCCGGCCGCCGCACTTCGACGTGCACCAGTCCGGCACCATCAACAGTCTGGGCTGCCAGGGCTGTATGTTCGACAACCTCATCCGCCGCGATCCGCGCGACAGCGGCAAGACCATCATCCCCGATCTGGCGCACAGTTGGCAGATCTCCAAGGACGGCAAGACCTATACGTTCTTTCTGCGCAAGGACGTCCTCTTTCACGATGGCGCCGAGCTGACCGCCGAGGACGTGAAGGCGACCTACGACCGCATCTCCAAGCCGCCGGCGGGCATCTCCATCCCGCGCTCCATTTTGTTCAGTTCGGTGAGCGAGATCGACGTCCGCGACAAGTACACGATCGAATTCAAGCTCTCCCAGCCCCGTCCCGCCAACTTCATGATGTCGGCGTTCGCCAGCGGGTGGAACGTGATCGTGCGCAAGAAGACGCTCGAGGACAATCAGTACAACCTCCGGCGGGTGGTCGACATTCCCGGCACCGGCCCCTTCAAGAGCAAGCGGCGGGTGGAAAACGAAGTCTGGGTGATGGAGCGCAACGACAAGTATTGGAACCGGGGGCTGCCCTACCTTGACGGCCTCGAGTTCTATCACGGTCTGCCGTTCTCGCCCGAATTGGGCTCCGCCGTCCTTTCCGGCCGCACCGATTACGCGCGCATTGTCGACCCGGTGACCGCGCGCAAGGCCAAGGCCACACCGGGCATGTCCTCGCTCAACTTCTACCAGAGCGTGATTCAGGGCACATGGCCCAACGCCAAGAAGAAGCCGTTCGACGATCCCCGCGTGCGCCGCGCCGTGCACCTCGTGCTCGACAAACACGTGCTGGTGGATGTGGTGCAGGACGTGGCGCCCATGATGGTGGGTGGTTTCATCTATCCGTTCTCGGAATTTGCCACGCCCCTCGATCAGCTCGAAAAGCGGCTGGGTTATCAGACCGACCCGACCGCCGCCATCAAGGAGGCGAAGGCTTTAATGGCGGCCGCGGGCTATGCCAATGGGACCCAGACCCAGGGTCTCGATTTTTTGGTGCGCGACGTGGCCACGTTCAAGCTCTGGGCGCAGGCCATTCAGGCCATGCTGCAACAGGCACTCGGCATGGAATGCAAGCTGCGCACGGTGGTGGAATCCGTCTGGTTCGACGACATCAAGTCGGGCAACTACGACATGGCGGTCGGCGCCGTGGTCTCCACCCTGCTCGATCCATCCGACTACTTCAACGCCTGGTACAAGAAGGACGGACCGCAGAATTATTCAGGGTGGAGCAACGACGAGTTCAATGAGCTGGTGCCGCAGATCGACAGCGAGGTGGATCCAGCCAAGCGCCTCGCTCTGATCCACAAGGCAGAGGACATCTTGGAGCGGGAGGTGCCCGTGTTCCCGGTCTGCTGGGAGAAGATCAACGACGTTTGGTACAACTACGTCAAGGGCCATAACCCGAAGGACTATTTTGGCATTTATGATGTCGTGCGCATGGACACCATGTGGCTGGATAAGGCGTAGTCCACAATCGGGTGCCGGCGGGTGTTGGAGCGCGCAGGCATCCCCCCGTCGTCGCCGTGCTCCTGCCGTGTGATGGAAGAAAGAGCAATGGCACTGGCGCCGCAAAGCGTAGGCCAATACGCACAAGACGGTTACCTCTCACCGATCCGCGTGCTGTCGCGCGCGCAAGCTGAGGACTATCGGCGGCGGCTCGAGGCTGTCGAGGCCTCGGGACGCCTGCCGGAGGGTGGGCTGCGTTCCAAGAGCAATCTGCTGCTCACGTGGGTGGACGAGATCGTACGCCACCCCAACGTTCTCGATGCCGTGGCCGGTCTCATCGGGCCGGATATTCTGGTGTGGGGCACAAGCTTCTTCATCAAGGAGCCAAGGAACAAGAGCTTCGTTGCCTGGCATCAAGACCTCACCTACTGGGGTCTTGAGCCCGATACCATCGTGACGGCATGGATCGCGCTGAGTGAGAGCTTGTCAGAGAACGGTGCCATGCGCGTCATCCCCGGCACGCATACGTCAACGATCATACCCCACCGCGACACGTTCTCACCCGACAGTCTGCTCAGCCGTGGGCAGGAGATCAGCGTCGACGTGGACGAAGGCAAGGCCGTGACGCTCGAGCTTGACCCGGGCGAGATGTCGCTCCATCACGTCAAGCTCATCCACGGGTCGGAGCCCAATCCATCCGGCAAGCGGCGGATCGGTCTCGCCATCCGCTATCTTCCCCCGCACGTTCGCCAAACGGCAGGCATGGTGGACAGCGCCATGCTGGTCCGTGGTGTGGACGCCTTCGGCCATTTTCAGCCCGAGCAGCGGCCGCTCGGCGATCTTTCCGAGGCGGCGATTGCCCATCACGCCGAGATCGTGGGCGCAAGTAAGCGCATCCTCATGCGCGGCAAAGGTGTGCGCGCAGCCATGTAGCAGAGGTATCCACTCTAGAAGGGCGGTTGGCATCATGTGTGGATCGAGGGCGAAGGTGGTGAGCGGGGCGCCGGCGCTTGCTGGCGCGCTGCAGGCCAGATCCGTTAGCGTCCCGGCGGGGTGATCGGCAAAACAGATGTTCAGCTACGTTCTGCGTCGTCTCCTGCTCGGCGCCCTCACCGTCATCGGCGTCTCCATCGTGGTATTTGTGTTGATGCGCATCCTGCCCGGCGACCCTCTCGTTGCCATATTCGGGCCGGAGGGTTTCACCAAGCTCAGCGAGGCCGAGCGCGCGAGTTACATGGCTGAGCTCGGCCTCAGCGATCCGCTGTGGCTGCAATACGTGAGCTGGGTCCAGGAGATCGCCCGCGGCAATTTCGGGCGCTCCTTCTTCCGCTCCGAGAGCGTGGCGGAGATGATCCTGCGACGCGGTCCGCTCACCGCAGAGATTGCCTTCCTGTCGGTGGCGCTCTCGTGGATCGTCGGCATCCCGGTGGCAGTCGTCAGCGCGTTGCGCCCCAACAGCCTCGCCGACAACTTTGCACGCTTCATGAGCATCCTGTTCCTCGCCGTGCCTGGTTTCTGGCTGGGCATGCTGATCGTCCTCACACTGCTCTTTGCGTTCGGCTATCGCGCGCCGTTGACCGGAGCATCGCTGCTTGCCAATCCATGGACGACCCTGCAGATGATCGTTGGGCCGGCGGCGGTGCTGGGCCTCGGGCAAGCGGCCTATATCGCGCGCATGGCACGCTCCAGCATGTTGGAGGTCGTGCGGGAGGACTACGTGCGCACGGCGCGCGCCAAGGGGCTCAGCAACCGGCTCGTCATTGCCTTGCACGCCTTGCCCAACGCCTTGCTGCCGGTCATCACCCTGTCGGGGGTCCTGTTGGGCTTTGTGCTGGCGGGCTCGATCCCGGTGGAACGGGCGTTTGGTACCCCCGGGCTCGGCAACGCCATGTTCACCGCGGTGAGCGAACGCGACGTATTTGTGATGCAGAATCTGGTGTTTTTGTACGCCGTCGTGTTCGTGTTGCTCAACCTCCTGGTCGACATCATCATTGCTTGGCTGGACCCGAGGATACGGCTCAGATGACCGTCACTTCGCCCGAGCTCGATTCACCGCGGCCGCAGGCAGCCTCCGGCTCGTTGCGCCCGGCCGCCGGCTGGAGCCGTGCTGCACGCTCGCTGCGCATCTTCGTGCGCCGTTCGCCCATGTCGGCGTTCTGGGGGCTTATCGCCGTGGCGGTCATCGCCATGGCCATCGCTGCCCCCGCCATCGCCCCCTACGACCCGCTCAAATCGAACTTCCGGGCCATGACGAAACCGCCGAGCCTCGAGCACAGCTTCGGCACCGACCAGATCGGCCGCGATACGCTGAGCCGCGTCGTCTGGGGCAGCCGCGCGTCGCTGACGGTGGCGTTCGGCGCTGTGTTGCTCGGCACCACGCTCGGCGCCTTGTGGGGTCTTGCCTGTGGGTTCTTCGGCGGGCGCTTCGACATCGCCAGCCAGCGCGCCATCGAATTCATGCAGTCGTTCCCGGATCTCGTGCTCGCCATGGCGATTGCCATGGCGCTTGGCGCCGGTACCGGCACCGTCATCGTGGCGATTGCCATTACGCGGATTCCTTTTGGGGGACGCGTGATCCGCGCGGTGGTGATGTCGCTCAAGGAGATGCCGTTCGTGGAGGCTGCGCGCGGCCTGGGAGCCTCCAACACGCGCCTGATGTTCCGGCATATCCTGCCTCAGTGCGTGGCCCCCTTCCTGATCCTGGCGACCACCCACCTTGGAGTTGCGATCATCATCGAAGCGTCGTTGGGTTTCCTCGGCGTGGGCATCCCGCCGCCGACGCCGACCTGGGGCAATATGCTGGCCGACGCGCTCAATTCGGGTCTCGTTCCCCCTTGGTGGCTGGTGCTATTCCCTGGGCTTGCCATCACCATCACCGTGCTCGCCTTCAATCTGTTGGGCGACGGCATCCGCGACCTGCTCGATCCGAGATTGCGCGGGGCGGTATAGCCATTGGGTCCCCCCGCCGGGTGCACAGGGCAGGCGCGACGCGCCGCTCCCGCCATCCCCAGCCTCGCAGCCCGGGCGGCCCAAGGCGCGGGGGACGGCAGGTGCCTCGCGTGGTGTCCCGTCAGCCGCAGGC
>JAMXLN010000231.1 GCA_024281145.1 Hyphomicrobiaceae bacterium | reverse complement strand
GGCGCAGGCCCACGGCAACATGGTGACCCTCACCGGTCCCAGCGCGGCCTGCGAAACCGCTCGCGACGTGCTGGAGAAGCTCTACGCCCGCATCCGCCAGGGCGAGGATATCGGACCCGGCGACGTCGACGGCCTCTTGCGCCACGCCGGCAACGACAGCGCGCCCACCGATGGCTTGGCGCAGATCCGCACCCGTCGTCGGGTCGTCACGGCCCGCTCACCGGTTCAAGGCGCCTACATCCAGGCCCTGCAACGCGTCGATCTGGTGTTCGGCGTCGGCCCCGCCGGCACCGGCAAAACCTATCTCGCCGTCGCCTACGCAGCACAGTGCCTCGAGCGCGGGCTCGTTGACCGCATCGTTCTGTCGCGGCCTGCGGTGGAAGCGGGCGAGCGCCTGGGCTTTCTGCCCGGCGACATGCGCGAGAAGGTGGATCCCTATCTGCGCCCGCTCTACGACGCCCTCTACGACGTGCTGCCGCAAGCCAAAGTCGAGCGCGACCTGGACACCGGCATCATCGAGATCGCGCCGCTCGCCTTCATGCGCGGGCGCACGCTGGCGCACTCCTTCGTCATCCTCGATGAGGCGCAGAACACGACCAGCATGCAAATGAAGATGTTTCTCACGCGCCTGGGCGAGGGCTCCAAGATGGCGGTGACCGGCGATCCCAGCCAGGTCGACCTGCCGCCTGGTCAGCGCTCGGGCCTTGAGGAGGCGGTCGGCCTGTTGAGCGGCATCCGTGGCATCGAGGCGGTCCGCTTCACTTCCGCCGACGTGGTGCGCCGGGACCTAGTGGCTCGCATCGTTGATGCCTACGATCATGCCGTCTAACGCTCCCCCATCGACCCTCCCGCGCGCGAAGGCGGCCCTGGCGCCGTCCGATGCACCGGCTCAGACGGAACCTCCGCAACGGCTTTCCCTCACACTCCTCAGCGAGGGTGGCGATTGGGGCCGCTTCGGTGCCATCGCAGCGATCATCGAGCGCGCTGGCGTTGCGCTTGCCAATGCGCGCGAGCTCGCGGTCCCCGACAGGAGTGAGGCCTGCGTCGTGCTGGGCAACGATGTGCTGGTGCGTCGGCTCAATGCGAGCTACCGCGGCAAGGATGCTACCACCAACGTCCTTGCCTTCCCATTTCAGAGGCCGCGCGGCGGTCCACCCGTGGCCAATCCATATTTGGGGGACGTCGTCCTCGCGGCCGAAACGGTCCTGCGCGAAGCCGATGAGCAGGCGATCGAGCCCGCACACCATCTCCAGCATCTCGTCGTGCACGGCCTGCTCCACCTGCTTGGCTACGATCATGCAACGGGCGCCGCTGCCGAAGAGATGGAGCGCCTTGAGACAGCGATCTTGGCAAGCATCGGGGTTGCCGACCCTTACGGCCCCAGAGCGGCCTGAAACCGCGTCGGGAGGGTTCGAGACCGCAAAGAGTGTCGCGAGTGAACGATGAGCGTTAGAAGCATCAAGCCCATGAGCAACGGCGGGGATGGTCCCCTCTCCAGCGCGACTGAGCCGGCACCGGAGCAACCCCATAGTTGGCTCGCGGCGCTGCGCGCCAAGCTTGGCCTGCCGGGTGCACCCACCCTGCGTGCCATGCTCGAGGACGCGCTCAAGGGCGCTGGCGACGGACACGCGTTCTCGGCCGAGGAGCGGGAGATGCTGCTGCGCATCCTGCGCTTTGGAGGCCTCCGCGTCGTCGATGTCATGGTGCCGCGCGCCGACATCATTGCGGTGGACGAAAATGAATCTCTCTGGGAGCTGCTCAAGACGTTCGACACCGCGGGCGTATCCCGCCTGCCTCTGTTCCGCGAGACGCTCGACGACCCGCGCGGCATGGTCCACGTCAAAGACGTGATGCGCTGGCTGATCGGCGAGGCCCTCGGGCGGCCGGCGAGCGAGGGTCATGTGCAGTCGGCGCAGGGACGCGGTTCGGCGGATCGGACGAGCCGCACCGCCACCGAGCTCGCCGCGGCAGTGCCCGATCTGGCGCGTGCCAACCTGTCAAAGCCCATCGCTTCCGCCCGGCTGCGTCGACCAATGATCTTCGTGCCACCATCCATGCCGGCCGCCAATCTTCTCATCCGCATGCAGTCGACGCACATTCACATGGCCTTGGTGGTCGACGAATACGGAGGAACCGACGGCCTCGTCACTATCGAGGATCTCGTTGAGCAGATCGTGGGCGAAATCGAGGACGAACACGACGAGGTCGAGGCCGCCCATATCGTGCAAGATCCCAAGCTGGGCCTCGTGACGGCAGCGCGCACACCCGTGCGCGAGCTGGAAGACCACCTCGGTCTCAAGCTTCTCAAGCCCGAAGAGGCGGAAGACATCGATACCCTGGGGGGCCTCGTGTTCGCGTTGCTTGGCAGGGTGCCGGCGCGTGGTGAGCTCATCCGGCATCCGGCCGGCCTCGAATTCGAGGTCCTTGACGCCGATCCGCGACGGGTCAAAAAGCTGCGCATCCATCCGCCGCGCCTCGCCACAGCCGCCAAGAGCCCCCCAACAACGCCCGCCAGTTGAGGGCTGCGCGCTTTTCTTCCGAGGGGCATGCCAGCCCGTCGACGCCTTAAGGATCCCATGCCGGCCAAAGTCTCGATGGAGCTGCTCGCCCAGCGCGTGCGCAGGCTGCGCGGGTGGCGCAGACGCGGGGTGGCGTTCGCAGCGGGCGCCGCATCGGTGCTCGCCATGCCGCCATGCTTTGCCTGGCCCGTGCTGTGGGTGACGCTGCCTGTGCTGGTGTGGCTGATCGACGGCGTGACATGGCATGGCGAGGCGTCAGCGCCAGCGAGCCCGAGGCCCCCACCTGGCGCCCGGTCGGATCTCCTGACGGATCTGGAGCGGCGCCCGCAGGCGCCAAGACGCTGGTACGCTTCCCCGCCAATCGCTGCCGCGGAGATCGGCTGGTGGTTCGGGTTTGGCTACTTCATCCCAGGCCTCTTCTGGGTGGGCGAGGCATTCCTGGTCGAGGCCGAGACGTTCGCCCCGCTGATGCCGTTCGCCGTCACCTTGCTCCCCGCCTATCTCGCCCTCTATTGGGGCGCAGCCACGGGGCTCGCCGCCTGCCTCTGGAGCCGTCGTCTGCACCGGGTGCTCTGGTTGTCCCTGACCTTGTCGGCCGCCGAATGGGCGCGCGGCCACGCGCTCAGCGGTTTTCCTTGGAACACGCTGGGCTATGCGCTCACCTATCCGCTTCCCCTGATGCAGAGCGCCGCCGTTCTGGGCATCTGGGGCCTCACGCTCATCGGCATCTTGATCTTTGCGCTGCCGCCTGTGCTGTGGAGCGAGCCAACCGCCACCATTGCCCCGCGACACCGTCCAGCACTCGCGCTCGCGTTGGCCCTCGTTCCGCTCGCCGTATTGGGCCTGGCGGGCCAGATCCGTCTCGCCCTGGCGCGACAAGCGACCGTGCCGGGGATCAAGCTGCGCATCGTCCAGCCGAGCGTGCCCCAGCGAGACAAGTGGCGACCCGAGAACCAACAGCGCATCTTCTTTGATCACCTCACGCTTTCGATCACCGATCCCTCTGGGAACAGGGATGATCTTGCCGGAGTGACGCACGTCGTGTGGCCCGAGGCCGCCATGCCGTTCCTGCCGCTCGATCACCCCGAGGCGCGCGCCAGCATCGGCCACGTCCTGCCGCAGGGCACGTTCCTCGTGACCGGAGCGCTGCGCGCAGAACCCGCACCGCCCGGAGCGCCGCGGCCCCGGCGCGTCTTCAACAGCATCCTGGTGTTTGGCGCGGAGGGCGCGCTCGTGGCCAGCTACGACAAGGCCCACCTTGTGCCCTTTGGTGAGTACCTGCCATTGCAGCCGCTGCTGGAAATGATCGGGCTCAGGCAGCTTACGCGCCTGCGCGGCGGGTTCGATGTCGGCCCGACCCCGCGCCCACTGCTCAACGTTCCCCGTTTGCCGCCCGCTGCACCGCTCATCTGTTACGAGGTCATCTTTCCCGCAGCCGTAGTTGAGGGCAGCGAACGGCCGGGGCTGCTCCTCAATGTCACCAACGACGGCTGGTTCGGCGACACCACCGGGCCACGCCAGCATTTGCATCAGGCGCGCGTGCGCGCCGTGGAGGAGGGGCTCCCGCTCGTGCGTGCCGCCAACAATGGCATCTCGGCGGCCATCGACCCCTACGGGCACATCCTCGGGCGGCTGGACCTCGACGCCCGCGGCACCCTCGACGTGGCGCTTCCGACCGCCCTGGCGCCTCCACCCTACGCCCGACTGGGCGATATTGTCTTCCTCGGGCTTTGGCTTGCCGGGGCAGTGGCGGCAACCTCCCTACAGCGGGCCTCGATGCGCTAGGGATGCCGCCTCTCCATCGTCGGGTGGCAGACACGGCGCCCTGAGGTTGACGCCGTGAACAACTGCACCTACCAATTGTGGGTCGAGAGGCAAGTGTACGGGGTTGCCATGTCGAAACCACCCGGTTTCGTTGACGATCCGGAGGGCGACGAGAAGGGTTCGCGGCGGGCGAATCCAATTGATGTTCACGTTGGGGGTCGCGTCCGCTTCCGCCGCATGCTGCTCGGCATGAGCCAAGAGAAGCTCGGCGAGAAGTTGGGCCTCACGTTTCAGCAGGTGCAAAAGTACGAAAAGGGTATCAACCGCATCGGCGCCAGCAGGCTCTTCGATCTGGCCCAGGTGTTGGGCGTGCCGGTGCAGTTCTTTTACGAAGAGGCTCCGGCCAGCGACCCCCCTCCGGTCGTGCCCGACGCCTATTCCGAGACGCCCGCCGAGAACGCGATCGTGCAATTTCTGCGCAGCCGCGACGGCCTGGAGCTCAACAAGGCGTTCGTGCGCATCGCCGATGCCAAAGCGCGGCGCGCCATTGTCGACCTCGTGCGCAGCCTTGCCACCGACGACGCCAACGATAACGCCGTTCGATGACCTGCGGTGCGCGCTCAGCGCACGTTAGGCTGCAAACGCCCTATCTGCACGGGTCTGCCCACATTTTGGCGCCAGGACCTCAAGCCCGACCGCGGCCGCCGTCGGCTTGACCCCTGGCGCAAACACTGCAACAAGTCCCGCGTTTCCAGCCGGGCGTTACCAATGGGGGATCTCCCGTCCGGCACTTCATACCCGGCGGATTCCGTAAGGTCCGGCGTTGTCCGCACGCCATGAGCAATGGGGAGCACTGTGTTGCGCAAGTCCTACCAGTTCACCAGCGAGTCGGTCTCTGAGGGGCATCCCGACAAGGTCTGCGATCGCGTTTCGGACGAGGTCGTCGACCTGTTCTTTCGCGAAGGACCGAGGGCTGGCGTCGATCCCTGGCAGCTGCGCGTGGCGTGCGAGACCATGGCCACGACGAACCAGGTGGTCATTGCCGGTGAGACGCGAGGACCCAACACCATCACCAAAGACTGGGTGCGCCACGTCGCCCGCCTTGCGATCAAGGACATCGGCTACGAGCAGGCGGGCTTCCACTGGGAGAGGGCTGACATCAAAGTTCTCCTGCATCCCCAGTCGACCGACATCGCCCAGGGCGTGGACAGCGGCGGCAACCGCGAAGAGGGTGCTGGCGACCAGGGCATCATGTTTGGCTACGCCTGCCGCGACACGCCCGAGCTCATGCCGGCGCCCATCCATTACAGCCACAAAATTCTCCGCCTCATCGCCGAAGCGCGCCATGCGGGCAAGGAGACCGTGTTGGGCCCCGACTCCAAGAGCCAAGTGACCGTGCGCTATGAGGACGGCAAGCCCGCGGCCGTCACGCAAATCGTCGTCTCGCACCAGCATTTGGTCGAGTCCATGTCATCGGCCCAGGTGCGGGAGTTGGTCGAACCCTACGTCAAGAAGGCACTGCCCTCGGGTTGGATCGGCAAGGAAACGGTCTGGCACATCAATCCCACGGGTAAGTTCTTTATCGGCGGACCCGACGGGGATTGTGGGCTCACCGGTCGCAAGATCATCGTCGATACCTACGGCGGGGCAGCTCCCCATGGTGGGGGTGCCTTTTCCGGAAAGGATCCCACCAAAGTCGACCGCTCGGCCGCCTACGCCGCGCGCTATCTCGCCAAGAACGTCGTGGCCGCCGGTCTCGCCGATTGCTGCACCATCCAGCTATCCTATGCCATTGGCGTCGCCAAGCCGCTGTCGATCTACGTCGATCTCGGTGAGAACCCCAACAAGCTCGACGTCGCCAAGCTCGAGCGAGCGCTGGGCGAGCTCATGGACTTGACGCCGCGCGGTATCCGCAAGCATCTCGACTTGAACAAGCCCATCTATGCGCGCACCTCAGCGTATGGACACTTCGGGCGCGAGCCTGACCAGGATGGCGGCTTTTCCTGGGAAAGGACCGATCTCGCCGATAAGCTGAGATCGGCGATGGCTTAGCCCAAGCCAAGCCGGTCCTGGGGCGGGTGCACCGCGGCGAGGGCGGGCCCGAGCGAACTGTCAATGGAACGTTGATGCGTGGGACTATTGACGCGTGGGAATGTTGACGCGTGGCAAAGCGCCTACAACATCGACCTGACCCCAGCCGGCGCGCGGCCCAAGTCCGCAAGCTCATCGAGTTCGACGCCGAGACCTGGCACGCGCTGCGCCTGTTGTCGGGCGACAGCATGAAGTCGCTCCAGGAGCTGGCGGAAGAGGCGTTTGGCGATCTTCTCAAGAAGCATGGTCGACCCGTCACGTTAAAGCAGGCGCTCAGAGAGAGCCTGCGCCGCCAGCCCGCCAACGATCCGCGTCCCAAACGCGGTCAGTGATCCGCTCTCGCCGGCGCGCTTGCCCGCTGATGAACCCACCGCTTGACTGGGGGCGGTGATGCAGGGACGACCGGCCCCACCCAAGAGCCGCAAGGATGCCGTCAACCCAGAGCGAGCGCGATCTGAGGAGTTATGGACGCCGGCGGGGTCGCAGGCTGAGCACGCGCCAGGCCGCTCTGCTCGAGCGGGACTTGCCGCGTTTGGCGATCAGCCTGTCGCAGCCTTCCCAGGTCGAGCTCGATCGCGTCTTTGCCCCCCCAGTCGCCGAGGTGTGGCTGGAGATCGGCTTTGGTGGCGCTGAACACCTCATTTGGCAGGCGCGCGCCAACCCACACGTCGGCCTGATCGGCTGCGAGCCGTTCGCCGACGGCGTCGTCAAGGCGCTGAGCGCAATCGAGGCGGCCAACCTCAGCAACGTGCGCATCCATGCCGACGACGCCCGTCCGCTGCTGCGATGGCTGTCCCCCGCCAGCATCGCCCGCACCTTTATCCTCTTTCCCGACCCGTGGCCCAAGAAGCGCCACCACAAGCGGCGGCTCGTCTCGCAGGCCAGCTTGGCGGAGCTCGCCCGCATCATGCGCCCTGGTGGGGAATTGCGCATCGCCACCGACGTGGCTGATTATGCGCAAGCCATCCTGTTGGCCGTGGAGCAACAGCAAAGCTTCCGCCCCAGCCTTGCGGGACCTGGCGATTGGGGGGCGCGGGGGAGCGATTGGCCGCCGACCCGCTACGAGCAAAAGGCGCTGCTTGAGGGCCGCCGCTGCAGCTTTTTTCGCTTCCAGCGCATCTGATCGCCCCCGGTGCGACAATTTTCACACTTCGCGCTTGCAAAGCGCTCAAAATCTGCCTACGATCCAGGCGCTCATGATCATCTCAACTCTGAGAGTGGGCCCTTGGGGTCCGCTCTTTTTGTTTTGGGCGGTCGCCTGAGCCTCGCAAACGCACACAACTCGAGCCTTGGAAGACCTAGACACGGTGAGCGGCGCAGCCAACGACGCGCGCTTCATTGGCGAGACCGGCGTGGCCGCCCAGATTGCAGCCATTGCCGAGCCGGTGCTCGACGAACTGGGCTTTCGGCTGGTGCGGGTGGTGGTGTCGGGGCGCAACGGATCCACGGTACAGATCATGGCCGAGCGCCCGGATGGAATGCTCACGGTGGAGGAATGCGCAGACATCTCCCGCCGCCTCTCGCCGGTGCTGGACGCGCATGACCCCATCGAGGGCCAGTACAATCTCGAGGTGTCATCCCCCGGCATCGACCGGCCCCTGGTGCGACCCTCCGATTTTGCGGATTGGGCCGGCTATGAGGCCAGGATCGAGCTCAAGGACCTGCTCGCCGGGCGCAAGAGGTTCCGTGGCACGCTCGCAGGGCTGGAGGGAGAGGAGGTTCGCATCGAGGTCGAGACGGACGAGCAGGGCCACCAGGTCGTCGGCTTGCCGATCCGTCTCATTGGGGAGGCACGTCTCCTGCTGACCGATGCCCTCATTCGCGAGACCTTGCGCCGCGCCAAAGAGGCTGCCAAGAGCTCTGGCAGCAACCGGGTTTCGCCGGCCGACGTTCATGATGGATCTGACGAAGTGGAGGCTTGAGAGGCATGGCGCAGGCAGGGATCAGCGCAAATAGGCTGGAGCTGTTGCAAATCGCCGACGCCGTGGCGCGCGAGAAATCGATCGACCGCAAGATCGTCATCTCGGCAATGGAGGATGCGATCCAAAAGGCCGCCAAGGCGCGCTATGGCAGCGAGAACGACATCCGTTGCGAGATCGACGCCAAGACCGGCGAGACCAAGCTTACCCGCGTGGTTGAGGTGGTCGACACGGTGGAGAACGAATCAACCCAGGTCACGCTGGCCGAAGCGCAGCGCCGCAAGGCCGAAGCCAAGGTGGGCGACCTCATTGCCGAACAGCTTCCCCCGCTCGACTTCGGCCGGGTATCAGCGCAGAACGCCAAGCAGGTGATCGTCCAGAAGGTCCGCGAAGCCGAGCGCGAGCGCCAGTTCAACGAATACAAGGACCGCATGGGTGAGATCGGCAATGGCACCGTGAAGCGCGTCGAGTATGGCAATGTGATCGTCGATCTTGGCCGCGCCGAGGGCATCATCCGCCGCGACGAAATGATCCCACGCGAGAACGTGCGCCTTGGAGACCGCATCCGCGCCTACATCTACGATGTGCGCCGCGAGCAGCGAGGGCCGCAGATCTTCCTGTCCCGCGCACGGCCAGAATTCATGTCCAAACTGTTCGCCCAAGAGGTGCCCGAGATTTACGACGGCATCGTCCAGATCAAATCGGTGGCGCGCGATCCAGGCTCGCGCGCCAAGATTGCCGTCATCTCCAAAGACAGCTCCATCGATCCCGTGGGCGCCTGCGTGGGCATGCGCGGTCAGCGCGTGCAGGCGGTGGTCGGCGAGCTGCAGGGCGAAAAAGTGGACATCATCCAATGGAACCCGGACGCGGCGACGTTCATCGTCAACGCGCTCGCGCCGGCCGAGGTCACCAAGGTGGTGCTGGACGAGGATTCCAATCGCATCGAAGTCGTGGTGCCCGAAAGCCAGCTTTCGCTGGCGATTGGCCGGCGCGGTCAAAACGTGCGGCTGGCCTCGCAGCTCACCGGCTGGGACATCGACATCCTGACCGAGCAGGAGGAATCGGAGCGGCGGCAGAAGGAGTTCACCGAGCGCACGCAGCGCTTCATGGACGCCCTCGATGTCGACGAGGTCATCGCTCAGCTCCTCGCCACCGAGGGTTTCGAGACGGTGCAGGAGGTCGCCTACGTCGATGCCAGCGAAATCGCGCACATCGAGGGTTTCGATGAGGAAACCGCCAAGGAGATCCAATCTCGTGCGCGCGAGTATCTGGAGCGGCAGGAAGCCGAGCGCGAGGCAAAGCGCAAGGAGTTGGGGGTTTCCGACGATCTCGCCAAGGTCCACGGCGTGACATCGGCGATGCTGGTCGCCTTCGGCGAGAACGACATCAAGAGCCTTGAGGATCTGGCCGGCGCAGAGACCGACGATTTGGCGGGCTGGACGGAGCGCAAGCGGGAGAAGGATGCCGAGCCGGTGCGGCACAAGGGTGTGCTGGAGGGCTTCGAGGTTTCCCGCAAGGATATCGAAGACATGATCATGGCCGCGCGCATTGCCGCGGGCTGGGTCACCCAGGAAGATCTAGACAAGATGCGCGCCGAGCAGGCGGCGGCCACAGCGGCAGCCGAGGCCGCCAAAGCCGCCGAGCCGGTGGCCGCTGCGGTCAAGGTGTGAGTGGTCATGGCGCGGAGCGGCAGCACAAGCCATGGGCGTGCGGGCAAAGGAGGCAAAGGACAAAGAGTGCCGCCACGGCCAAGCCAACGATGGGCCGCTTCGCCAATGCGCCGTGACGCGCGCGAAGAAGGCGCCTGAGGAGCTCATCCGCTTCGTGGCAGGTCCCGACGGAGCCCTCGTGCCCGACCTTGCGCGACACTTGCCGGGACGCGGTGTATGGGTCGATGGGACGTACGCTGCCGTTGCTGCTGCTGTGCGCCAGAAAACCTTCGCGCGAAGCTTGCAGCGGCAGGTCTCCGTGCCGGCCGACCTGCCGGCCCGCGTCGAGCGGCTGATGGCACGCCGACTGAGCGAGGCGCTGAGCCTCGCCAACAAGGCGGGCCTCATCGTGGCCGGATTTGCCAAGATCGAGGCGCTGATGGCACGCAAAGGAGCCGTCGTGCTTATCCACGCGGGCGACGCCGCGGCCGATGGCGTGGCAAAACTTGACGGCAAATTCAATGCCTTAACCAAAGGCAGCGATGCCCGGATGGCCTCCATCCGCGATTTGAGCGGCGCCGAAATGAGCTTGGCCATGGGCCGGCCAAATGTGATACATGCTGCAGCGGCCGAGGGTGGCGCGACCCGTCGGCTCATCGAAGAGGCACGGCGTCTGCGGCGCTACCGGCTGGGCCAGGAAGCCAGCGGTCGCGTGCCGCCGCAGTCAACTGACAGAAGCCAACTGAATACAGGACGTGCATGACCGAGACGAAAGAGACCACAGACAAGACCCTGCGTGGGGCGGTCCCGCGCAAGCCGTTGAGCTTGAAGCGCACGGTGGAGTCGGGCCACGTGCGCCAGAACTTCAGCCACGGTCGCTCAAAGTCGGTGGTCGTGGAGAAGAAGAAAAAGCGCACGATCTCCGGTCCGGGATCCGCGGAGGCTGAGGAAGCAGGTCCGCAGTCCGAAGCCGATCGTTTGCTGGCGGAGGCGATCCAGAAGCCCGGTGCCCTGCGGCCCGATGAGCTTGACGCGCGTCGTCGCGCCCTTGAGGCCGCCAAAGAACGCGCAGGGGCCGAGGAGCGCGAGCGCCAACGCCTGGAGGCCCTGCGTCCCACGCCGGAGCCCGTGGTGGAGGAGCCGCCAGCTCCGCCGCCGGTGTCGGAGCCGGAAGTCGCCGACGCGCCAGTGCCGCAAGCGCAAGAGGCGGACAAAGCAGCCGTTGAGGCCAAGGAGCGGCCCGGCGAGAAGCCCAAGGCCCCCGAGGCGCCCAAGCGCGTCGAGC
>JAMXLN010000230.1 GCA_024281145.1 Hyphomicrobiaceae bacterium | reverse complement strand
GCCATCAAGTCACGCATCAGGCCTTCGAATTGCTTGAGCGGGACCATGTTGGGGCCGTCAGAGGGCGCGCGGTCTGGATCTTGGTGGGTCTCTATGAAGACGCCGGCCACGCCCACCGCCACCGCAGCGCGCGCGAGCACGGGCACGAAGCGGCGCTCACCGCCCGATGCGGTGCCATGTCCGCCGGGCTGCTGCACCGCGTGCGTGGCATCGAAGATCACCGGGCAGCCTAACTCGGCCATGATCGCGAGCGAACGCATGTCGACGACCAGCGTATTGTAGCCAAAGGTGGCACCCCGTTCGGTGACGAGCACGTTGGCATTGCCGCTGCCAGTGATCTTGGCGACGACATTGGCCATGTCCCAAGGCGCCAAGAATTGGCCCTTCTTCACTTTCACTGCGCGGCCTGTGTTGGCGGCGGCAACGAGGAGGTCGGTCTGCCGGCACAAAAAGGCCGGGATCTGCAGGACGTCGACCACCTCTGCGACGCGCGCACACTGCTGGGCCTCGTGCACGTCCGTCACGACGGCCAGCCCAACCCGTTCGCGGATCTCCGCAAAGACGCCCAGCGCCGCGTCGAGTCCCAGCCCACGCTTGGCGTGCAAGCTCGTGCGATTTGCCTTGTCAAAGGAGGTCTTGTAGACAACGCCAAACCCCACTCGGTCGGCAATTTCCTTGAGCGCCGTCGCCATCTCGAGTGCGTGCGCCCGGCTTTCCATCTGGCACGGGCCGGCGAAGACGGCGAGCGGGCGGTCGTTGGCGAACGTCACGTCGCGGATGGTGACCGCCGCGTTGGGTTTTGATGGGTTCATGCGGCCTCATAGCATACTGGCGTGCAAAGTGTGACCGTTCTTGCGACCTTAGAAATAGGCAATGCCCGGCCGTACGCTGCAACGCAGACCCAGATTCCCAAGAAAAAGGACGCACAGACGCGCCTGGGCAGCGGCGCGCCGGTATGTTGTCGCACGGCACGTCGGCCTATGGAGCACCGGATTCGCGCGAAAGTGGCAGCCAATTGCGCCGATGTTTGCTGCGCACGTCGCAAATAGGCGTTGATCTTCCGGGGCGCCCCTACGCTCCGCGCTTCGGTCCTTTGCGCATCGGCTTGGCGCCTTTACCGGAAGTCGCGGCGTAACGGGGTAAGTGATCGCTGATTTCGAACCACTGGACCTGCTCGGTGACGTGCGCGTGTGCGGTCGGGGGCCACTGCGCAGGATCGGCTAGGGTGCCGTGGAAAAGGTGAACCTCGCCCGGCCAGCGTGCGCCGGCGTAAGCCATCGGCGAGCCGCACTTGGCGCAGAAGTAGCGCTTGACCCCGGGAGACGATTCGTAAATGGCAGGCTCCCCCTTAAGATAGCTGAACTGTTCCAACCTGACGCCGATATAGGTGGCCACCGCCGACGAAACCGCCCGCCGGCAGCTCTCGCAATGGCAATGCATCACCCATTTGGGTTCGCCCGTAAATTGGTATTCGATGGCCCGGCACTGGCAATGCCCGGTCGTACTGATGGCGGCCGTCCTCTTGGGCGACGGACCTTTGGCGGCAGGTCCCTTCGCGGAGCGGGCGCGTGTGGTGGCGGCGCTTGCGGCTGCAACTTTGACGTTCGCGGGCATGGGCACTTCCTGGGGTTCGGAGGGCTTGGGACAGGAGCAGGCCCCAGCTTATCCGCCGTGCCGCCTATCGCGCCAGCGGTGCGCTGCGAGTTGCCTTAGCGAGCTGCGGGTGAAGGGGACCTGCTCCAGTGGTGCCGCTACCGAACTGCCGCCAGTGCTCCACCCTTAGGCGATAGCCAGGGTGGAGGTGAAGGCAGCTTCGGGCGAAGCCGCGAAAGTCACTCCGGCGAACTCTGCTGCTCGACATATTGCTTGATCACCGACAGCGGTGCGCCGCCACATGAGATGATGCAGCACGACCGGGACCAGAACGCCGGCGTGCGATAAACGCGTCGAAGCTGATTGCCGAACTCTCGCTCGCGATTGGGAGCGCGCAGAGCCTGGTCGGGGCTGAGCGCGCAAGGCTTTTGGCGATCAGGGCGCACACCGTCGTCCATCTTTGAATGTTTGCGTGCTGAGCTTCCAATCGCGCGCAGGAGAAAGCGCCGTCATGGGTTTGTTTGATCTGTTCGCGTTGTTGGCCGGGTTCGTGCTGGCACTCGGCCGGGCACGCTCGCATCACGTGGGTACCGCACACAAACGATCATCGACCTGCGGTGCAACTCGCTTCTTCTACGGGTCGGCAACATCGCCCAAAATTTTCATGTTCGGTGCTTGGTACCGCGGTGAGGATGCACTGCCCGTGAGCTTCTTGCGCTCGCCGCACAACTTGCGGTTTGAGGTGGCTGGAGGGCGCTGCGCGTTTTAAGTCGTGCTCGGAGGAATGGGCGAAGTCGGCCGCAAAGTGCGGATCGCTGCCGCCCTCAGAACGATTACCCGTACCGACGTGGGGTTATCATCCGCGGCGGGTCAAGTCAGGGCAGCGCCTCAGCAGCGCCCGAAGGAGGTGCCGCTTCCCTGCTAGGTAGGGTAGGGGTTCCGGCTCTCGTCCCTAATCAAGTGCCGGTCAGGGTTGGCCTGACGGGGAGTGTCGCGACCAATTTCCTGCTGGTCCGTTTCCGCCCTGCAGGCATGGGTCAGACTGCCCTGCCAGCTCGCGCGCCATCCGACATGCGCTTGCCCCGTCATGGTGTTCCCGCGTGGGAAGGGACCAACGCCCCGACGTTGCCAACGGAGCCATCGAGCCCTGCAATTGCAGCAGCTTATGAGCCACTCTCGAACGAGGGCTTGGCAGCAACCACCCCCCGGAAGGGGGCCATCCGGGGTCGGATCGTCGCAGGGGTGGAGTGGCTGGACCGCAGGGTTAAGACGGGGTTTCCCCGATTTGAGGCCCGCTGGCGGCGTCGCGCAACAGCGCCGGCGGCATGCAGGGAAGGTCGGGTACCCCCGCAGTTTTGCCGCTTAAAACAGCGGAAAGTTGTGCAGATGAGGCGAAAACGCTGGTATTCTCGAGCTCCGATCTATGCTAGTCGCTGCTTTCTCACAAATGAGAGGGACACGCCCATGGCCTCCAATGCCACCTCCTCGACGGCATCGAAAGTCGAGACCGTAACCTTGCGCCACCTTGCCGAGGCGCTCTCAGAGTCGCACGAGCTACCGAAGAAGCAGGTGATGTCCATGCTTGAGGATATGGTGACGACCGTCACCAAGCACCTCAAGCGTGGGGCTCGCATCCGCATCGGCGGGCTTGGCATCTTGCAAGTGCGCAAGCGCCCCGCGCGAATGGGCCGCAATCCCGCCACCGGCGAGCCCATCAAAATCAAGGCGAGCAAGAAGGTCGCGTTCCGTGCGGCCAAGGACTTAAAGGAAGCGGTCTAGGCGCCCTGGGGTGGGCAGCATTTGGGCGTGCGCAGCAAAGGTTGGGTCGAGCATCGACCGCCGACCCAACCTGCGCGATGCCGCCTATTGCAACGGCGAATGCGGCGCCGGCAGCATGATCGTCGAATGCATTTCGTCGAGCAGTCCCGTGCTGCTTTTGAGAAAGTCCTGCCAGGCTGGGTCCTTTGCGACGGCCGCGCGCGCTGTCGTGCGCGCATTGAGATCGGCGTAAGCCCACAGGTGGCAGACCTCGTTGGGTTGCCCGGCCTCGGTTGACCACAGGCCGACGATCTTTGAATATTTCTCCCGCGCCGGCAGCGCCCTCGTGAAGTGGTCAAGCCATTGCTTGGCGCCACCTGGACGGGCGCGATAACAGCGCAGCTCATAGACGTTCGGTTTCTGGGCCGGCGCCACGGGTTCGCGCACTGCGTTGAGGAGGCGAATGTCCTGACGCACCAGGTGGGGGCGGATGAGCGGCACGTACTCGCTGTTCCAGGATGCGTTCTTGGCGAGTTCGGTTCTGAGCCGAGACCGCTCGTTGAGGTCGCGATAGCTCCACAGATGCATGACCTGGTTGAGCGGCCCGATCTCGGTCGTCCAATATCCCTCGAGCTTGCCGTATTCATCGCCGCGAATGGAGCGCGATACGGTGCTCGCCGCCTTCACCACGTCCGGGACGCTTCCCTGCTTCAAGGTGTAGGTTCGCAATTCGTAGATCATGGCGATTCCTCCTGTCGTGCGATGGCCAAACGGAGTTGGAACCAACGGAGTGGGACCAAACCAGCGGGGGCCCATCAGGCGTGACCAATCTAGCAGGCGAGGCCGATGTGCGCACGCCGTCGCTTGATCGTTGCGTTCCCTGGCGCGCGCGACGGCTGAGGGCACGCATCACGATATCCGCCAGAATCAACAAGGCTTGATGGTTTGGGCGATCCGCGCTTGAGTGTTGAGCTGGTAGCCCGGCCGGAGCCACCCAATGCGTCGTGCGGATCTGACAATCTCACTCATCACCGACGAGGTCTCGCCATCGCTCGATGAGGCGCTCGCTTTCGCCTCAGCGGAGGGGATCGGCACGGTCGATCTGCGCGTTATCGACGGCCGCAACGTCCTTGCGCTGACGCGCGGCGAGCTCGTCGGTGCGGCGCAGCGTGTGCAGGCTGCCGGCGTGTCGGTGTCGTGCATTTGTACGCCGCTCTTGAAGTGGAGCCCGCCGAGTAAGGTGGCCCGAGCCAAGGGGGATCAATTTGGCTTCGAGCTTGGCGAGCGCGCGCCGCGCGAAGTCTATGCCGAAGCCTTCGAAGCCGCCCAAGTGTTCGGCGCACGCAACCTGCGGATCTTCAGCTATCTCGCATACGACGGATATCGCACCCAGGATTTGCGCGAGCCGATCGACGCACTGCTACTCCTGGCTGAGAAATTCGATATGAAGGTCCACGTCGAAAATGAGGGCGTGTGCAATATCGCAGGGTTCGCTGAGCTCGAAGCGCTGGTGACCGCGTACCGCCACCCGCGGCTCCGGGCGCTGCCCGACATCGCCAACGCGTATCGCAGCGGTGTGCCGCCCGTGGCCGCCGACCTAGCGCGGCTGCTACCGTTCACGGACATTTTGCACTTAAAGGACTACTCCAACGCGGCGCAGCGCTGTGTCGCCCTCGGTAAGGGAGACATCCCGATCGCCACCTTGCTCTCAGAGACGCTGCCCACGCACGCAGCTCCCGTGACATTGACCGTGGAGACGCATGCGCCTTCCGACCCGGTGGTCACCACGCGACGCTCAGTCCATGAGCTGCGCCGGATGATCGATCGCTTAGGGCTTTCTTGAGGCTGGCGCGAAGCCCATTGACGTAGGAGGAAACGCCGCGTCGTTCCATTCTCGACAAGCTCGCCGTTCGTGAGTGGGGCGTTGAGGGGGCAAGCTTTCGCTGCAGCAGCGCGGATCCTTCGGCACCTTTGAGATCGGGGCCGTGCCTGCCACGACCACATCGCCCTCTGGCCCTGTGCGCCCGGCAGTGTGGCGTCAGCGTGAAGATGGTCGGGAGTCCTGAACAGAGGCAGCCCTGAACAAGATGTGTCGCCAACGCCCCCGTTGAGTTTCCGTGACGCGCGTTTTGTGCGCACGTGCCAGACGCCGCTGCTGGTCTGAGCCCTCGACATCCGCCGACGCTTAGACGGCACCCATGGACAACCCACGGGCTTGGGGTCGCTGGCGCAAGCAAGCCAACCCCATCCCCCGGCCGAGAGCCTCACCCGTGCGCCAAGCGCTGGACACGCAGGCTTGATCGCGCGGGGGAGACAGGCCTTGAGCTCGGGTCAGTTCCCGAACAGCCCAGAGAAAAAGTCCGACTGCTTTTGTGGCCGGCCGCGGCGCGGATCGCGCGGTGGCTCATCGCTGCTGGCCACGACCTCGGGCGGCAAGGGTCTGCCGCCGAGGGCGGCCGACATGCGGCTGTCGTAGCCGTAGATGTCGCCAAAATAGTTCACCTGCCCACCCTCCCCGACCACGGCCGTGAAGTAGGTCACGTGGACGGGGATCTCATGGGTGAGCTGCACTTCGTTGTTGTAGCCCTGGGCCAGCAGGCCACGCACCTGTTCGCTGGACCAGCCCTTGTCCTCCGCGAGGATCAGCTCGGCCAAGTGTTCAGGGTTCTGCACGCGCATGCAGCCGTGACTGAACGTGCGTCGCGTCTGGTCGAAAAGCTCGCGCTGGGGCGTGTCGTGCATGTAGATGTCGTGCTTGTTCGGGAACATGAATTTCACCACCCCCAGCACGTTGTGGGGGCCCGCCGACTGGACAAATGTAAAGCGACGGACGTCCACTTGGCCCCAGTCGACGGACGAGGGATTAATCGTGCGCCCGTTGTAGACGACGCGCAATCGCTGGCGGTCGAGAATGGAGGTGTCTCCGCCGCCAAAGAAGAAGCCGCCGCCGCCACTGGACAGGTAAGGTGCCAACTCCTTCACTTTGATTGAGTCGGGTACGTTCCACTCGGGATGGAACACGACGAAGCGCATGTTGGCCGAAAACACTGCCGTTGGCGTGTCGACCTTCCCGACGACAATCTTGGCAGAGTGGATCACGTGTCCCTTTTTGAAGACGCGGGTCACGAACTCCGGCAGATTGTCCTCGACATGCAGGTCGCCCAGATGTTCAGGCAGCCAGCGCCAGCGCTCCATATTGACGATGATGCGCTGCACGTCGTTGCCCGCAGGCATTGTCGGCCGCTCCGTCTTGACACCGCTGTTGAGCACAGCGCGTGTTCTGGGTGTCAGGATGCCGGTCGGTTGGATGCCGTTCTGCTGCTGGAAAGCCTTTAGCGCCGCCTGCACCTCCAGATCGAAGATGGCCTCGGCACCTCGCGGCTGCGGCAGCCCGAGCCGCTGACGCAGCAAGCCCACGTTGGGATGCTCGCTGCCAAGATAGAGTGGCGGCCCATCGGGCAGGTGCACGCCGTGGGTTTCGACCTTCGCCAGCTCAGACGTGGCATGGCCGCCGCGCGCCTTCAGCAGGGCCTGGCGCAACTTCTGGAATTGCTCGTGTTTGGGATTGATATCGCGCAGTACGTTGCCTGGCGCGTCGCTGGCGGCCAGCGACTGCAAGAGAACCTTGGGATCGCGGAAAGTGAGCTTGACGTCGATATTTTTGCTGATGAGCGCCGGATCGAGCCGACCGCCACGGGCGTGGCGGGCGTACTTGAGTGCGGCGAGACTGAGCTTGACCTCGGCGGCCGCCAGGGCGTCCGGAGCTGTCGTGCCGGCAGGCAGGTGAGGAAGCTCAAAGGCGGACGCCGACAGACCCCAATCGTCAGCCCTACGGATTTCAGCCATCAGGTGGTTGGCCTTGGCCGTGAAGCCACCGGCCGACACCCAAAGCGGCGGTTCATTGTGTTCGGCATAGAAGCTGGTGAGCTGGGCGCGGTCGCCGCGATCGACGTTGCCCTTGGCGGGCTCGGCCAATTGGCGACGCACCTCGGCGAGCACCGGATCGACCGGCGCGGGGGGTGGCGCCTCCGCGGCAGCAGGCGTGGCCGAGGACGCCGGTGGCGCCGGCGGAGGCGCAGAGGCCTCCGTGCCGGGCGGCTGAGCAACAGCGTTGGCCGCTGTGGACGCTGGCGGTGTCGCGGGCTCTGCGGATTGGAGCGGGCGCGCCGCGGGGGCCCCTGGCCCTTCCGGCGGGGTGGCCGGCGGGGTGGCCGGCGGATTGGGTTGCGGTGCGCTTGCGGTCGTTGTGGACGCTGGCGGTATCGCGGGCTCTGCAGATTGCAGCGGGCTCGCCGCGCGGACCACCGGACCTCCCGGTGTGGGCAGCGGAATGGGCTGCGGCGGGGTTGCCGTCGTCGACG
>JAMXLN010000229.1 GCA_024281145.1 Hyphomicrobiaceae bacterium | reverse complement strand
GTCACACTGGGACAGCGAATGAGCGCCTGTGCCAAGGCGAGGGGGCCGTCGGGTTGCGTGGACATGGTTGCCTCGCATGCTCGCCAGCTGCCGCCAGCCGGACAGTGAAAGAGTTAGCCACCGCTGGCGGTCGCCGGCTGCCCGGCGCCTTGGTTCTCCAGAATGATGATCTTTTGCCAGATTTTCTGGGATAGTCCCGCGGCGATGCGCTCGATGTCGCTCACGGCCTCGATGACGGCGGGATCGGGGAATCCTTGCGCAAACAACACCGCCACCTTGGAGGTGAGCGACAGCATCTCCGAGCAATAGTCGAGATAGCGCGTCACCTCGTAGCGCGATAGCGTGCGCGCCGGCGAGGAAGCCGTATTGCCGGCCACGCTGACCGTCGCGCTCGGGTCCTTGGTGAGCTGATGCATGTCGATGACGTGCACGATCGAGCGCAGCTCGTGCAGCGCCCGCAACGCCGCGCGCCGCTTCAGACGCTCCTCGATGCGCGTGAGAAAAAACACGCCGGCCCCCATCAGCACGACCAGGTTGGCGGCCGCATCGACGCCCTGTAGCACCGAGTAGACGTTGTCAGCGGATTTGGGAAACAGGTCGAAGAGCCTCACGATCCAGCCGAGCACGGCAAGGCCCGCCACAAGCAGCAGAAGGATGGCGATGCGCAAGGGAACGTTGCGCCCGGCAATCCTTTCGGCCCGTGCCGAATTCTCGCCTGCCAGCAACAGAAGCTCGGCGCATACCTCGCCCAAGCCGGCGCCCGGAAACCGCTCGAGAATGCGGTGGCGCAGGACCGCGATCGTCTCGACGACCTTGTCGGGATCGAGCGCGCGATAGGTGCGAGACGATGGCACGGGCTAGTCCCGCAGCAGCTCGTTGATGCTGGTCTTGGCCCGCGTTTGCTCGTCCACCGTCTTGACGATGACGGCGCAGTAGAGGGAGGGGCCGGGCTCGTTATTGGGCCGCACCTTGCCTGGCAGGCTGCCCGGCACCACCACCGAGTAGGGTGGTACCTGGCCCACGTGAACCTTGCCCGTGGCCCGGTCGACCACCTTGGTGGAGGCGCTGATGAAGGTGCCCATGGCGAGCACCGAACCTTCGCGGACCACGACACCCTCGACCACCTCCGAGCGCGCGCCGATGAAGCAGTTGTCCTCGATGATGGTGGGATTGGCCTGCAGCGGCTCCAGCACGCCGCCAATGCCGACGCCCCCCGAAAGGTGGACGTTGTTGCCGATTTGGGCGCAGGAACCCACCGTCGCCCAAGTGTCGACCATGGTGCCGCCGCCGACGTAGGCGCCGACGTTGACGAAGGAGGGCATGAGCACCACACCCGGCGCGATGTAGGCCGATCGCCTCACGATCGCTCCGGGCACGGCGCGGTAGCCCGCCTTGCGAAACGCCTCGGCGGTCATGCCTTCGAACTTGGAGGGCACCTTGTCCCACCAGCCAGCACCACCGGGTGCGCCCGGAATGAGCTCCATGTCGGTGAGCCGAAAGGACAACAGGACGGCCTTCTTGAGCCATTGATGCACCACCCAGGTGCCGGAAACCTTGTCGGCCACACGGGCTTCACCCCGATCGAGCAGGTCGAGGGCCGTTTCGATGGCCTCGCGGATCTCGCCACGGGTCGCCGGACCGACGGAGTTGCGTTGGTCCCAGGCTGCTTCGATGCTCTTTGCAAGGGCGGCGTTGGTCATGCCAGCGTTCTGGCTCGGCCCCGCGGGGGCTGTCAACGGGAACAAACCGCTGTGCATCCCGCTAACTGTGCGCGGAGCAATCCTTTACGCCCGGCCCGGCTTGTCCTAGATTTGAGGCTAAGCGAATAGGAGCGGGGCATCTCCGATGTCGGTGCGGGTGGTTGCTTGGGCGCTGGCCGGCGGCGTGGCCGTGGCGCCTGTTGCCGCGGTGCCGCAAGAGCTGGCGATGGCGCCAATGTCGGCCATCAAGCTGCCGACGGCGCCCCCCACGCTGTCACCCGATTGCCGCACAAAACGGGTGGCGAGCGACCTCTTCCGCCGACCCCTGCGCGCCCTGAGCCGCGCGGTACGCGCCAAGCGCCAAGTGCGGGTGCTGGCGATCGGCTCCTCCTCCACCGCTGGGGTGGGCGCCTCCTCGCCGTCGGCCACCTACATCGCCAAGCTCGAAACCTCCTTGGAAGGCTCCCTCCAAGGGATGGATTTCAACGTGCTGGGACGCGGCCTTTCGGGGGAGGTGGCGCAAGGCGCCGCCGACCGCATGAAGCACGAGGTCGAGGAAACCAAGCCGGACCTCGTGGTGTGGCAGCTTGGCACCAATGATGCGCTTCGGCACGTCAGCCTCGACAAGTTCAAGGCCTGCGTCAAGACGACGCTGGCTTGGCTGGCCGAGAACAGGATCGACGTGGTGCTGATCGATCCCCAGTACGGGGAAGCCCTTACCACCGACACCTACTACGAACAGATGGTGGGCGCCGTCGCCGAAGTGGCGCGGGAATCGCGGGTGCTCCTGGTGGCCCGCTTTGAGGCCATGCGCGAACTCCAGCACGAGCGCGGCGATCTCTTCTACCTGTCCTCCGACCAGCTGCATCCCAACGACCGCGGCCACCGGTGCATGGCCGAGCAGCTGGCACGCGCCATTGTGGGCGGCCTGATGCAGGCCGACTCAGAGCAGACCCAACCGGTATTCTTGCCGTAGCCTTTGGCCCCCTTCGGCCTTAGGCCCTTGGCCTTGGGCCCCTTGGCCCTGACTGAGCCAAGCCCTGGAAAACCATGGGCAGCCTGTCGCGCACTTTGCCGCGTGCCGCGCTCCCGCTGGCCCTCGCTCAAGCTCGTTGTTGGCCGTGCCCGAAGCATGTAGGCTGGGCGCTTGCTGGCGCCTTTGCTCGGGGGGAGAAGCGGGCAAGACAATGGCAGGCGCGGCTCGTCGTTTGAGCGGATAGGCAAGACCGTGCGCCTTGCGTGTGGCCGTGCGCGGGCAAGCAAGGGGGCTGGCGTAGCGCTGGGCCTCAGCATTGTCCTTTGCGCCCCGGCCGCGGCCGAGCCGCTCGACCTGCCGCCCCTATTCGCGGTGAGCGAAATCAAGATCGGCGGGCTGGAGCACGATACCCCGGGCCTCTGGAGCGGCTTCAGCCGTGAGCGGGCGGCAGCCGATGCCAACTTTGAGATCCTCTTTACACCCTGGGCCGGAACGTTTGGTGGCTATCTCCGGCCCGCCATCGGCACCACCGTCAATTTCAATGGCGACACCAGCAAAGCCTACGCCGATCTGCGCTGGGAAATCGAGGCGTCGTGGGGCGCCTTCTTCGCCATCGGCCTGGGCGCGGCCATCCACGATGGCCACTTGAGCTTGGACAACCCCGACCGCAAGGCGTTGGGCGCGCCGGTGCTGTTTCATCCATCCGCCGAGCTTGGCTACCGGTTCGACAATGGCCTCAGCGTCTCCCTCTTTGCCGACCACATGTCGAACGCCTTCTCGCGGCGCTACAACGAAGGCATGGATACCGTCGGCGCCAGGTTGGGATACCGGCTCGCGCCGCCCGCCCCGCGCGCCACAAGCGAGGGTCCAACACCCAATTATTCGGGCCCCTACATCGGCGCCTTCGCCGGTGCCAAGTTCGAGAGCGCCGACTGGCTCACCTTCTCCGGCGGCGCCACCGGCTACGGCGTCGCTTGGGGGGGCTTTGCTGGTTACCAGTGGCAGTCGGGCAGGGGTGTCGTCGGTCTCGAGACCGACGCCGCGCCGATCAAGAGCAGCTTGAGCACGGGCTGCATCGGCCCCGCGATCGCCTGCCGAATGGACGTTGACGGCATCTATAGCGTGCGGTCGCGGTTTGGTTGGGTGTTCGGCCCGGCGCTCCTCTACGGCACCGCCGGCTTGGCCATCACGCCGTGGCATATGAGTGTCAGCAACACCTTGACGGGGGTCGAACTCACGAGCGCGAGCGCCACGGGCTTCGGCGTGGCCGTCGGCGCGGGGGTGGAAGTGCAGCTCGCGACGCACCTTGGATTGCGGGCCGAAGTCATGCATTACGGCGTGCCGGCGCTCGATCTCCTCGTGCCCGGCGTGGGCTCCACGAGCGACCACTTCGAAAGCACCGCAGCTCGGGCTGGCATCGCCTGGTATTTCAACTAGGCAACCACAACGGACGGGCGACTGGGTCAGACGCGGCCGCCAACATTGGCTCGCCAAGGGGGGAGCTGGGATCTTGGGAGCGATCTCGCAAATCGCCGATGCACCGGGGACGCTCTGAGCGCCGAAGGCCGCTACGTGACGGTCA
This sequence comes from Hyphomicrobiaceae bacterium, assembly GCA_024281145.1. Classification (GTDB taxonomy): domain Bacteria; phylum Pseudomonadota; class Alphaproteobacteria; order Rhizobiales; family Hyphomicrobiaceae; genus AWTP1-13. The sequence continues at coordinate 2,242 of JAMXLN010000229.1, read as the reverse complement.
ACTCGTGACGATCAACTCTGGAGGGCCCAGCGGATGAGGCGGCGTGCGTCCTCGCCATCCCACTGCGCCGGGCCCAACAAGCGGCCGATCTCACGACCCTCCCGGTCGATGAGCAGGGTCGCCGGCAGGCCGGCGGTGCGCAAGGTGCTGCCCATGCGCGCGCTCGGGTCGGCGTAGAGGGCGAGCTTTGCCACCTTGGCCTCATCGAGGAACTTGCGCGCGCCGGCGAGGCCCGTGCGGTCGACGCTCAATGCCACCACCTCAAACGCCTCTGAGCCCATCTCCTGCTGCAGCCGGTCGAGCGCCGGCATCTCTTTGCGACAGGGCAGACACCAGGTCGCCCACAGGTTGAGGAGCACGACCTTGCCCTTCCAGTCGGCCAGCGTGCGCGCCTTGCCCGTGGCATCTTCGAATTTGACCTCGGGAAGGTCCCCGCGCGCGGGGCGGAATACGAACGCGGCCATCTGCCCCTGGCTCAAGGCATTGCGCCCGGGCCCCGATGGCGCCGGCGCCTCGGTACTCTGGACCGCAGGTGCAGAGGCCGCCGGGCGAGGGCCGTTGTCAGGACGCCCCAGCGTCACGTATACGCTTGCAAAGCCCGCGACCGCGGCAAGGCCCGCCACGCCGAGCGCCTTGATCAGCGCAGTCTTTTCCCAGGGCGGCTTTGGTTCATCGGCTTGCATCATCGCTCTCTGGCTCGCGCTTGACAGCTCCAACAGCCCGGCAAAAACCGGAAAGGTTGCCTCGTGACCGACAGGAACAGCAACAGGATGTGGGGCGGCCGCTTCTCCATGTCGCCAGCCGAGGTCATGCAGGAGATAAATGCCTCCATCGCCTTCGACAAGGCTCTGGCGCCGCAGGACATCCGCGCCTCAAAGGCGCATGCCAGCATGCTGGCAGCCCAGGGCATCATCCCCAAGGACGATGCTCGCAAGATCACGGCCGGTCTCGACCGCATCCTGGAGGAAATCGCAGCGGGTCGGTTTCGGTTCTCCCGCGCGCTTGAGGATGTGCACATGCACGTGGAGAGCCGGCTGGAGGAACTCATCGGCGAGCCGGCACGGCGTCTGCACACCGCGCGCTCGCGCAATGACCAGGTGGTGACCGACTTCAAGCTCTACGTGCGCGATTGGATCGACGCGGCGGACCCGGCGCTGGCCGCACTGCAGCTCACGCTCGCGCGCAAGGCCCAAGCCCATTACGACACGATCATGCCGGGCTTTACGCATTTGCAATCCGCCCAGCCCGTGACATTCGGTCACCATCTCCTCGCCTACGTGGAAATGCTGGCGCGCGATCGCGGTCGGTTTGCCGATGCGCGGGCGCGGCTCAACGAATGCCCGCTGGGGGCGGCGGCGCTCGCCGGCACATCCTTTGCGATCGATCGCCACGCGACCTGCGCAGCGCTGGGCTTTGACCGGCCCACGGCCAACTCGCTCGACAGCGTGGCCGACCGCGACTTTGCGCTCGAGACGTTGGCCGCGGCCGCCATCACCGCCTTGCATCTGTCGCGCCTTGCCGAGGAAATCGTGGTCTGGGTGACGCCCCAATTCGGCTTCGTGCGCCTCTCCGATGAGTTCACGACCGGCTCCTCGATCATGCCCCAAAAGCGCAATCCGGACGCCGCCGAACTGGTGCGCGCCAAGGCCGGTCGCATCACCGCGGCCTTCCAGGCCTTGGCGATGGTTATGAAGGGGCTCCCGCTCGCGTACTCAAAGGACATGCAGGAGGACAAGGAGGCCACCTTCGATGCCCTAGCGAGCCTGCGCCTGGTGCTCGCGGCCATGACGGGAATGGTGGAGGACCTGACGCCCAACCCCGAAGCCATGCGCAGGGCCGCGGCAGCAGGCAATTCCACCGCCACCGACCTTGCGGACTGGCTGGTGCGGGTCCAAGGCGTGCCGTTCCGCGAAGCCCATCATATCGTGGGGCGCATTGTCGCCGTCGCAGAAAGGCGTGGTGTGCTGCTCAGCGAGCTGCCGCTTTCGGACATGCAGGCCGTGAGCCCCCGCATCAGCGAGGCCGTCTACCCTCTCCTGTCGGTGGAAAGCTCGGTCGGCAGCCGCACGAGCTTTGGTGGCACGGCGCCACAGAATGTACGCAAAATGGCGCGAACCTGGATAAAGCGGTTGGAAAAGGCGTCCGAAAAGGGCTAGATGCAGGCAGAAGCCTGGCAATTGGGGTCTTCCCCAGCGCCTTCGGCCCGGAGCCTGTGACCGAGAACCATTGGCCCAGACGTCTT
>JAMXLN010000228.1 GCA_024281145.1 Hyphomicrobiaceae bacterium | reverse complement strand
CTGGTGCGCAGGAAAGCGCGCAGGAATGATGTCTCGAGCCGCCGCAAGAAAACGCCCATGAACACCAAAAGCGCAATGTCAGCGATGAGCGTGAGCCGATGCACCCACGTGATGCCCACGTCGTGATAGGGCAGGAACACGAGTTGCACATAGAGCAGCAGCCCGACCGGCATGGCGACGATGGTGAGCCACGACATGCCGTGCAGGAACATGCCGACGATGCGGCTGCGCTCGGGCCCGGCAATGGCTTGGACGAAGAAGAAATTGTTGAGCTCCAGGCGCAGGGGATGGGTGCGCTGATCAGAAGTCTCAAGCATGCGGATGGAACCGGCGAACTCCAGCGTCTTGCGCGCGAGCTGCACGAGCTGACCCATGAGCCCCAAGTGCAGAAGGACGAGCAGGATGGGAGCAAATGTGAAGAAGCGGGTAAGCTCGATCTTCACCTGGAGTATGGGCAGCACAATATCGCTGTTGAGGAGCAATTCCTTGTGGCTGACGCCTGCCACGGTGAGCAGCAGATAGCTCATGAGCGCCATATAGATCAGCCATGCGACATTGGCAGAATCGCTCGAGCGGTTGACGGCCTCCAGCAAGCTATAGGGATTGACGGGCGTCTCTGCGTCGATCACGCCCGGGCTCGTCTCGTTCATACGTGCAACACCCCCCAAGACGCCGTTTCGGCGGCAACTTGCCCCGACCATAGCGGAGAAACTGTGGCGGGGACATAGCCGCCAGACGGCTCGGGCTAGCCACCTTCCCGGTCAGGCCGCGGGGGCCAATGACAAACCCGACGGGGACGCTCCGGCGGCAACCCTCAGTCGGCCTCCCATCACGCTCCCGCTGGGGGCTCCCGTCCGTCGGCCAGCGCGACCTTCGTCAAGCCGGCGAGCTCGCTCACCGACAACCCAGGGACGATGTCCCTGACCAAGAGGCCGCCGGGAGTGACATCGATCACGGCGAGATCGGTATAGATGCGCGCCACGCATGCCTTGGCAGTGAGCGGATAGGTGCAGGTGGGCACGATTTTGCTCTCTCCGGCTTTGGTCAGATGTTCCATCACCACGAACGTGCGCTTTGCGCCAATGGCAAGATCCATGGCGCCGCCGACGGCGGGGATGGCGCTGGGCTCGCCCGTGTGCCAGTTGGCTAGGTCCCCGGTCACCGACACCTGGAACGCCCCGAGAACGCAGATATCCAAATGGCCTCCACGCATCATCGCAAAGGAGTCTGCGTGATGAAAATAGGCGGCGCCCGGCAGGGCGGTCACCGGCTGCTTGCCGGCATTGATGAGGTCGGGATCCTCCTCGCCTTGCTTTGGCGCCGGGCCCATGCCGAGCAGCCCATTTTCCGTGTGCAGGAACACCTCGCGGTCCTCGGGGAGGAAATTGGCCACCAGCGTCGGCAGGCCGATGCCGAGGTTCACGTATGCGCCCTCCGGGATGTCGCGCGCGACGCGCTTGGCCATCTCATTGCGGCTCAGTTTTTTAAGGTTGGCGAGGGTGGCCGACATCACGTTACTCCTGGGAGGGCTGCTGGCCCGTAGCATCTGCGACCTTAACGATGCGCTGCACAAAGATGCCGGGGGTAATGATCGCCTCGGGGTCGAGCACACCGAGCGCGACCACCTCGCTGACCTCCGCGATGGTCGTTCTGGCACCCATGGCCATGACGGGCCCAAAGTTGCGCGCGGTCTTGCGATAGACGAGATTGCCCCAGCGATCACCCTTGTGGGCTCTGATGAGGGCGACATCACCCTGGATCGGGGACTCCAGGACGTAGTCGCGGCCATTTATCCTGCGCGTCTCGCGGTTGCCAGCGAGCAGCGTGCCGTAGCCGGTCGGAGAGTAGAAAGCGCCGATGCCCGCTCCGGCGGCACGGATGCGCTCAGCGAGATTGCCTTGCGGCACGACTTCCAGCTCGATTTTGCCTGCGCGATAGAGCTCGTCGAACACCCATGAGTCCGTTTGGCGCGGAAAGGAGCACAGGATCTTGCGGACCCGGCCCGCCTTGAGCAGGGCGGCAAGGCCAGTGTCGCCATTGCCAGCATTGTTTGCGACAACCGTCAGGTGCTTGGCGCCCTGCGCGATGAGCGCATCGATAAGGGTGAACGGCATGCCGGCGGTGCCGAAGCCACCGATCATGACGGTCGCGCCGTCCTTGACATCGCTCAGGGCTTCCGCCGCCGAAGCCTTGATCTTGTCGATCATGGGCAGTCCCTAAACCTGCACCGAATAGCCACCATCGACGGGTATCGCCGCACCCGTGACAAAGTCAGAGGCTGGCGCGGCGAGGAATACCGCGACACCCGACAGGTCGTCGGGCAGGCCCCAGCGCTTGGCAGGCGTGCGCATGAGCACGAGACTGTTGAGTCCCGATACCTCCTCGCGCGCCCGCTTCGTCAGCTCCGTGTCGATCCAACCCGGCAGCACGGCATTGACCTGGATGTTGTCCTTGGCCCAGGCGGTCGCTAGCGATTTCGTCAGCTGCACAACGCCACCCTTGGAGGCGCCGTACGCGGGCGCGAAAGCGGCTCCGAAAATCGACAGCATCGAACCGATGTTGATGATCTTGCCGCCCCCGGCGTCGCGCATCACAGGATAGGCTGCATGCGAGCAGGTGAAGATGCTCGTCAAATTGACGTCGATCACCTGCCGCCACTCGGTGAGCGACAGCTCGTGCGGCACCTTGCGGATGTTGACGCCTGCGTTGTTGACCAGGATGTCGAGCCGACCCAGCTGGGCCACGGTGTCCGCCACCATCTTGCGGCATTGGGCCTCTTCTGCCACGTCGACCGCGAGCACCGCCGTCTTGGCACCGAGCTTGGTAAGCTCGGCTGCCGCGGCCTCGGCCTTCTTGACGTTGCGTGCGGCGATGGCGATCGCCGCACCCGCCTGGGCTAAACCCCGCGCCATGCCGAGGCCGATGCCGCCATTGCCACCCGTCACCACCGCGACGCGCCCCTTGAGGTCAAACAGCGCCATATCATCTCCTCCGCTTCCTCTCGACGCCAGGCCTCGCTCCCCCCGCAAGGATCCTCGGTGACCATTGCAGCGGACGGAGCGCCATGAACCGTGCAAGGCCGCTCCCATGCGACACGACCCCATCGCCGGGTGGCACAGGTGTACAAGCGACCTCGCCGTCGGTCATGTGCCAAATGCCGAGAGCGGTTGTGCCAAGCTCGCGCGATTGCTTCGCTGGGGCGGCACAAGGAGGCCAGCGCAGGGACCTGACAAGGACCTGAGATGGGTCCAGACAAGCTCGTGTTGGCCGCGGGAACTGCGGCCTATGCACCCCGTACGCTTGCCCGTGCGAGCCCAAGGCAGCCATCCGAGGTGCCCGCTCCCGTCCGATGGGCTTCCCAACTCTGCCCCTTGCGGGCGGCGGAATTCCTCCCTATGTTAGAACATAAAGCGAACAAGGGACCAGGAGCCCCGCAAAATGCTGGGACTTCGAACGACTTTTCAGACGGCTAGACCCAGGGCTTCTAACCCCGGGGCTTCTAACCCCGGGGCTTCTAACCCCAGGGCTTCTAACCCCGGGCCTTCTAACCCCAGGCTGGTGACCTGAGCCCGAGTGACCTGAGCCCGAGCAGCAAGCCCAGCAAAGCGTGGACAAGCAACCTAAGGACCACGCGCCGTTGGCAAGCAGCAGCTAACCTTGCCCCGTACGCTAAGAGATTCGTCCTGCCGCGCCCGCGGCACCCAAGATCGAAGTGAGAGGAGGCCTCTATGGCCGGTTCCGTCAATAAGGTCATTCTGGTTGGCAATCTGGGCAAAGATCCCGAGATCCGACGCACGCAGGACGGCCGTCCCATTGCCAACCTGCGCATTGCCACCTCCGAGACCTGGCGCGACAAAACAACGGGCGAGCGTCGCGAGAAGACCGAATGGCACTCGGTCGTTGTCTTCAACGAGGGCCTCTGCCGAGTGGTGGAGCAGTACCTGAAGAAGGGTGCCAAGGTCTACCTCGAGGGCTCGCTGCAGACGCGCAAGTGGCAAGGCCAAGACGGCCAAGACCGCTACACGACGGAGGTGGTCTTGCAGGGCTTCAACAGCGTCCTGACCATGCTCGATGCGCGCGGCGGTGGCGCGGGCGCGAGTGCCCCCATGCCAGAGGACGATGCGGCGAGCTACACCCCGTCAGGTAACGGCAGCGGCGCCAAACGCGGCGCCGCGTCTGCCCCAGGGAAGGGATTCGATAAGGCCGTCGACGACGAGATCCCGTTCTAGGTCGGGCGAACGCGTCTCCGACAAAGCCGGTGTCGGCGAACTTGCGCGCGGTGCCGCGCGGCCTTATGTTAATAGGATTAACATAAGGCCGAGCCATGGACCTGACACCCCTGACGCACGCGCCGTTGCCCATGCGGGTGCACGCCTTTGCTGCACTTGGGACCTTTGTCCTCGGCGCCGTGCAGCTGGCGCGCGTCAAGGGCACCACACAGCACCGTGCGCTCGGCTACACCTGGGCGGTGCTCATGCTGGTTGTGGCGGTGAGCTCGTTCTGGGTGCATGAGATCCGGTCCTGGGGACCTTGGAGCCCAATCCATCTCTTGTCGATCTTCACGCTCGTCATGCTCCCGCTGGGCATCTGGCAAGCGCACCGCCATTCCGTGCAGCGCCACCGTCAGGCGATGATCGGCCTCTTTTGCGGAGCCCTGCTGGTCGCGGGCCTCTTCACGCTTGCGCCGGGGCGCATCATGCACAAGGTGCTGTTCGGGGGCTAAGATCGTCAGATCCCGGATCGCATGAAAATCGATGCCGCCGATGGGGCATCACCAAATGCTCTGCACGAGGATTGAGCATAACTTGAACGTCAATTAAATCACGCAACGCACACACTTTTGCCGCGAATCGAACCGCATATTTCGGCGTGCACTTTCGGGGGAGAGAGCATGTCAACCAAAGCGCTCAATCGGAGTCTTGCCAAGCAGGATCCGGAGGGAACGTTCGATAGCCCATTCGGTATCGTCAATGAGCAGTTGTTTACCCGGGGAGAAAAGTTGGCCACCCTCAATCGATGGCGTCAGTCCATCCTTGAGGAGTTGATTGCGTTGGGAGAAGGCAAGCGTGCGCGCCTGCTCGACGAAATCGACGAGGCCCGTAGCCGCCTGAGGACCGGTTAAGGTCCACCAGATCGGCGCTCGCGCGGGCGCGGCGGGGTCCGCCGCCCCAATGCGAGAGAGACCGGCCCTGCGCATGCGGGCTGGACCCACAAGTGGGCCCCGCGCAAAGCTGCCAGCATGTGCGCGAGCGCAAAGGCTGGCGCATCGAAGCCATCGCGCATTGCGCTCGAGCCTACCCGAATGGGTTGCGCGAACCCTCAGTGGTTGTCGCGTGGCACGCCTTTGCTCTTGGCAATTTTTTGGTATTTGACCGCGGGCTTCAGCACCATGCCGTGCGCAAAGTCATCGACCAGTCCGCGCTGGATCTCCTGCCATGGCGTCTGGTGCGCCGGATATGGATAGCCGCCATGGCCCTGCAAGTCGGCGCGGCGCCTGTCGTATTCCTCCTTGCTTATCAGGATGTCGGCGCGGCGCTTGGCGAGATCGATGCGCACGCGATCTCCGGTCCTGAGGATGGCAAGCCCGCCGCCCGTTGCAGCCTCCGGCGAGGCATTAAGGATCGACGGCGAACCCGACGTGCCGGATTGGCGTCCATCGCCGATACAGGGCAGTTCCGAGATGCCCCGCTTGAGGAGGTAATTGGGAGGCCGCATGTTCACCACCTCTGCGCCGCCCGGATAGCCGACGGGCCCGGTGCCGCGCATGAACAGAAGGCACGTCTCATCGATCTTGAGGGCGGGGTCGTCGATGCGTTTGTGGTAATCCTCAGGGCCATCGAACACAATGGCGCGTCCCTCGAAGGCATTGGCGTCCTTCGCGTTCGACAAGTAGCGCTTGCGGAACTCCTCGGAGATCACGCTCGTCTTCATGATGGCGCTATCGAACAGGTTTCCTTTGAGATTGAGAAAGCCGGACTTCTCCTTCAGCGGCTTCTTGTAGGGGCGAATCACGTCGTGGTCGGTGACGGCCCGCTCGGCGCAGTTTTCACCGAGACTGCGACCGTTCACGGTGAGCGCGTGCGCGTGGATCTTCCCTGCCTTCATCAACTCGTTGACGACCGCCGGCACGCCGCCGGCGCGGTGATATTCCTCGCCCAGATAGCGCCCCGCCGGCTGCATGTCGACGAGCAGAGGAATGGAGTAGCCCACCTTCTCCCAGTCGTCGTTTTCGAGCTTCACGCCCACGTGACGCGCGATCGCATTGAAGTGGATCGGCGCATTGGTCGAGCCGCCGATGGCAGAATTGACCACAATCACATTCTCAAAGGCCTCCCGCGTCATGATCTTGGACGGCCGCAGATCCTCCCACACCATGTCCACGATGCGCTTTCCCGTCTCATAGGCGATCTGCGCGCGTTCCTTGTGCGGAGCGGGGATGGCGGCGCATCCAGGCAGCGCCATGCCGAGCGCCTCCGCCAGCGAGTTCATGGTCGAGGCGGTGCCCATGGTGTTGCAGTGTCCCGGTGAGGGTGCCGAGGAGGCGACGAGATCGACGAATTGCTCATAGGTGATTTCGCCGGTGGCATGCATCTGCCGGGCTTTCCACACGATGGTACCCGAACCGGTGCGCTCGCCGCGAAACCAGCCGTTGAGCATTGGGCCGCCCGACAACACGATGGCCGGCAGATCAACGGTGGCGGCCGCCATCAGTTGGGAGGGCGTGGTTTTATCGCAGCCCGTGGTGAGCACGACGCCGTCGATCGGATAGCCATAAAGGATCTCGACGAGGCCCAGATAGGCAAGATTGCGATCGAGCGCAGCCGTCGGGCGCTTGCCTGTTTCTTGGATGGGATGCACGGGGAATTCGAAGGCGATGCCTCCCGCCTCGCGGATCCCTTCGCGTACGCGCATCGCCAGCCCGATGTGATGACGGTTGCAGGGCGACAAGTCGGAGCCCGACTGGGCAATACCGATGATCGGCTTGCCGCTGGAGAGCTCCTCACGGGTCAAGCCATAGTTCATGTAGCGCTCCAGATAGAGCGCGGTCATGTCGGGGTTGTCGGGATTGTCGAACCACTGCCGCGAGCGCAGCTTCTTGATCTGGGTGGTGGTGGGTTTTTTTGCGTTGGCCATTGGCGTTTCCTCAGGTGATCAGTGGACCCGTTGCTTGGGCAAAATGGCTGGCCGCCTCGACGACTGTGGCCCCGTGCGAGCTTTCCCGTCGCCACCTGTTGGCATCTAGCCATGGCGAGCCGCGGGGCAACAGAGGCGCTATGAGCGAGGCACCCCAGCGCACCGGCAGAGGATTTCTGGCCGGCTTTGGGATTTGCGCCCAGCGCGCACACTTGAACTTCTGATGGTTCAACGGTCGTCTACCACAGGCGGGTTATTGGGTAGGGCAATCGGCGGGAGCGCTCAAGCGTCGCGCCGCAAATCCATGAAGCAGAACGGCTGTCCCGACGCAACCGTCGCGAGAGGATCCGGTGAGCCCCCAACCCGCCTCAAGGGGTTGGGCGATCCCGCGGGCCTTGCCTTCCACAGTCCGCTTTGCTGGTGCCACGCGGGGTGAGCGGCACATGCCGTCACTATCGCACCGGGCCCTCGGACGTCACGCCGCCCGACGCCAAGGCCTTCAGTAAAATGGGATTGAGCGGATCGCACCAGCGGTGCGCGCCGAGGCGTGATTGGCGCATCGACCGGGCCCCAACCTCGGGCCCTATTGGCGTCGCGCGCTCTGTTGGCTTTGAGGCCGACACCCGGCAATCCTCGTCAGCGGCTGCGACGTCGTTCAGCCTAGAAAGGCAAAAAGATCGGCAGGAACGGGAGCAATCGAAAGCCTGGCGGGGCGGGCATATCCTCCCGCGCGGCATAGCGACGAGCGCGCGACCGGCTGGCAGAACCGCTGCTCTCAACCACCTCACGGTGCCGCGATTGATGCGTGCCCGCGCGCTTGGCGCGGGATTTCTCAACCGGCGCGTTTTCCGCCCCAAGCGCAGGTTGGCGCCCCGTTGCGGTGCGCTCGGAGAAGCGCGACTGGCGCTCCTCCGAGTTCGTGGCGTGTGCGCGATGGCTTAGCATCGCAGCTTGGTCGGGCATCGCAGCTTGGCCGGGGTCGGTCTGCCCCCAATCGTTGGCCACGCTCCCCTGGTTGAGCAGCATCAGGGGTTGAGTTGGTTCGACGGGCTCGGGTGTCGCAGGACTGACCGTCATCCTTTCGCGCACGCTCTCGTTGGATAGGAGAGGCGCAACCGCAACCGAACGCGCTTGCGCGCTGGGTTCGGCGGGCTCGGCGACGGACTTGGCGACGGACTTGGCGAGACCTGCCGGCGTTCCGGCCTCGCGCCGGTCGCCATCGCGCGCGGATGGCGCAACCGCTGTCTTGTCAACTGGATGGGCGGCGGGTGGCAGATCCGAGGTCGCGAGCAAAGCCTCTTTCTGCGAGAGGCGCGCACCCATGTAACCAAGCAGTGCGAAGGCGCCCACCAAAACAACGACCGTAAGCGGCGCATAGCGCTTTGTCATCGGGCAACTCCCAGGCGTGAGCGTCCGCCCGCGGAGAACAATCAGCGGCATCAATGGTTCCGGCCGCCAGACCCAACGTTCTTGCGAACGCGATCTGGCTGCACGCATTCGGCGGCACGAATTTAAGCGACTATTCGGCCGAGGTCAGCGAAATCGCCTCGCGCCCCTTCGGGGTCTTGACGACCTGCATCGACACCTTTTGTCCGTCGGCCAGTGTACGCATGCCCGCCTTCTCCACCACCGAGATGTGGATGAAGACGTCCTTGCCACCATCCTCGGCGACGGCGAACCCGAAGCCCTTGTCGGGATTGAACCACTTCACTGTTCCCGCGAGCGAGGACGCAGTGCTTGGATCGGGCCGCGCGCGATCGTAAGGCACCTTCGGTCCCGGCCGTCGGCTTGGCGCCGCTGCAGCGGCGCTGCTCGCATCGACCTCGAGAACGGCGGTGACCTGCCGACCCTTTTGCCCCTGGCCCACCTGAACCTTGAGTTTGGTCTCGGGTGCGACTGCCTCGTGTCCGGCGTTCTGCAGGACACCAATATGCAGGAAAGCGTCCCCCGAGCCGTCCGCGAGCTCCACGAAACCGAAACCCTTTTCAGAGTTGAACCATTTGACCGTCGCGTCCAGCGGTGGACCGGACGGCGCCGCCTCGTGCCGCGGCGGGGGCCTGCGGAATGGCGGCTGATAGGGAACCTCGTCGCGCGGGTCTGGCCCGCCGAATGCGTCGTCGTCAAACCCGCGCCGGCGCTGGCCCCGGTCTCTTCCCTTCTTTCCCATGTCCTTGCTCGTCCTACCCGCACGCCGGAGAAAGCGATGCGTCGTTCGCCTCCAAGCATGCTTCGCGTGTGCCTGCTCCACGCCGCGGTTAGCTGCGTTCGCCCCCGACGATTTAGCACACCGTGCCGTCCGAACCAATCGCGATCAGGTGGCAGCTGCGATCGGACCTCTGCAACCAGCGCTGATCGGGGACGCGCCCTAGACCCGACCTGGCTGGGGACGGCATAGGGGCGCCTGACATCCTTGGCAGCTGACAGGCCCAATCGAATGTGCCGGATTGTGTCTCGTTCCCTGTTCCGCGGTCTGGCCCTCAGGCAGGGAGCCGAGCCCCAAGAATCCCCAAGAACAAGGCTGGCCCCCTCGCCGCCTCCCAATGGCTGTTAGGACCGGCACGGCGGGTCAGCTCCTCGTCAGCTCCGAGCTGGCCCGTGCCTCGGTCGCCCGTTTTCCACAGGCTCCCGGGGGTGAACCTGTGCCGGGACCGCCCAGGCATCCTCTAGGCCACCGCGCTCAAAACGGCACCCTCAGGTGATGCACAACGCTATTGGACACCCTTTGGGAGGCCGCCCACAGCCGACCCGTGAACGTGGCGCCCTGGCACGAGAGCTAGCCCGAACGAGATGCCAGGCGGCTCCGGACCCGCTCGAGTTGTCAATGCCACCGACGTCCCGGAGCTTGCTCGTTACCTTGAGGTGCACCCGAGCGGTTTTTCAGATGCGCTCAAACTTGGCCATCGCCGCGCAGGTGAGCCCTTGCGCAGCTCGGCGGCGGCCACGTCATCGCGGGCGTAGCGCTGGGCCAATTCGGCCACCTCGAGGGCGCGCTCGGCTGGAATACACACTACGCCTGACCCGTCGCCGACCATCACGTCGCCCGGTCGCACGCGCACTCCCCCGCAACTAATGGGCTCGTTGATGGCGGTGACGGCGAGGCGCGAACGCCCAGTGAGTGGCGTCAGGTGGCGTGCAAATACCAGGAGCGCGCGCTCGAGCATCTCCTCCAGATCGCGTACCCCGCCGTCGACCACGAGACCAACGGTACCCTTGAGCTTGGCGGCCAACGTGGCAACCCCGCCAAAGGTGGAGACGCGGTGCCCACCGTTGTCGATGACCAGCACGTCGCCTGGGGGCCACCGCATCGATGATCTTGCCAACCTGAAATCATGCGAGGTGAAGTCGCCGCACCGTGATTTCTCGCACGGTCACCGCGGCCGACGCAGCGCGTGCCAGGCACAATCTGAGCGAGACCCGAGAGCGCGCCTTCGAAGGCCACATCGTCGAGCGCATTGGCAATCGTGGGCGTCGCCAGCTGCGTAAATTTCGCCACAACGTCCTCACCCATGGCCGGGCTCCTTTGATTGCGGGCTATGCGCCGCTCGCGTGAAGTCGTATCGTCGCGCCGCCTGATCAACAAATAACGGCCCGTGCATGCCTGCGATCCGTTGCTTCGCTGCAGCTGCGGCGGTCTTGTGGGCGCTCGCCGCTCCGGCGGGGCCGGCGGCTGCCGCAACGTGCGCCGATCTACCTGTCACGGCGCGCGGTGATCCATCTGGCTTCGAAACGCTGGCCAAGGCTAAGGCGCGCGGCAATTGGCGAGCCAAGGTGCGCGCAATGCCAACCCTGGGTGCTGCGTACGCGGACTGGTCCAAGGCGCTTGCCGCCGACTACCGCTGCGGCCAAGAGAGCGGCCAGCTCATCTGCACCGCCGTCGCTTACCCCTGCCGGGATTAGAGGTATGGCGCGGCAACGCCAGCACGACGGCCGCGCGCAGATGGTCAGGGTGCAGACGGTCACGAGTTGACGCGTGCACCGCAAACCTTCCCGCACTTCCGGCCCAACACGCGTCGGATCGGTGCCATGGGCAGCTGCTCCCGCCCATCATCGAGCGGTTGGCAGGGATATTTGCAAGCTCGCCCTAGAGGACCGCGTCGCGCCGCTCAGAACAACCCCTCGATCTGACCCTTGTCGTTGAGGCGGATGGCGTTGGCGGCCGGGACGCGCGGAAGGCCAGGCATGGTCATGATCTCGCCGGTGATGGCGACAACGAACTCGGCGCCGGCTGAAAGCCGCAACTCCCGGATCGGAACGATGTGGCCCGTTGGCGCGCCCTTCTTGTTGGCGTCAGTGGAGAAAGAGTACTGCGTCTTGGCCATGCACACGGGCAGATGGCCGTAACCGGCCGTCTGCAGTTCCTTGAAGCGGGCCTCGATCGAGGCATCGCAAGCGATGTCGGCAGCCCGATAGATCTCGGTGGCAATGGTTCTGACCTTATCGCGCAAGGGCATGTCATCGGGATAGAGCGGCTTGAACTTGGACTGTCCGCTGTCGGCCAGCTCCACGACATGGCGCGCTAGACCCTCGATCCCCCTGCCGCCGTCGCTCCAATGCGTGCACACGAAGGCCTTGGCACCGGAGCTCTCCGCGGCCTTCATCACCTCGGAGATCTCCTTGTCGGTATCGGTAACGAAGCGGTTGATGGCGACCACCGGCGGCACACCAAATTTGCGCACGTTCTCCAAATGTCGCTTGAGGTTGGCGCAACCCTCGGCGACGGCGGCGGCGTTTTCGTGCTTCAAATCGTCTTTGCCGATACCCCCATGCATCTTGAGCGCGCGCACGGTGGCGACAATGACGGCGGCGGCGGGATTGAGCCCGGCCTTGCGACATTTGATGTCGAAGAACTTCTCCGCGCCTAAATCGGCGCCGAAACCCGCCTCGGTCACCACGTAATCGCACAGCTTAAGGGCCGTCTTGGTGGCCAGCACCGAGTTGCAGCCGTGCGCAATGTTGGCAAACGGTCCGCCGTGGATGAAGACTGGATTGTTCTCCAGGGTCTGCACCAAGTTGGGCATCAGCGCGTCCTTCAACAGCACCGTCATAGCGCCATCGCCCTTGAGGTCGTGCGCTTTGACTGGCTTTCTGTCGCGCGTGTAGCCGACGACAATGTTGCCCAGCCGGCGCTCGAGGTCCTTGAGATCCATGGCGAGGCACAGGATGGCCATCACCTCACTGGCCACGGTGATGTCGAACCCGTCCTCGCGGGGAAACCCGTTGGCGACCCCCCCGAGCGAGTTGACGATGGATCTTAGCGCGCGGTCATTCATGTCCATGACGCGCCGCCAACCGATGCGGCGCGCGTCGATCGCCAGGGCATTGCCCCAATAGATGTGGTTGTCGAGCATCGCCGCTAGCAAATTGTGCGCACTCGTGATGGCGTGGAAGTCTCCGGTAAAATGCAGGTTGATGTCCTCCATCGGGACCACCTGCGCGTACCCGCCACCCGCCGCGCCACCCTTCATGCCAAAGCAGGGCCCAAGCGAAGGCTCGCGCAGACAGCACATGGCCTTCTTGCCGATGCGGTTCAGACCGTCGCCCAGACCGACTGTGGTCGTGGTCTTGCCTTCGCCCGCCGGCGTCGGCGTAATGGCAGTCACGAGGATCAACCTGCCATCCTTGTTCTTTTGCACATCCTTGATGAAATCGAACGACACCTTGGCCTTGTAGGGCCCGTAGTTCAGCAGCGCGCCGTCGGGAATGGCGATGCGTTTGCCCACCTCCGCGATCGGCTTCATCTTCGCATCGCGGGCAATCTCGATATCTGATTTCACGGCCATCTCTCACTCCAGTTTGCCTTGCGAGGCGTCATCCCCGCGCAGGGGACGCCACGCCATCCGTGTCATGAAGATTGCGCTGCGACTTGTGTGATCCCCCGTACGCGGCTCGGGCCCGCGCATATGCGCCTCGCAGGCAGCGTCATGGTTTGTCAAAGATGACGCCAGGCTTCAAGCCGGCCGACATCGCCCACGCGCCGGCTTCGAGCTTCTTGCCGTCGAAGGGCTGAACGCGGGTAACTTTGAAGCGCCCGTCGGCGCATACGACTTTGAAGCCGTCGGCCTCCACCGCGGCGATCTCGCCCAGCTTTCCGCCGATACCCTTCGGGTCCTTGGCCGGCAGCGGCTTAGCATCGAAGATCTTCAGCTGCTTGCCGGCCAGCATCGTCCACGCCCCAGGTGCGGGATTGCAACCACGGATCAGGCGATCGATTTGTACCCAGGGTTTCCCCCAATCGATGCGCGCATTGTCGGGACCACACCGGCCCTCGTACGTGGCCTTCGCTTCATCCTGCTTCAGACGTGGCGCCCGGCCAGACTTGACGAGATCGACCGCCTCGAGCATGGCCTCCACACCCAGCGGGAACAGCCGGTCGAAATAGACGGTTCCGAGCGTGTCGTCGGCGCTGATTGTCGTTTTCTTCTGCAAGAGCACGTCACCGGTGTCGAGGCCGTTGTCGGGCCAAAAGACCGATAGTCCCGTTTCCGTCTCGCCCTTGATGATGGGCCAGTTGATGGCGCTGGCACCGCGGTAGGCGGGCAGCAGCGAGGGGTGATATTGAATGGAGCCGTGCGTGGGGATGTTGAGGAACTCCTCGGGCACGAACAGCGTGACAAACGCCATCACCTGCAGGTCCGGTTTGAGGGCCTTGAACTCGGCCCACACCTCTGGCTGCTTGTAGGAGGTCGGCTGAAAGACCGGCAGATTTGCGGCCAGCGCCGCCTCCTTGAGCGGATCGACCTTGGCCCCAGGCTTTTCCGGCGCCACATAGACCGCGATCACGTTCTCTTGACGCTTGAGCAGCGCCTCCAGGACCGCCTTTCCAAAGGCCTGCTGCCCATGCACAACGATACGCATCTCGTTCTACTCCAGTGAAGTCTTTGCGTAGACCTCGGCGAGGTGAACCATTCTGGCTGACAGACGCCCGCGTGTGGCCAACCCTATCAGCCTCCGATTGCGCGCCTACTCCGCGGCCTGTTTCTTCAACGGCGCGGTGGCGCCGGCCTGCGCCAACGCCGCGATCTCCTCGCCCGCATAGCCGAGCTCGCGCAGGACCTCCTCGGTGTGCTCGCCCAACAGCGGCGAGCGCTTCACTTCTGAGGGTGAAGCCGAGAGCTTAATCGGGTTGCCGACCGACAGATACTTGCCCCGCTTGGGATGGGCGACCTCCACCATGGTGCCGGTGGCAAACAGCGCCTCGTCCTGTGCGAGCTCTTTCATGGACAAAATGGGTCCACAGGGGATGTCGTACTTGTTGAGAATGTCCATGGCTTCGAACTTGGTCTTGGTCATGGTCCACTGCTCGATGCGTGCGAAAATCTCGTTGAGGCGCGTGAGGCGCGCGGGCGGTTTGGCGTAGTCGGCGTGTGTCTTCCAACCGGGCTCGCCGATGACCTCGCAGATCGCCTCCCACACCGGGGCCTGGGTGATGAAATAGATGTAGGCGTTGGGATCGGTCTCCCAGCCCTTGCACTTGAGGATGCGCCCGGGCTGTCCGCCACCGGAATCATTGCCCGCCCGCGGGACCGCGTCGCCGAACGGGAGGCCCTCGCCGTACTGGCTGTATTCGGTGAGCGGTCCATGCTTGAGGCGCTGTTGGTCGCGCATCTTCACGCGGGCGAGGTTCAAAACGCCGTCCTGCATGGCGCAGGTGACGCGCTGGCCCTTGCCGGTCACGCTGCGATGATAGAGGGCCGTGACGATGCCAAGCGCCAAATGCAGGCCGGTTCCGGAATCGCCGATCTGCGCACCCGTGACCAGGGGAGGGCCATCACGGAAGCCGGTGGTGGAGGCAGAGCCGCCCGTGCACTGCGCCACGTTCTCGTAGACCTTGCAGTCCTCGTAGGGTCCGGGGCCGAAGCCCTTGACGGAGGCATAGATCATGCGCGGGTTGAGCTGCTGGATGCGCTCCCACGTGAGCCCCATGCGATCGAGCGCACCCGGCGCAAAGTTCTCGACCAATACATCGCACCGCTTCACCAGGCGCTCGAGGATCTCCATGCCCTTGCGGTTCTTGCTGTCGATGGTGATGGAGCGCTTGTTGTGGTTCAGCATCGTGAAATAGAGGCTGTCCACCTTGGGGATGTCCTGCAATTGCCCGCGCGTGATATCACCGACGCCCGGACGCTCCACTTTGATCACGTCGGCTCCAAACCAGGCCAGCAGCTGCGTGCAGGTCGGGCCCGATTGGACGTGCGTGAAGTCGAGGATCTTTACGCCTTCCAACGCCTTGCCCATGTTGGCAGTCTCCTTCATTTGTGCGGGTCGATGGCGGGAATATCGTGCGGCTCCCGCGTTTGCGACATGGCTTGCTGGGCTATTGTCTCTTCTTCAGCACGCTCTGCGGATTGAGATTACCGATGCGACCGCTCTCGCTTCCGGCTGCCGGATCGATCACCGCGTTAATGAGGGTCGGTCGGCGCAGTTCGATTGCCTTGTTGACGGCCCGAGCGAGCTCGTCGGGCGTCGTCGCATGCCCGCCTGCGCCGCCGAAAGCCTCCGCAATCCTGTCGTAGCGCGCGTCCTTGACGAACACGGTCGTCGCGGGATCGGTACCGCCAGCGGCGTTGACGTCGGTTCCGCGATAGATGCCATTGTTGTTGAAGACGACAACGCAAACCGGCAGCTGGTAGCGGCAGATCGTCTCCACTTCCATCCCAGAGAACCCGAAGGCACTGTCACCGACGACGGCCAACACGGGGTTCCCGGTCTCAATGGCCGCGGCGATGGCATAGCCCATGCCGATGCCCATGACACCCCAGGTGCCGACGTCCAACCGCTTGCGGGGCTGATACATATCGATGATGCCGCGCGCGAGGTCGAGCGTGTTAGCGCCTTCATTGACGAGAATGGTATCGGGCCGGCTCTTGATAACGGTGCGCAGCGCGCCGAGTGCCCCATGAAAGTCCATCGGCGCCGAGTTCTTCATGAGCCGCGGCGCCATCTTGGCGATGTTCTCCTCCCTCTTCGTCCTCACCGCCTCGCTCCAATCCGCCGGGGAGGCCGGCCACTTGCCCTCCATGCCGTCCAGCAAAGCCGCCACGCAGGAGCCGATGTCGCCGACCAGCGGAGCAGCGATTTCGACGTTTGAGTCCATCTCCTTGGGCTCAATATCTATCTGGATGAACCTTTTGGCGTGCGGCTCGCCCCATGTCTTGCCCTTGCCGTGCGACAAGAGCCAATTCAGTCGGGCGCCGATCAGCATGACCACATCGCAATCGCGCAAGACCGTCGAGCGCGCCGCACCAGCGCATTGGGGGTGCGTATCCGGCAACAGGCCCTTGGCCATGCTCATCGGCAGAAAAGGTGCGCCGCTCTTTTCGACGAAGGCGCGGATTGCCGCATCGGCCTGCGCGTAAGCCGCACCTTTGCCGAGGATAATCAGCGGGCGTCTGGCGCTGCGCAGCACATCAAGCGCCCGCTTGACGGCGGCGGGGGCCGGGATCTGAGCGGGGGCTGGGTCGACGACCTTCACCAGGGACCCCGCTCCGGTCTCGGCGTTCAAAACCTGCGCGAACAATTTCGCGGGCAGATCCAGATAGACACCGCCCGGCCGGCCGGACAGCGCCGCACGCATCGCCCGCGCCACGCCGATGCCAATGTCGGCGGCGTGCAGCACTCGGAATGCCGCCTTGCACAACGGCCTGGCAACTGCGAGCTGGTCCATCTCCTCGTAGTCGCCCTGTTGCAGGTCGACGATCTCGCGCTCGGAGGAACCCGAGATGAGGATCATCGGAAAGCAGTTGGTCGTGGCATTGGCCAGCGCCGTCAAACCATTGAGGAATCCCGGCGCCGACACGGTGAGGCAAATGCCGGGTTTTCTTGTCAGGAACCCAGCGATCGCCGCCGCATTGCCAGCGTTCTGTTCGTGGCGGAAGGAAATGACGCGCATGCCCGCGGCCTGCGCCATGCGCCCGAGGTCGGTGATCGGGATGCCGGGCACGCCGTAGATCGTGTTTATGCCGTTGAGCTTGAGCGCCTCGATTACGAGGTGAAAACCGTCCGTCAGTTCCTGCTCGCCCGCTGCTTGCGCCGCCATGGGTGGACCTCCTTACTCTGACGCGTCGTCGTCCCCTCACTCCAGTTCCACGAAGCACTCGACGTGGTCGCGCAAGCGCAACGTGTGCTCGCGCACCAAGCGCTCGGCGCGGTCGGCATCGCGCGCCTCCAATGCCGCCACGATTTCCTTGTGGTCCACGATCGAGCGCCGCGCCCGGTCCTGTTCGAAAATGGTGCGCTGGCGGATGGCGCGCATGTGAAAGAACAGCCCGTTGGTGATCTCGGCAATGAGCGGGCACTTGCTCAAACCAATGATGGCTTGGTGGAACTTGATGTTGGCCTCGGAGTACTCACCCGTCTTGTGCGCCACCTCGTCTTGGGAAAACTGGTCAACGAGCGTGTGCAGGCGTGCGATCGCGTCGATCTCGGCGTGCCGGGTGGCGAGCCGCGCCGCCATGCTCTCGAGCGCCGCCCAGACCGTGATCATGTCCAGAATTTCGGCCTTGGTCTTGCGTACGATGAAGATGCCGCGACGGGCCACGATCTTGACCAGACCCTCTTGATCGAGCTGCGCCAGTGCCTCCCGCAGCGGGGTGCGGCTCACCCCGAAGCGCTGCGACAGATCGCGCTCGTCGAGGCGCAGCTGGGCGCCTTCGGCGTAGATGTTCATGTTGAGAATGGCCATCTTGAGCGCATCGTAGGCCCGCGCCTTGAGGCTCAATCCCTCCCCGATGGGCGCGATTTTCAAGTGGGTGTCGGCCACGTCACACTCGCTGGCACAGGAATGGCAGCGCACTGGAATCTGGTATACCATACACCACAAAGGCAGCACCGCTGCAAGTCCTCCTACCGTGAGCTGTGCAGGACCACGCCAAGTTCACGGGATTGAGGGTAAGCTCTGGAGCTGTTATCCTGGTGCCGCTGGCATATCGCATACCTGTCCAGCAAAGAAGCATGACGGACGCGCGCCGGCGATGGCGCGCCGGGGGGAAGCGCCATGGACGCGTTCTCGGAGCCGCAAGCGGCTCGCGCGAGCAACCTGTTTCGCTGGACTCAGCTCATCATCGGCGTGATCTGCATGGTGATGATCGCCAACCTGCAATATGGTTGGACCTTCTTTGTTCCAGATATTCAAAAGACATTCCATTGGCAGCGAGCCGAAATTCAAATCGCCTTTACCCTCTTCGTTCTGTTCGAGACTTGGCTCGTTCCCATCGAAGGCTGGTTCGTCGACAAGTGGGGCCCCAAGCTCGTCATTCTGTGCGGCGGCATCCTGGCCGGGGTGGGCTGGGTGATGAACTCCTACGCCACCGCGCTGGGCGGGCTCACCGGATACTACGCCGCGCAGATCATCGCCGGCATTGGCGCGGGCGGCGTCTACGGCACGTGCATCGGCAATGCGCTCAAGTGGTTCCCCGACAAGCGCGGGCTGGCAGCGGGCCTTACCGCCGCCGGCTTCGGGGCGGGATCGGCGCTGACCGTGGCGCCCATTCAGAACATGATTACCGG
>JAMXLN010000227.1 GCA_024281145.1 Hyphomicrobiaceae bacterium | reverse complement strand
GTTTGAAGTGCCCGAGATAAGCGCGGATCAGGCAGACGATGAGGAACGTCGAACCGATGATCACGTGCGCGCCGTGGAAGCCGGTCGCCATGAAGAACGTGGAGCCGTAGATGTGGCCGGCATAGCTAAACCCTGCATGCACGTACTCGTAAGCCTGGCACGTGGTGAAGAGGATCCCCAGCATGATCGTCAGGACCAAGCCCCACACCAGGCCCTTGCGGTTGTCTTCGAGCAAGGCGTGGTGAGCCCACGTCACGGTGGTGCCCGAGGTGAGCAAGATCAGCGTGTTGACGAAAGGCAGGCTCCACGGATCGAACGTGCCACGGAAGTAGCCGCTGGTTTCGGCGACCTCGGCCGGCCTTGGCGGCCAGTGCCCGCCAAAGAGTTCGTCGCGCTTGACCATGCCGATGATTTCTTTGCCCGCCTCCACCGTGCCGTCGGGCCCCGTGATATCGAGGGGGTGGACGGCGCCGGGGAAGAGCGCCGCGTCGAAGTAGCCCCAGAACCACGCGACGAAGAACATCACCTCGGAGGCGATGAACAGGATCATGCCGTAGCGCAGGTGCAGCTGCACCACGGGAGTGTGGTCGCCGCCGTGCGCTTCCTTGATGACGTCGCGCCACCACATGAACATCGTGAAGAGGAGGCCGGCCACGCCGACGCCAAAGAGCGAGGGACCCTTGAGGCCGAACAGCCCATCGCCGCCGTGCATGGAACGCATCCACACGATGAGGCCCAACGCCGTAACAAAGGCGGCCGTGGCTCCGACGGCTGGCCACGGGCTAGGGTTCACCAGGTGGTAGTCGTGATGCTTGGCGTGCGTATCGGCCATCTGTGTGCTCCTGGTGCCCCGAGCGGAGCTTGGTTGCCGGCTCCCGTGCCGGCGCAATCTAACCGGCTTGTCCTTTGCCTTGCACCGCTTGCGGTGTCGCAGGATCTGGCGCCTTGCCGGCGGATTTGGGAGGTGCTGCCGGATAGAACGTATATGACAGGGTAATGTGCTCAATCCAGAAGGCATCCTTGTCGGCGACGATCTGCGGGTCGACAAAGAAACTCACCGGCATCTCCTGGCTTTCGCCGGGCTGCAGCAGCTGCTCGGTGAAGCAGAAGCACTGCAGCTTGTCGAAGAACGGCGCCGCCTGCTCGGGGAACACGTTGAATGTGGCCATGCCCCACTGCGGGTGGTCCGAGGTGTTGGTGACGCGATAGAACGCAAGCGTGGTTTCTCCAAGCTTGACTTTGGTGGTGGTCTGGTCGGGTTGGAACCGCCACGGCAGTCCGGGGGCAACGTTGGCGTCGAAGCGGACGGTTACCGTGCGGTCAAGCACCTTGGTCGGCGGGGCCGTGGCAATGCGCGGTGTGCCGTCGAAGCCCGTCACCTGGCAGAACAGGCGATAGAGCGGCACGGCGGCGTAAGCCATCCCCACCATGACCGCGACCAGCACGGCGCACCAGATGGCGACGGTGCGGTGCCGTTTCGATTGAGGGCTGTTGTCCGGTTTGGCTGCCATGCTGCAAAACCCTATCCGTGTTGCCCCTCGTGTCTACCGGTTCCCCGCCGGTTGGCCGGGCTAGAGCGGCCGGTTGAAGACGTTGCCACCGAGCCGCACGAGCGTGGCCACATAGAACAGCACCACCAGCCCCGCGAGCGCGAGCGCGATGGCAATCGATCTCATCCTGCGCCGCCGATCCCGCTCCTGCTGTTCCTCGTCCGCCACCGACCGGACCTCCCGATCAGTTGAGAAGTCGCCCGATGCCGCGTTCCAACAGAAGCGTGGCGAACAGCGCAAAAAGGTAAAGGATCGAGAAGGCAAAGAGCCGTCGCGCCGCGTGGTCGGCAGCGCGCCCTTCGCGCGTGCGGTAGATGGCCAGGGCCAGCGCTAGGAAGATGGCGCCCAGCCCCATCGCGACCACCGCGTAGAGGACGCCGGCAAGGCCAAGGATGGTTGGCGCAAGGCCCACAGGCAGAAGCAGCGCCGCGTAGATCACGATCTGCTTGCGCGTCTCGTCCTGGCCAGCGACGACCGGCAGCATCGGCACGCCGGCGCGCGCATAATCGCGCGTTCTGTAGAGGGCGAGCGCCCAGAAATGCGGCGGGGTCCACATGAAGATGATGAGGAAGAGCGCGATGCTCTCGAGACTGACGGAGCCCGTCGCCGCAGCCCAACCGATCATGGGTGGAAAGGCGCCGGCCGCACCGCCGATCACGATGTTCTGCGGCGTGCGCCGCTTCAGCCACATGGTGTAGATGAGGACATAGAAGGCGATCGTAAAGGCAAGCAAGCTTGCCGCCACCCAATTGATGACGAGGCCGAGCGTTCCCACCGAACCGAGGGCCAGGATCGTGCCGAAGGTCAGCGCTTCTTCGGGCGCCACGTAGCCGCGCGGGATTGGCCGGCTGGCGGTGCGCTGCATGCAGGCATCAATGTCAGCGTCGTACCACATGTTGAGTGCACCCGACGCGCCCGCGCCCACCGCGATGCAAATGAGCGCGATGACGGAAAGAGCGGGGTGGAGCTGTACGGGGGCCAGAACCATGCCGACCAGCGCGGTGAAGACGACAAGCGACATCACCCGCGGCTTCATGAGCGCGATGTAGTCGGCGATGCTGCCGCCCACGCCATCGGTGGAGCGCAGGCCGCCCGAATGAAGACCAAGGTCAGTCATGCACCAACGATCGTGTGCGATAAGCCCAAGCCGACGCGCGAGCTGTCCCAGCAACGCTCAGAGCTCGCGAAGGCTTCGTTGGCCCGCGCACGCACCTGGCGGGCCCCGCGTAGGGCATGCCGAGGGCTAGTGATGCGGGCTCTCCATGAACTGGGGCAGCGTCTCGTAGGAGTGGAAGGCCGGCGGCGAGGGCAGCTGCCACTCGAGCGTGGTTGCGCCGACGCCCCAGGGATTGTTTCCCGCCCTCTGGCGGGCGCCGAAGTAGGCATAGAGCATGCCGAGCACGAAGATGATGGTGCCCGCCGCGGTGATGTAGGAGCCCACCGAAGACCACCAGTTCCAATAGGCGAAGGCTTCAGGGTAGTCGACGTAGCGCCGCGGCATGCCCGCAAGGCCGAGGAAGTGCTGTGGGAAGAACAGCACGTTGGCGCCGATGAAGGTGAGCCAGAAGTGCAGCTTGCCCAGCGCTTCGTTGTACATGTAACCGGTCATCTTCGGGAACCAGTAGTACCAGCCCGCAAATATCGTGAACACGGCGCCGAGCGATAAGACGTAGTGGAAATGCGCCACCACGTAATAGGTATCGTGGAAGGCACGGTCGACGCCGGCATTGGCCAGCATGACGCCAGTTACGCCGCCGACGGTGAAGAGGAAGATGAACCCCAACGCCCACAGCATCGGCACGCGGAACTGGATCGAGCCGCCCCACATGGTGGCGATCCAGGAGAAGATCTTCACACCGGTCGGTACGGCGATCACCATGGTGGCGAACACGAAGTAGGCCTGCGCGTCCACGCCCATGCCCGACGTGTACATGTGGTGGGCCCAGACGATGAAGCCGACGAAGCCGATCGCTACCATGGCGTAGGCCATGCCGAGATAGCCAAACACCGGCTTTCTGGCGAACGTCGACACGATTTGGCTCACCATGCCAAAGCCCGGCAGGATGAGGATGTAGACCTCCGGGTGGCCGAAGAACCAGAACAGGTGCTGGTAGAGGATAGGATCGCCGCCACCGGCCGCGTTGAAGAAAGTCGTGCCGAAGTTGCGGTCGGTCAGCAGCATCGTGATGGCGCCAGCCAAGACGGGGAGCGACAAGAGCAAGAGGAATGCCGTGACGAGGACGCTCCACACGAAGAGCGGCATCTTATGCAATGTCATGCCGGGGGCGCGCATATTGAAGATGGTGGTGATGAAGTTGATGGCCCCGAGGATTGAGGAGGCACCCGCCAGGTGCAGCGACAGGATGGCGAAATCCATGGCCGGGCCCGGGTGGCCCTGGGTCGACAAAGGCGCATAGACCGTCCAGCCGGCGCCGACCCCGTTCATGCCCGCCTCACCCTCCACGAACATGGAGGTCAAGAGCAGGGTGAAGGAGGCTGGAAGCAGCCAGAACGAGATGTTGTTCATGCGCGGGAACGCCATATCCGGCGCGCCGATCATGAGCGGCACGAACCAGTTGCCGAAGCCCCCGATCATGGCGGGCATCACCATGAAGAACACCATGATGAGGCCGTGCCCCGTGATGAACACGTTGAACATGTGGCCGTTGGCGAAATACTGCAGTCCCGGCTCCTGCAGCTCCATGCGCATCATGACGGACAGGAAGCCACCGATGAGTCCGCCCATGATGGCAAACAAGAGATACATCGTGCCGATGTCTTTGTGATTGGTGGAGTTGAGCCATCGCCAAATGCCGTAGGGCGTATGGGCGTGCTCGCTCTCGGGTGCGTGCTCTGCGTGCGCCTTGCTTGCCATCTCGCTTGCCTTCGTGTGCACTCGCGCTTGTTATTCGATCTGCTTGCGCAAACCGGGTCCGCTCAAGGCTGAGCGCCCCGTCACAGCGGCCTTCAATCGCCCGCGATCTTGGTCTGGTCCGGCAGATTGACCGCGATGGAGCGAATGATCTCTTTAGCCTTCTTCTTGTCGCGCGCCTTCAACGCTGCTGCCCAATCGTTAAACGTCTGCTGGTTCACCACGCGTACGGCGATCGGCATGAACGCGTGATCCTTGCCGCACAGCTCCGAGCATTGCCCGAAGTAGATGCCTTCCTTCTCGGCTTTGAACCAGGTGGCTGTGATCCGGCCGGGCACGGCATCGACTTTGGACCCGAACGAGGGAATGGTCCAGTTGTGGATCACGTCGCTTGAGGTGATGAGCACATGCACCACCTTGTCGACCGGAACCAGGATCTCGTTGTCCACCGCCAGGTTGTGGGGCACCTGCCACGCCGGAATGCCCGACTTAATCACATCTTGGCGCTCGTTGTCCTGCAGCATCACCGAATCGACGGTGATGCCCTGGTCGGGATACTCGTGCGTCCAGTTCCACGCATGCGCCGTGGCCTTGACGGTGAGATCGGGCGGCGGAAATGTGTATTGGAAGTAGAGCAGCTTGAAGGAGGGGATGGCGATCGCCACCAGAATGAAGACCGGGATCACGGTCCACAGCACTTCGATAAGCGTGTTGTGGGTCGTGCGCGAGGGTGTCGGGTTGCGCACCTCGCTGAAGCGCCAGATGACATAGAGCATCAGCGCCAGCACGAACGCCGTGATGCAGAAAATGATCACATTGACGTAGTCGTGCATCCAGTGGATGTCGTGCGCCACGGGCGTGACGGCTTGCTGGAAGCCGATCTGCTTGTAAGTGGGCTGACCCGAACCCGCCCATGCCGGTCCTGACATGAGGCCTCCGCCGAGCCCGATTCGCAGGGCAGTAGGAACCCAGGTGCGCAGGCGCCACCGCGTCATGAACATCGCTCCAAGATCGCTCCCAAATCCCAGCTTAGTGTCCATGAGCCGGGCCACTTCGCTAGCTCGGCAAGGTGCGGCCAGGGCTCCCTGTCGATCCTAGCAACTGATCCCGCTCTCCCCAATATGCCGGCCCTCGCCGTTGCCAAGTTCCGTCTGCCAATTCCCTCGGTTTGCATCGGCCGAAATGCGGCAGCACGTACCCTTGTCTGCGCTGCACCAAGCACGAGGGGGAACGCGGACTCAAGTGCGGCTCGCTGCGGCATATCCACGCGCGAACTGCCGAGGTTTTGTCGCGGCGCTTTTGCCCATTTCGCGCGAGCGCGCGATTGGGTGTGGATGGGACGCCGACCGAGCGGCGCGCCCGCGCGGCGCAATTTGGCCGGAATTGTGAGGGAGATCGCAGGGAGCGTGGTGCGTCGGCACGGGCGAGGCGAGCGCGGGATCGCCGGGGAGCCGGACGACGGGGTCTCACACGACAGGGTCTCACACTACAGGTTTTCACCCCACAGGGTCTCAAGAGGGTCTCACCATTGGGTCTCACCGTAGGGGCCTCATACCAGGGAATGCGAGGAGACCCCGCGTGATCGCCGGGGGGTGTGACCACAGGGTACGATCACCGAGGGTACGACCAAAGAGCCTGATCACAGGGCTTCACCACGGGAGTGACGACGGGAACGCCTCGGCAAGTACGCGGGCGTCCTGCCACAAGACATGAGACGGGCATGACGGGGGTCGCGATGTTCGCCTGGCCTGGGACGGCAACGGTGGTCCGCGCTCAAGGAGCGAGCAGCGCCTTCGTCAGGGCTCTTTGCACCGTGCGGTTGGCGGTGCTGGCGCTCTGCGCCGCGCTCATCTTGCCGGGGGGATCCGCCGCCGCACAGACGCCCGAGGGTGGGACCGTCAAAGCACAGCATGGCGACTGGCAGGTCGTATGCCGGCCGCCGCCGCCAGGCGCCAAGCACGAGGTGTGTGCGCTCGTCCAGAGCGTCACGGCGGAGGACCGCAACAACATCGGGCTCACCGTCTATTTTCAGAAGTTCTCCGACGGCAAGCGCGTGCTGCGGGTGTTTGCACCCCTAGGCGTGCTGCTGCCACCGGGTCTTGGCCTTAAGATCGATGACAAGGATGTGGGTCACGCCCCGTTTGTGCGTTGTCATAACTTTGCCTGCTACGCCCAGGTCGTCGCCGAGCCCCAACTCATTGAGCAGCTCAAGACCGGCAAGACCGCAGTCTTCATCATCTTCCAGACGGAGGAAGCGGGCATCGGCATTCCGATCTCGCTGGCCGGCTTTGGCCAGGCGCTTGCCGCGCTGCAGTGAACCGGCTTGACGCCTGAGGAGCAAGAGCGCAGGGCGCGCGAAGCAACGCGCGTCGCACATCGAAACCTTCCCCACGCGCCCTCGCCGTGACGCCCTCCTCCTCGCCATTTCGCCACTTTGTCTCGCTACCTACGGGAGCGGCCGGGGCAGGCGCGCCGAACAAGTGGCAAGAAGAAGAGAAAGATGACGGCCGTCGACCCCACGTGCGATCGCGCTGTGGAGCAATTGGACGCCCAGGCCCGCCGGCAGCGTCGGCTTGAAGCGTTTCATCCTTGGTGTCGGCGCTACGTCGCCGAGCTCACCTGCTGTTCGCATGAGCTTGAGGATCTGGCCGAGTCCTATCCGGCCCTGCTGTTCGCGCTGGTGAGCGGCTATGGCACCGCGGCAGCGCGTGAGCACGCGTTCGAGCTCGTCGCGACGGGTGCATCGCTGCGCCAGGCCGCGGACGCTCTGGGGCTTCCCTGGTGGCTGCGACGGCTGCCGCCCGGCGCATTCACCGAACCCCTGCCGACTTTCCCCCTCGAGCCCAACTTCTGCCTAAACATCGCCAACCTGATCCCGCGCGATGAACGTGTCGTGTCGATCTGGCTCGCGCGCGTGAGCCACGCCTTGGAGACGGCGGGTGATGGCTACGCGCTCTGGCTCGCACGGCAGCGCGATCTGGTGGGTCCGCCCGAAGATCTCTTTGCGTTCATGGCGGCGTGGGCATGGTTCAGCAGCCGCCCCGGCCTCTTGGGCCATCGTCTGCTGCGCCGGCCGTGGACGCCCGAGATGAGCTTCAAGCGGGCGCGCGAGGAGCTCACGGCATGGCGCCAGCGGCTGCGCCTCATCGAATCCCTTGGGCCCGGCATCGAGACGCCATGGCTTGCCGACGCCACCGCGGGAGGCTTCGATTTTGTGGCGCTTCGCACCGTGGAGGACTTCATCGCCGAAAGCGAGGCGCTCGAGAACTGCCTCGATCAATATGCCGATCAACTGCATGCGGGGCTTACAGCCGTCTTCTCCATCCGCAAAGGCGCGCGGCGCATCGCCTGTGTGGAGATCGGGCTGCACGATGAAGAGGTGAGCATGCCCAACATCGTGCAGTTGCGGGGAGTGCGCAACCGCAGGGCACCGCCGGAGATTTGGCAGGCAACTTACAGCTGGCTCGGCGGCCAGCGCCTCGCGCCCCTTTCCCCGATGCGTCATGCGCTGAGGCCGCTACAACGTATCGAGGCACGCCGCCAGCTGTGGAGCCCGTACCTGACCACGCTGGACGGCACCCGCCATGCCGGGGCCTTTCGCCGACTGGCGCTCCATCCAACGCGTGCGCCCGCGCTTGACGCGCGCCGGGCGCGGCTCCATCCGCTGCCGCTGCGGGGCAACGGCGAACCCACCCGCACCCCCGCTGGTGTCGGCGAGCGCATCTGAGCGCATCTGGGGGCGCGGTACCAGCAGGATGAGCGGGTCGCTATGCATTGGCCCGTGAAGTCCGATCGGCTGCAGTCCTTGAGGCTTTCGCTGGCTTCCGTCAGACGGCACGTGGCGTGCCGGTGTCCGCACCCCTTGGGCAAGGGCATCTCGCGCGTTGACAGGGCGAGGGGTAACTCCATCAGATGAGGGCAGACGGGCGTGGTCGTCAGGGCTTTGCCCTACGCCCGCGGAGCGCCCGAGGGGCAGTTGGGAGGAGAAGCACTGGGATGGCACAGGCAAACGAGATCACGGGCGGCGAGGCGATGGCACGCATGCTCAAGGCCTTCAATTGTGGCCCCATGTTCGGCATGGGCGGGTTCCAGCTGCTGGCCTTCTACGATGCGGCACGGCGACTGCGGCTCGCCCATCACCTCATCAACGATGAGCGCTGCGGAGCGTTTGCCGCGGACGCCTACGCCAAGGTGTCCGGCCGCGTCGGCCTGATCGATGCGACACTGGGCCCTGGTGCCACCAACCTGGCCACCGGCCTAGTGGAGGCGCTCAACGCCGGCTCTCCGGTCGTCGCTTTTGTCGGCGACAGCAATCGCCTGCATGCGGG
>JAMXLN010000226.1 GCA_024281145.1 Hyphomicrobiaceae bacterium | reverse complement strand
TGAGAGGACCTATGGTCAGCTCGACATACTGTGCAACATTGCTGGGATCTCCGGTCGAGACCCGCAATTGAACACCCAAACGGGCCCCACGGCCGGACCACGGCTCGCAGATCAGACGCTAGAACAGTGGAACCGCGTCATCGAGATTAATGCCACAGGCGTCTTTCTCGGGACCAAGGCCGCGATCCCAGCCATGCAGCGTGCCGGAGGCGGTTCAATCATCAACATATCGTCAATCTGCGGGATTATTGGCTCACACGCCAATGCGGCTTACCACGCGTCTAAGGGTGCAGTGCGCATCTTTTCCAAAGCCGCGGCGATCCAGTATGCGCCTGACAAGATCCGTGTGAACTCTGTGCATCCCGGGTTCGTTGACACGCCGATGACGAAACCAGGCCATTCCAATCCCGAAGTTGCAAAGATGCGTTTGCAGGCCACGCCACTCGGCCGGTTCGGAACACCTGCTGACATCGCCGCTGGCTGCCTATATCTGGCCTCCGACGAGGCGTCCTGGGTCACTGGCAGCGAGTTGGTAATCGACGGCGGCATGACGGCAAACTAGCGACCAAGGGGGCGGGCGCACGATGGAACGATGGGCACAGAAGATGTAGAGCGATAAGTTCAGTGCTTGCCGCCGATGGTCGATCAGCTGCGGGGTTTTGCTGTCTTCATTGCGGGCAGGATTTGGGGCGCAACTGGCAGTCACCTCAGCGCTGGCTCTGAAAGCCAGTGATCGGGCGGGACGATGGGATGCGATGTTGCGCAGGAAGGAGGAGCGGAAGGGCAATCGCGCAGCTGTGGGATGGGCCCGGGGGGTAGGCTGGAGCAAAAACTCGGATGTTTGAGAAGGTGCGTGCCACCCGTGATCTGCCAAGGAAGAGGCGACCAGGGTTCTGGAGCACCAGGCGTGCGCGGTGCACGTACGTTTTCGTACTGACAATTTGTGTTCGACGTTGGAACGAGGTGTCACATATGGCCGTTGTGGTGGTCGGCGCCTTGTCGCGGCTACCGCATGCAGCGGCAAGGCATCGGGGGGAAATGCCGCTGCCATACCCCACCTGTCGGCGGCTCCCTTCCACATTTGGTTGCGGGGGGACCCTCACTGCGCTGTAGCGTGAGGGACGCGGGGGAGGTGCGCACGCGGCGGTGCCTCCCCCCTTCAAGCGCTCGGTCGGTGCGCAGCGCAATTCTTCGCGCAGCGAGGGCTCATTGGCCGCACCGCGCCGAGGACCCACCGACAGGCAGCCGCGAGCAGAGCTCTGCAAGCAATCCCACCGAGCGGATCTGGTGCGTTGGCCTTCTCGTTTGGAAGACATCGATCCGCTGCGCCGCTATAACGAGGACGCCGCGCGCGAATATGCACAGTGCGCGCGGCTGAGTCATCGGCAGCCAAGCGGACGATGGGGCGTTTCTCGCCCGACCTGAGCGCGCGGGCTCCTCGCACGAAACGCACTATGGCGACTTTGCCATTGAGCTACGCCCGGTCGGCAAAGCACGCCGCACAAAGCAAGCTCGAGCTCCACAATACGCGTCTTGGTCACTGCGAGCGCCACATTGTCAGCCCTGCCCCGGCTGTGGGACAGTTGAGGGCCCTCGGCTCCGTCACAGACGTCGAGCCGGGCCGCGTCCCGCTGCCGAGTGGCTGGGGGGCCTAGGTGGCGGGACGCTTCTCAACGAGCGTGCGCGTGTCGCGACCGTCATTTTCGTCGGCCGGCAAGCCATGGTGCTAAGCCATGGCAAGGAAACGCAGGCAAAAGGCCCTGGAAGCAATGGAGAGAGAGGTCCCCCGGGGCAGTGGCGCGGCAGTGCGCCCGTGCTGAGGAATGAGGGCGCGAGTTGAGCGAGGCCCAACACGAGGAATGCTGAGCGTTACAGGTGACCGGGGGGATGACGTGCTGATCTGTCAATTGGCAATGGTGTCTTTCCGCCGGGAAAGGTCTAATTCATGTTCCTGATATGGACGAACAGGAGGTTGGGCTCCTGGTAGGGTGGGTTCAAAGCCAATCGTCGGCTACATCCTGAACCCTGAAGAAACCATGGGGAGTGTCGGCCCGCTGAGGCTGCGACCGGCTATCACGGCGTCAGCCTGCGCAAGTAGTAACGGCGGCACGGGGCTCTGCCGTTCATGGCCTGCCAGCGCCCCGAATGCCGAGGAAGGCAACACGGGGCAAGTTTCGGACACCATCCTTGAGCAGTTGTATGCGTGTGGTGTCGAATTGGGGTCCGCTTGGGCAGATAACCCAGTTACATTGTCGCTGGGTCGCCAGCCGCCGTATGTCAAAGAGCCCAAGCCGTGGCATCGGCAGCCGACCGCGGCAGCGTTTCGCAAGGAGAAATCATGCCACAGAACTCGACCACTCCGGGTGGCTCGGCACCGATGCTGGGCGTGCTGCGCCCGCAGATTTATCGCTTTAGGCTCGGCAACTTTGAGGTGACCCAGATCCTCGACGGCTTCCGTGTGAGCCCTGGCCCACATCCAACCTTTGGCCAAGATCAATCAGCGGAAAATGTGCACAACCTCTTGAAGGCAAACGGCCTGCCGGCAACTCATTTCGATCACCATTTCGTTCCCACCCTTGTGAACACCGGCAAGGAACTGGTCCTGTTTGATACGGGCAACGGAAAGGGGCGCATAGCCACTGCAGGCAACCTTCGGGATCTTGTCCAGACGGCAGGATATACGCCTCAGCAAGTGGATGTGGTTGCCATCACCCATGGCCACCCCGACCACATCGGCGGGTTGATGCATGACGGTAAGCCAGCTTATCCGAATGCACGTATCGCCTTCGGCGAGGTGGAGTTCGACTTTTGGAAAAAAGGCCAAGTGCGCGAGGCTCGCAAGCAGAATCTCCAGATGTTCCAAGAGATCGCCATACCGTTCGAGGACAAGGCGACGTTTCTCAAGCCCGAAGGTGAGGTTGTCTCCGGTATACGGGTCGTCAATGCCTACGGTCACTCGCCGGGCATGCTTGCCTTCCATGTGGAAAGTGACAACCAGAGCCTGCTCATTTGGGGCGATGTTGCCAACCACTATGTCGTATCAATCCAACAGCCCGAATGGGCAACTGGCTTCGATGATGTGAAGGACATGGCGATCACAACCCGCAAACGCATTCTCGACATGGTGGCAACCGACAAGATCGCCGTCGCCGGCTTCCACATGCCATTCCCCTCGCTCGGCTTCGTGGAGAAGTCGGGGACCAGCTACCGGTGGGTGCCCGCCAGCTACCAGTTCAACCTGTCATAAAGACACGCTGTTGCTTGCCCTGGAGGTCGGTTGAGGCCGAAGAGGTTCGTCGGCCAGTGTGGCGCGTCGAGGCCGCCGACGGTTGTCCATATTCAGGGCAAACCCGATGAGTTGGTCGCAAGAATGCCGCGCGTCTTGTGACGTTCCCTTTGGAACAGCGCCGGCAAGGAAATGAACTATTCTGCCAGCATGGAGAAGCAGCCAAAATACGTTGCGCGGATCGACAACATCTACTTCATCAATCGCATCGGCGCGTCATTGCGCGAGGTAACGAGCCATATCACCACGCAAGAATTGCCGGAGAACATTCGCCTGCTTCTGCGTCGGCTGAAGAGGATGGAGGATCGTGCGAAATTCCGAAAGACCGACTAGCGCGCTTCGGCAACGGTGAGCCCCGCCCAACAGACGCGCGATGCATCAGGTGAACTTGCAACCACCTTCGCTCCCACATCCATCCCAGGTGTCAACACCATGTCAGCCCCGTAGTCGTTCACCAGGTGCTGCCAGTATTTCTGAATGACTTAGGCGTGGCTCACTTGAGCGGACGGTCCCCGCACAAACAACGGTCCCTGCACGAAGTCCCGCACACAGGGTAAGGACGCAACGCCCTCGACCGCCGCCCTGCCTACATCACTGGAAGACCAGCCTCGGACTGTCAATCGTGCGGCACAGATTGGAAATGGTTGTTGCGTCAACGCCACATTGTGGTTCTCGCCGGCAGCGGCTCAGCGCACCTGGAGCCCGGGCGCTCGCTTTAGCAGCGGATCATTTGCGACGGAGACTGGGTCTACATGGCCTCTTTACAGGCCTCAGTCGCTCGATAGCTCGCCGCAGCGTCTCCTGTGTGGGCTAGCCGCTTTCGTTGCCGATTGAGTTGCTAACGCTCGATGGCTGTCGAGACACCTGCGCGACATTCGAGGAGCCGCTCGGCTGGGATGGCCTCTCTGCGTCTTGTCGCCCCATATTGCAGAACTGGCTGGCTGTGTTGGGTGCGACGAGTGGAGGCGCTGCCATCGACCCGACTGGGCTGTCACTGCCGTCACCGACAGGCTCGAATGGCCAGCCGACGATGGGCTTGAGTTTGCGTCGGTAGGTCAGGCCAAGAAGAGCCGCACTGAACAGCCAAGGACGCCATCGCAGCCGCAGCTGAGTGCGCAAGCGCGCACACTGGGAAGAAAGGACGTGGCACGCCTGCGCGAGGTGGGCGGAGATCTGCGCTGCAATGGGGGCATGCTCGGGCGCCAGCGCTGCGTCGCAGATGTCGACGGCCTCCCGCAGGGCGACCACGAGCCTGCCGTTCTGCTCCTCCAGCTCATCGACACGCCGGCGTAGCCGCGTGATCTGTCGATCCCATTGATGGAGTATCTCCTGGGCTTGCCGTCCCGTCAGGAGCGGCCGTCGCCGCAGCCGAGGAGGGATGTTCGGTCCTCCGTCCAGAGATCTGCGTCTGCGGAAGGGCGTTACGCGACGGCGGGAGATTGGCATAGCATGCGCACTCCGTCAGCTGCAGCCACTGTCCACGCGACCACCGCGGTCGCGCTGCAGCGTTGTCGCCTTGATTGCGGCGGAGCACCATCGGTAAGAACACCGAGATCGCTATTCCGACGGATGGGAGTGGGCAAGGATCACGCATCCACCGCACCAACCGCCCTGATGCGGTTGCGGCAACGCCGCAAGGAGCTCCAAGCATGAGCGCAGCCGATCGTATCGTTTCTTGGACCTTCGCTCGCAGCATACCTGATTGTGACAATCGCGTGCGGACGGGGTGGATCACCTCGATTGAGACCCGCAAAGAACCAACCGAGCTGATCGACGATGCAAGGCGCGAGCTGGGCAACACATGGACCGGTATGGCGGATGTGATACAACCGCCTGCCACAGCCCATCCCCTGCACAGACCAACAGGGCACAGACCAACAGGGCACAGACCAACAGGTTGCTATCTCGATCAGCGTGCCGAGGCAGGTCTCGCGGAAGAAGCCTTGCGCCGAGCGATGAACTCCTTGCCACGCGCGCCGGGGAGGCGAGTGGCCCCCGATGAGGATCCCGCTGCAAGCCCAACCTCGATCAGGCGGCCAGCCACGCTTCAGCTGCCGGTCGGAGGCACCGCGTCAAGCACTCTTTCTGCTTACGAGGAACCCTTCGTTGATTAGGCTGGCGAGCACGTGACACGCCATCCAGTGCAGTTCCTCGCTCTTTTCATCGTCAGAGAGCACCCCGTCCTCCCAGGTCAGGGGTCCACACGATATGGTTTCTGTGAGAG
The DNA here is from genome assembly GCA_024281145.1 of Hyphomicrobiaceae bacterium. Lineage (GTDB taxonomy): Bacteria > Pseudomonadota > Alphaproteobacteria > Rhizobiales > Hyphomicrobiaceae > AWTP1-13. The sequence goes on along the minus strand of JAMXLN010000226.1, from coordinate 26,929 downwards.
CGTTGAAGATCACTGCCTCGGCATCGGTGGGAGGCTTATGCTTTGCCATGTGTACCCCTCGCGTCTCGTGCGAAGGAATTGGGTAGGTCAGTCCGCAGCGGGCCATCAACACCAAGTCGCACTGAAAGTATAAAGTGATAATACCTAGGGTGTACCCGTGGGCAACAAATGAGCTTACGTCTCGCGGGTGGCAAAGAAGAATAGCCTCCCGCATAACGCGATTGCGTCAGCCTTCGAAAGATTAGCGCTGGACATCGATCTCAAGAGCGAGCTGGGCTTCGCCGGCCCATGATCGCCTCCTTGGTCGCGCTGATGAGAGGATCGAGAGCTCTCTTGGCTGCGGCAGTCCTTTCGTTGACAGCGTGAAGGCTCGCGCCATCGTCGCTTACCCCTGCCATGCGCATACAACGTGGTAGCGTTGCGCACGCTAGCAAAACAATCCCAGCGAAAAGAACATGATTCCATCGCGCCGGCCGAAGATCGCCATTGACCGGCCGGCGCAGTTGACATCAAGCGCGTAGTGCGGCCAGCGTCTCTGTAATCGCCTCTTCGCTTGGCGCTATCACCAGCATAAGCGTCCAGGGGCGCAGCTGCCTGAGGGTTCTCGATAGCGCGTCTTGTGGTATCGAGGCGCTGCCGAGAACGAACGCGATGGTGGTCACGTGTTTTGCCTTGCAGGCTTCGCCGATGACGGGCGCGACCTGTTGCAAATTCTCTCCCGCCGTTGCGACCATCGCGACCAGGTCGGCGCCATTCAATTCATCCACCAGGTCCTTGGTTCGCCCGGCAAGATCGCTCAACCAGCTGGCCATCGAGAATTGCATATCGGTATTCGGTGAGGGCGCAGGCGCGAATGCAGATGCCGTGAAGAAGGTGGCACCGCCCCACCGCCCTTGAGCGAGCCTCCTCACGACCGGCTCACTACGCCGGTCCAGAGCCATGACTTTGACGACCCGTTGGCGCCAATTGGCATCGTCGATACGAAAACGTGCCTCAGTGGCGGCATTGGCCTGTGCCGACTCGCTCGACATGGCTACACCGTGGAATGGGCGACACCCGGACGAACGTTGAGCGCGTCCGTGGCCGCATCCGCGAACGCCTGACCCGGCTCGAGGACCACCGAGGCCGATCGCACACGTTGATGCTGAGTGTTGACACCCGGCGGGGTGGCGTCCTTCTCGATCAGGTCCTTGATCGCACGCAGCAGGCGATGTCGTGCCATGATGATGCCGTTGTCCGTCGAGACGAGATTTTCTTTCGTGCGATCGACGATCGGACCCATGCTTTCCTGCATGGACGCGTCCTGCATCGCAATACCTGCAACACCACTGTAGGTGCGGCCGGCTTTTTGCGCTTCGCGGTCGATCAGATAATCATTGTCCTTGTTGGCCATCGGCCGGAACGTTCCAGGCACGTATCTGACATGGATGCCCTTGCCGTCACGCATGGCCGCAATTTCGCTCGCAGTCAACGGGCGCAGGGCGTGGTAATCGAAGCTCCAGGCCCAGCAATTTTCATCATCGATCGGGATCCAGAAATGGCCGTGCACGGGGTGATTACCCCGCGGCGGGATCATGGTGAAGGATGGCATGACCCACTGCGTGATGCGCCAATAGTAGTTGCCGTCCTCGGTATTGCGACGCGCCCCCACGTAGAGTCCGCCGGGGCTCTCCGCCACCTCAAACACGGGCCTTGTGTCGCCCAAGTTGTACTGATTGCCCTTTGCACCCTTGAAGAGGGGATCAGAGCTCAGCTCGCCGCGGTGCAGGAAGGAAACATGGCTCGAGTCGATGCCACCCTCCATCGCTTGGAGCCAATTGCATTCCTGCAGACGTTTGGACGTGAAGCTCTGCTCCCGTGGCACGGTCGCAAATTCCCACTCTGGCAAGGGCGGACGTTTGTCCGGTGGCCCCATGTAGGTCCACAACACCCCGCCACGTTCAACCAGCGGATAGGATTTGAGCTTGATCTTCTTGCAAAAACCGCTTTCCTCCGGCTCGGACGGAACTTCGACACACTGACCGGTGTAATCATACTTCCAGCCATGGTAGGGACAGCGCAGACCGCCCTCCTCGTTGCGACCAAACCAAAGCGACACGCCTCGATGCGCGCAGAACTCATCGATCAGACCGTAGCGATCGCGCGTGTCGCGGAAGGCCAGCAGTCGCTCCGACAAAAGCTTGACGCGCACGGGAGCGCACTCTGCGTTGGGCAACTCTTCGACAAGCAGCGCGGGAATCCAGTACTTGCGGAAGAGCCGACCACCGGGCGTGTTGGGTCCGGTTTGCGTCAGCAGCTCGTTCTGCTCTCTCCTGAGCATCGGCAGGCTCCCACGGCGCTCGTTGCTCCCAATCTTACCCGCGGCACGGCACGCGAGAAAGTCGCTAACGGGTTGCGCCATGTCCCCTAGACGACCTCGGCTCGAGCTCTGCCGCGCGCTTGATGTCGAGAAGGGTGGCGCCTTGAAGGTGGAAGTTGGAGGCTTGGTGCTCGCCGTTTTCAATGTCGACGGCGAGTACTACGTCACCGATGACGCGTGCACCCACGGGCCTGGCTCGCTCGCTGAAGGCGATTTGTGTGGCGATGTCGTCGAGTGCAATTTTCATGGCGGCCAATTCAATATACGCACGGGCGAGGTCGTATCGCCCCCTTGCATGCTCCCCGTGAGAACCTATCCTGTCATTGTGGAGGAAGGTCGGGTGCTCATCGATGCACCGGAGCGCATTTGATAGAGCGCCCTCACATGGATTGACGGCGTGGGTGTCGCCTTCCCGCCTCGTCCCGGCCTGGCGCGAAATCAGCCGCCGATGCACAAAAGGCGTGCGTTGCAACAAAAAGGCCAGAGACCTCTCTGACCCCCCAAACCTCAGAAACCTCTGCGAAACCTTTTCGGCGGTAACGATCCAGCGAGCCCGGTACTCCCAACACAACCGGGCCCCCGCGGGCGCCGACGCTGGGTGCGGGATGGGCGCCAGGCGACCCGCGCCGACAACGGTTGAGCGTGGGAGCGTCTGTTGCAGTTATCGACAGCCAACCGCCGCCTCAGCACCCAAGCGGGGTATCACCGGGGTCGAAAGCACGGGCCTCTTCCCATGGAGGCAGATCGATGACGCGCCATCGCGGGAATTTGCCGCCGAGCCGTCGCGACACCGCTCGCGAATTGGTAAGCGCGTTTAGACCTCACCAAGTGAGCCAAGCTGCAAGCTCGGCTCCCATGAACGGGCGGTCAGCAGCGCCTCCACAAGAATGCCCGATGCACCATTCCCTTGAAGCCTTGACGCGTTCCAGGCCCCAGGGGGACGCCGCCGACATGGAGGTCCAGGGCTGAGCACCCGCAGCTCGGTACAAGAGGCCGCCTGGTCCCATGTCGGGGTGGAGCATGACTTCGATATCAAACGGGTTGCCCGGCTGAATTGGGCCACCAAGCCAGTAGTGCGGACTGCGACCGGGCGCGTGGTGGAGGATGGCCGTCAAGCGCTGCTGAGGGCCTCGCAGCCCAAGCCAGAAGGGTTCCAGTTCCCCCGCACGCCGTGTCGACAACCAGGTTTGGGCTGCTCCCTGACTTGCACAGGATGTTCGACCGACAAAGCGCAACACGATGCACGCGTGATCGGGTGGACAGTTGACGGGGGCTTCAAACGCTCCGTGCGGTAGGGCGAGCGCATTTGTTGTGGTTGGCCCATCGGCCGGCCAGGCTACATGTTCTCTGACAAGACCATCAATGTCCAAAGCCTGACAGCGAAGCCCCTTCGCATCGACAGCCATCTGAACGCAATGGAGGTATTCGATGCCTTCCGGCATCCTGTGCGCAGTTCCGGCGCCCCCCGTGCAGATTTGCAGGACGCCGCTATGCACCTGTACATCGAACGCCAGAATATGGCTGCACAGGTAGGCGAGAACGCCCTGTGACACGAGCGTTTTCCAAAATGCCGGTGCGATCTCTGGCGCGACCTGCCTTTGATAGGCGTGCGCGTATCCGTTGACCGGAAAAACGGGATGGTGCCCCACCACAAGTTTGTACTTTGCATCCTCGTGTTTGCGCAGAGTGTCACCCAACCATTGCGTCTCGACGAAGCCCTCGCCACCGAACTCGGTCGATAAGGTATTGGTGAACACGATCAAGAGATCGCCCTGCCGCACCCAATAGGCAAGTCCCTCCTGACCAGCAGGGCCGTTGCGGGGAAGGTTGAGGGTCGCGCGGAAAATCTGCTCGCTCATTTGATCGTAAGTTGTGTGGTTACCCGTCGCATGCCAAATCGGAATTGCGGACGGATCGACCCACGCCATTTCATTGTGCAGCCAGTGTCGCCACTGTGATCGCAGCAGCTCCGGATCCGACGTTAGTCCGGCAATTTCATCACCAGCGAAGACGATGAACTCCGGTTGCGGGGCAAGGCGGCGCACAACGCCGTTCACGGCAGCAAATGTCTTCTCGTGCGGTGCCCCGGGCATGCCAGAGCAGGCGTCGCCGTAGACGACGAATTGATGACCGTGACCTCGGGGCAGCAATGCGGGGATCGGCCGAAGCGACCCCGTGAGAGTTGGCGTCTGGCGCATTCGTCATCCTGGGCGAGCATCGCGGGTGTTGCAACGCTAACTGTATCGTCGACTGGGCTGTAGTTGCCAGGCGTTGGTGCACGGCGCTGGGGGCGCTCGTGCATGCGACAGACGATGCCGTCTCGGCACCAAGCCGTGCCCAGCGTCACGTATGCACTCGGGCCTCGCCATCAACGAAGGTGAAACCAAGATCGGGGCATCGGCGCGCGCCGTCAGGCCAGGCTGTCGATCGCGCGACACACGTCTCAGGTGCGGCGAAACGCGCTCGCCAGTGCCGCTACTCTACCACCGCAGCGACCTCATATGTGCTGGGCACCGGCGCACCCGTCAGATGTTGCATGAACTGCGCACGACCATGGATCTGCTCGGGGCTCGTGGCATTGCGCCTTTGCGCGTCCTCGCTCTCCCAGATTGTGATCGACAGGAATTGGTTGTGGCTGCGATCGAAGAACAGGTAGCCGGCAACAAGTCCTTTGCCCTTGAAGGCGCTGATGTGCTGCGGCCATTCCGCAATCGCGGCGGCGGCGGAGCCGGGCTTGGGACTTGACGTCATTACGCGTGCATACATCGCCAACTCCTGTCAGATTTGCTCTTGTTCGCAAGACTGACGGGTGGTCCGCGCTTGGGCAAGACTTTGTTCGTGCCAGGGCGCGCAGTCCTTGCATGCGCGAAAGTGCGTCGATCTGCGGCCGGATAGGAAAGGGAACCATGACTGAATTCACGACGCTGCAGGAGATGCTGCTCATCGCGCACGCCAAGATGGAGCCTGCGGTGTGGGACTTCGTCAACGGCGGCACCGAGTCTGAGGTCACGCTGCGGCGCAATCGTCACGGGCTCGACCGGCTGGCCTTCCGTGCACGTGTCTTGAACGACGTCGCCCGCATCGATACCTCCACCACGTTTCTTGGCCACAAGCTTGCGCTGCCCGTCATGATGGCGCCGGTGGGTTCGCTCGCCCTTATCGACCCGGCTGCGGCGGTCAGCGTGGCCGGTGCGTGCAAGACGTATGGGTCCCTGCTCATCTACAGCACGTTCGCCGATCCGCCGCTCAAAATCGTGCGCTCTAAAGTCGATCATCCCTTGATCCTCGGTCTTTATGTGCGAGGCGATCAGGCCTGGCTCGATGCAGCCGTCGACGAGGCTGTTGCTGCCGGCTGTCTCGCCATTGCGGTCGTGACGGAGGCTCCCTATTACTCCCGGCGTGAGCGCGACCTCATCAATGGATTTCGCTCTCGTGGCAGCAAGTCCACGACCTATGCCGCAACCCAGAAGGTGCTGCGCGAAGGGGCCAGCTCGAAGGCGGTTGCGGCCGCTGAAGCGCGCATGGTCACCGCGCGCTTGACGTGGAAAACGATCGAGCGGATCCGTCGGCGTTCGTCGCTGCCGATCATTTTGAAGGGCATTTCGACCGCCGAGGATGCACGGGCTGCCGTCGAGCACGGCGCAAGCGCAATCTATATTTCCAACCACGGCGGTCGACAGCTCGATTGCGCACCCGGATCAATCGAAGTGGTGCCGGAAATTGTCGACGCGGTTTCGGGACGCACCGCGGTGATCATGGATGGTGGCATTTATCGCGGCACCGACGTCCTCAAGGCCATCGCCCTTGGTGCGCGCGCCGTATGCATTGGCCGGCTCCAGTGCTGGGCGCTGGCGGCGGGCGGCGAGGCAGGTCTCGTACGGATGATGGAGATCCTTGAGGAGGAGATCATCATCGCTATGGGGCTTCTGGGCGTAACCAATCTTAGCGAATTGAGCCGCAATCATGTGGTCGCGACGGATGCGCTCGATCCGCCGCACATCTTCAATCCCTTTCCTGTTGTGAAGGAACGGCTGGCAGCACTGCCGCCGCGCACCAACGCGAACAAGCGCGACTGAGCTCAGGCAGGGAGCAGGATGCCGACCTTCTTCCTGCGCGCGCGGTTCAGGATCTCCACGCCGGTCGCCAGGTCTTCAAGCGCGATCCCGAGATTGAACACGAGGATGCGCTGATCTTCTGTCGTGCGCCGACCTTGGCCAGTGGTAAGAAGGTCGGCGAGCTCCGCGTCGATACGCGTCACGCCCGTGAACTTACCCTCGCGCTGGCGCGCATCCTCGATCTGCCCGCGATCGTCGGTGAGCACCAGATCTGCCGCGGCGATGGCCGCATCGGTCACGTAAGAATCGTAATCGAGCGCGATGGTGAGGGTCCCAGGAGCCAGCCATTCCGGCATCAGCGTTGCGCGCCGGTGGTCCTCGATCGGCCCAGCCGTAATGACGATGTCGGCGCCGCGCACGGCCCGCTCGGCGCTACCGGCTCCCACTACCACGACCCCCCATCGCTCGTGCGTCTCGCGCACGAATGCGGCCTCGCGTTCGGCAACTACGTCATAGGCCTGGCAGCGCACAAGCGATGGCAGCACGGCCTTCAGCGCCTCCAGATTCTTGCGGCCCTGCAGCCCGCACCCGAGGATGGCGATCGTGCGCGCATCCCGGCGCGCCAGGTGCTTAGCCGCCACGGCCGAAGCCGCCGCCGTGCGGTTGCCCGTCACCCATTTGGAATCCATGATCGCGACCGGCTGTCCCGTCGCGTCCTCCGACAGGATGAACAAGCCTTGGATATAGGCAAGTCCGCGCCCTGGGTTTTCCGGATCGCCGCTTTGCCACTTGCAGCCCGCATAACCCAATCCGGGCGCAGAGCTGACCATCGAGCTATAGAAGCGTGGCCCACCGCGGTGGAAGAAGATTTTGGGTGGCTGCGCAGTGTCACCGCTGGCCTTGCGGCGAAACATTGCCTCGAGGATCGGCACGATCTCGCCCAACGAGAGGCCGAGCTGCTCCAGGTCGCGGTTGCTCAGATAAAGGATGGGCTCTGCTTTGGCCACGGACCCTTCTCCTTCGCGCTTACGGGCGCGCTTCTGGGCCCGTGTTGGCTGCGGCCTTCTCGATGCCGACCGCCAAATCGATCGCCACCACGACCAGGATGGCAATATAGATCGTGGCCGCCGACACCGCCGCAAGCGTCGGATCGATGTTGAACTGAATGTAGTTGAAAAGTTTGACCGGGATGGTCACGAGCTGGGCGGTCGAGTTGAAGATGCTGACCTCGACATTGATCCAAGAATTGATGAAGGCAAAAAGTGCACCGGCAATGACGCCGGCCTTGATCTGCGGCAAGGTAATGAGAAAAAAGGTCTGTAATGGCGTTGCGCCCAAGTCCTGTGCCGCCTCCTCGTGTGCCGGCTGCATGCCCGACAGCGACGCGAGCGAGGTTCGAATGACGTAAGGGGTAACCAGAACAACATGGCCAACGAATAGCGCCAAGAAGCTGCGGGCAAACCCAAGCGCGGAGGCATACTGCAAAATCGCCACACCGAGCACGATAGTTGGCAGCACCAGCGGCGACAAGAAGAGCGCACTTAGGACCTGGCTCAAGGGAAAACGCTTGCGAGCGAAAACAAGAGCGGCAGGCACACCTAATATAAGCGCGGTTGCGGTCGCGGCCACCGCAAGTTCGCCGGAAACGACGAACGCTTCGACGAACGTCGGATCGCTCACGACCTGCCAATACCAGCGCAGCGTCAGTCCCTGCGGAGGAAATCTCAGATACTCGGTGGCCGTGAACGATATGGCGATCACAACCAACAGTGGGAGCGCCAAGTAGAGCATCGCAATTGTGCTCACCGCGGCGATGAAGATACGGCCAAGGCGATCAGCAAGATCGGCGTGCATCGGCTCACCCTACCGCCCGCAAGCGTCGTTCGAACAAAATGAGATAACTCCCGATCAGGAGCAGCGTCACCGCGAGCAGAACGACCGACAAGGTGGCACCGATGTCGGGGCGGAACGTTGCCGCGTACTGCTGAAAGATCAGGATCGGCATCACCATCTCGCGCCCCCCGCTGAGGATACTTGGGATCACGTAGGCGCTGACACTCAAGGCAAAGACGATGATCGAGCCGGCGACTACGCCGGGAAGGCTCAAGGGAAAGGTCACGGCAATGAAGGCTCGCGATGGTCGAGCGCCCAGATCGCGCGCTGCCTCGATGAGCGAACGATCAACGGTCTGCAGCACACTGCAAATGGAAAGCGCCATGATCGGTAGCAAAATGTAGGCGAGCCCGATGATGATGCTGAGCTTACCGTAGAGGATATCGAGCGGGGTATTGATCAATCCAAGCGCGAGCAGGCTCGAATTGACGATCCCTCTCCGGCCCAGGATCACGATCCAACCGAACGCGCGCACGATGTTGCTTGTGAAAAGTGGCGTCATCAGCAGCACATAGATGAGCCGCCGTCCCCATGGCCTGCGCACGTGGAAGACGATGAAGTAGGCGAGCGGATAGCCAAGAAGAAACGAAACCACCGTCACCCACAGCGAGATCAGCAGCGTGTTGATGAGTGCGTTCCAGTAATAGCCGTCGCTCAACACGGATATGTAGTTGCTGAGCGTCACGCCACCTTGGGGGCGCATGAAGCTTTCCGCGATCAGCAGCCCGAACGGCGCAAGAAAAAACAGCACAAAGAACGCGATCGGCCCCAGCATCAAAAACGCCGCATTGGCCGAGGTGAACCGCATCTCTTTCCGCCTTGCGCGCGCTCGCTCCCCCGCGCGTCAATCCTCAAGCAGGCGCGCGGCATCCTTGTGCCAGTGCACCCAGACCGCCGCGCCCGGCGCAAGCTCATCCACCTCACGGCCGCAGCCAGGCTCGGCGGCGATCTCCTGTCCGTCGGCAAGTACAAGATAGAGCCGGTAGGTGGATCCGACGAATGCTTTGTCCTTGAGCGTTGCCGGCAGGGCGACGTGATCCGCGCCGGCCCCGCACCCGAGCCTTACGCTTTCCGGCCGCACCATCAACGACACTTGCTGCGTGCCATTCGCCGGCATGCGATAGGGGCCGCCGGGGCCATTGGGAGTAATTTGCACCGCACCGCTGGCATCCACCTGGCAGGTGATGAGGTTTGCCTCGCCGATAAAATCGGCCACATAGCGTGTCGCGGGATTTCTATAGATCTGGGCTCCGCTGCCGAGCTGCACGATGACCCCCTCACGCATCACCGCGATGCGGTCGGCCATGGCAAGCGCTTCCTCTTGGTCATGCGTGACGAAGAGAAAGGTCATGCCAAGCTGTTGGTGAAGCCGTTTGAGCTCCACCTGCATGCGCTTTCTAAGCTTCAGATCCAGCGCACCGAGCGGCTCATCGAGCAACAGCACCTCCGGTCGGTTGACGATGGCGCGAGCCAGCGCCACGCGCTGCTGCTGGCCCCCCGAGAGCTCGCGAGGGTAGCGCGCTCCGAGCCCTTCGAGACCGACCATGGCGAGCGCATCCCTTACACGGCCATGGATCTCTGCCGGGGAAAGGCGCTGCCGGCGCGGGCCGAAGGCAATGTTTTCGCTGGCGGTCATGTGGGGGAAGAGCGCGAACTGCTGGAAGACCGTGTTGACGGGCCGCAAGTTCGGCGGGACGCCTCGCATCGGGCGGCCGTTGATGCGAATTTCGCCCGAGGTCGGCTCTACGAAGCCGGCGACGGCGCGCAGGAGCGTTGTCTTTCCACAGCCGCTTGGTCCCAAGAGCGCAATGAATTCGCCCCTGCGAACGGCGAGAGATACTCCGGCAAGGGCCGTCACCGGCCCATATCTTTTGACGAGGCTGTCGACGACAACCACATCGAGCGTCATGCGGCTCTCACATCGGCAGGGCGAAACCCCGCGCTTTTTCTACTTCCCGGCAATCTGTCGATTCCAGACCTCGGTCAGCGCTGCACGCTTGGCATTAAGGGCATCCCAGTTGGGAATGGCGAGGTTCTTCACGTTGCCGCTGGCGCCCCAGGGCATGCGCGACTTGGCCTGATCGGAAATCTTGTAGTGCTTGGTTGGCGGGCCGACATAGAGCTTCTCGGCGAGGCAATTCATCGCCTCGTCCCCAACTGCATAGTTGACGAACTGCAGCGCCGCGTCGGCATTCTTGGTACCGTCTGCGATGTGCACACGAATGTCGGCTGAGGGTGCTCCTTCTTTGGGCACGATGAAGGCGATCGGCAGCCCCTTGTCTGCAATCGCCCATGCGGCGGTATTGTAATAAGCCGCCGCGACCGCTTCCCCGCTTTGGAGCGCCGCCTGCGCCACCCCGGATGCGTCGTAGTAGCTCGACACCTTGATGGTCTTGAGCTTTTCCACCCCGGACGTGGGATTGTCGAGCGACCCACCGGTGAGGGTGATGATATGCGCAAAGAACGGTAGGCCCGCCGCGTTGACGGGACTGGGTAGCGTCACTTTGCCTGAATACTCAGGCTTCCAAATGTCCCACCAGGACTGCGGCGCTTCCTTGAGCTCCTTGGTGTTGTAAGCAATGCCGAGCGCATAAAACCCCGTGCTGAGCGCGTAAATCTTGCCATCCTTGGTCTTGTAAACCGCTTCGTCGATGAGGCCCGCAATGTTCGGCACCTTGGCCGGATCGATCGCGGCCACCACGCCGTCGGCAGAGGCAAGCTCGGAGATGCCTCCGTCGATCCAGGCGATATCGATCGAAGGATTACCCTTCTGCTGCTTCAGTTTGTTGTAGGTGACGGTCGAGACGCTCATCTCCTGCACCACCTGCACACCACTTGCCTTTGCAAATGGCTCGAGAATGCAGGCCTTTTGCGCCTCGCCCCAGTTTCCCCCGTAGGTGGCCACCGTCAGCCTCTGCTGCGCCAATGCCGGGTTCGCCGTCGCCAGACAGGCGCCCGCCCCGAGCAGGGCCCACACGAGATTTCTCGTCATGGTTCGATCTCCTCCATAGCCGCTCGACGCGCGCGTGAACCGGCGAGTATCGTGTTGCGGCGCGCCTCTTCCGGCATCGTCAGACACGCTTGCCCCGACTATGGCGGCATGCCAACCGCAAGGCAACTTCATGCGCTGCAACATAGCCTTTGACGTGATCTACACTCACACGGAAGGTGAGCCCACGTGCATCATCCACTCCGGCATTCTCTACCCGCCAGCGTCGAGCATTGTCGAAAAGCGTCGGTTCCTGGAGCAAAACTTCGACTGGGTGCGTACCGCGTTGATGCGCGAGCCGCGCGGGCACAAGGACATGTTCGGCGTGTTCCTCACGCCGCCATCGGAGCCGGGCTTCGACGCCGGTCTGATCTGGGTCGACGGCACCCAGTATTCGCACATGTGTGGCCACGGAACGATTGCCGTGTCGATGGCCATGGTGGCGCTGGGCATGGTGCCCAAAGCCGAGCATGGGCGTACCACCATTCGCTTTGAGACCACCGCCGGCCCGGTTGTGAGCGAAGTCGCCCACGAAGGCGATCGGGTGGCCTGGTGCCGTTTCGAGAACGTGCCGGCCTACGTGGCGGCTCAGGACATCCCGCTCGATGTGCCAGGTCTCGGCCGGGTGAGCGCCGACGTGGCTTGGGGTGGCAACTATTTCGGCATCATCGACATCCGCGGCAGGGGCCTTGAAATCAACCCCGACAACGCTCCGCAGCTGTCGCAGATCGGCCTCGCCGCTCGCGAGATGCTACGCGAGAAGGGCAAACTGCAGCATCCAACACAGGGCCACGTCAGCAACCTCAACTTCGTCACGCTCTGGCACGAGGGGCGGCTGCCCGGCGCCTTCTACAAGAACGTGCACGTCTTTAGCGCGGGGCAGCTCGACCGCTCTCCCGGTGGCACCGGCACGTCGGCGATGATGGCGATGTTTCATGCGCGCGGCAAACTGGGGCTCAATCAACCGATCCAGTCGGAGGGCTTGCTCGGCACTGGCGTGTTTGAAGGCTGCCTCATCGGCAAGGCCATGCTCGGCAAAGAGCCCGCGGTGTGCCCGACGATCAAGGGCAGGGCCAACATCATCGGCACCGCGCGATGGTGCATCGACCGCGACGATCCCGTTGGCGCGGGATTTATGGTTGGATGAGCGATGAGCCGGCTTGGGGGGAGCGAGCGGCTTTTCTGGTGTGCTCGCTGCAGGGAGCCCCGGGGCGGAGCGGCTGTGCTGGCTTCTCCCTTAGGGTTCATGAACGCCCCGAGTGCCAGGTGAGCCCCGCGGCGTCGAGAGCCGCCGGGTGCGCCCGGGTCATGGTTCGTTAACCCATTGCTTTAAGTTAAAATTAGCGCCTTTCGCCTAGTGTTGGCGCCAATCCGGAAAACCGGAACGCGTCAGACAGCATTAAGGCAGGGACCCATGAGTGTTGCGTTGGACATGGTGCGCCTGCGCACGCCTGCGGGCGAGGGCAGCGTTCGCAGCGAGTATTTGCACGCGCTCAGGATGATCGAGCGCCTGCATCGCCTGCTGCTCGATGTCGTCAAGGACGAGTTCGACCGACACGGCGGCGCTGAGATCAACAGCGTTCAGGCGCTCTTGCTCAACAACATGGGCGATGATGAGCTCACCGCTGGCGAGCTCAAGACGCGGGGCTACTATCTGGGCTCCAACGTCTCCTACAACCTCAAAAAGCTCGTGGAGATGGGCTATCTGCACTACAAGCGTTCCGAGAAGGATCGCCGCTCGGTCCGGGTCAGTCTGACACCCAAGGGGCTTGGGGCGCGGCTGATTATTCAGAAGCTCTACGAGCGCCAGCTCCTCTCGCTGGAGACCGTGGCGCAGATCTCACATGAGGATTTCAAGGGCCTGAACAAGGCCCTTGTGCGGCTGGAACGCTTCTGGACCGACCAGGTCCGCTATCGTCTCTAGCCTCGCGCTCGATGGGGGGCGTGGGGCGGCGGACTTGTCTGGCGCTTGCGCCGCGGGCAGAACCGCCGCGGGTTTTTGGTGCTGCGACCAAAGGGATGTGGCGCCGGCGTTGCCTTTGGCCCAATGTGGGCAGGATTTGGGGCCCATCGCGGGACACTCGCGCAAAGCGTCTTTGCGCCCTAGTATGTGTTTGAACCCGGGGCTTGCGATCTTCCACAATCCGGTTGGTCGGGCCCGCGGGGTTGAGGGGTGGCGTTCGCTTCGATGAGAGCCAGGCGGTTTGCACTCTATGTGGCCGGCGCGACCATTGGCGTCGGCCTTGCTTATGCGCTGGCGATCCTTCCGCACCCTGGTTTGCCGTCCGCCGACACGGCCAAGGCGGTGCCCAAGAAGGCCGAGGGCAAGGGCCGCAGCGGTCCGCCGGCTCCCGTCACCGCAGCCAGCGTCATCGCCTCCGACATGCCCGTCATCCTGATGGCGCCCGGCACGGTGGAGCCGTTTGCCAACGTGGCTGTCAAGACGCGCGTGGATGGCCAGATTGTCGAGGTGCTCTTCAAGGAGGGCGATCTCGTCAACGAGAACGACGTCCTCTTTCGTCTCGACGATCGGCTGGTCAAGGCACAGATTTCGCAGGCCGAAGCGAGCATAGCCAAGGACCAGGCGAGCCTCAGGGACGCCGAAGCGACGCTGCTGCGACGCGAGGCGCTGATCGGCAAGAAGATCGTGACTGAGGCCTCTGTCGATCAGGCACGCTACGCCGTGGAGGGGCTCAAGGCCAGCATCGCCGCCGGCATCGCTTTGCTTGAGTCGCAGCGCACCCAGCTGGATTATCTCACGATCCGCGCGCCGATTACGGGCCGCACGGGGACGCTCACCTCCAAGGTCGGCGCCACGGTGCGCGGCGTCGACGCGGAGGCCCCTCTCGTCATCATCAATCAGACGAAGCCGATCTGGGTGACCTTTGCCGTGCCGCAGAACGAGCTCGGCGTCTTGCGTCGCGCGCTCACGGCCAAAGCTCTGGCCGACATCACCGTGCGCGGCAGCACCAAGCCGATGGTCGTGCAGGGAACGCTGGGCTTCGTGGACAACCAGGTCGACAAGCAGACCGGCACCATTACGGCGCGCGTGATCGCCGAGAACGCCGATGAGGTGCTGTGGCCGGGGTTGTCCGCGGAGGTGGCCCTCACCGTCGAAACGAAGCGGGGGATGCTGGCGGTGCCGGCCTCCGCGGTCCTGCCAGCGCAGCAGGGCATGATTGTCTGGGTCATCGGGGCCGACGACACGGTCGCCCCCCGCACGGTCATCGTCGAGCGCATTGTGGGCCAGACCGCCTACCTGAGCGGCGGGCTTAAGCCCGGCGAGCGCGTTGTCACCGACGGCCAGATCCGCCTGGCGCCGGGGGTCACCGTCAAAGTCGAGGAGCCGCGTCGGCCGGCGGGCAGCACCCCGGCCTCCGAAGAGCGCCGCGCGAACGGCCGCGGCTAGGCCGGGAAGGGGACCCATGCGCCTGTCGGAGCTGTGCATCCGTCGCCCCGTCATGACGACGCTGGTGATGGCCTCGCTGTTGCTGGGGGGCTTCTTCGGCTATCGGCAGCTGCCGATCGCCGCCATCCCGCGCATCGAAGTACCGACCATAACGGTGAGCGTGCAATACCCTGGTGCCAGCCCGGACACGATGGCGGTGTCGGTAGCTGCGCCGCTGGAGCGGCAGTTCGCCACCATCGCCGGGATCACATCGATTACCTCGCTCAGCACGCAGGGCAACACCCAGGTGGCCTTGGAATTCGATCTTGGCCGCAACATCGATGCGGCCGCGCTCGACGTGCAGTCATCGATCTCCGTCGCCATGGCGCGACTACCCATCGACCTGCCGGCGCCGCCGGCCTACCGCAAGGTCAACCCGGCCGACTCGCCGATTATCTTCCTGGCCCTCACCTCAGAAACGGCTCAGTCGCAGGAGATCAACGAGTTCGCCGAGAAGGTGATGAGCCCCAAGCTGTCGACCCTCCCGGGCGTGGCCCAGGTCACCATCAATGGCGCTCAGAAGCGTGCCGTGCGGATTAAATACGACCTCGACGCACTGGCCACACGCGGCATTTCGGTGGAGGAAGTGAGGGTGGCGGTAATGGCGCTGGCATCGGTGGCGCCGATCGGCAGCATCCGCACCGGCCAGCAGTACTACGTGCTCGACATCAAGGGCGCCGAGCCCTACGCCGCCTATTTCAAGCCGGCATTGATCGCTTGGCGCAACGGCGCTCCGGTGCGGCTCCAGGACATCGCCAAGGTCGAGGATTCCGTGGAGGACGATGAAGCGCGGACGGAATTCAATGGCGTTCGCTCAATCATCGTCTCCGTCCAACGGCAGCCGGATGCCAACACGGTGGCCGTGACGGATGCCGTACATCAAATGCTGCCCGAGTTCGATCGGTTATTGCCGCCGACGATCAAGCTCAGCGTGCTCAGCGATCGCTCCGAATCGATCCGCGCCTCGGTCCACGACGTGCAGCTCACTTTGATGCTGACGGCGGTGCTGGTGATCCTGGTGATCCTCGCCTTCCTGCGAACCTGGCGTGCGACATTTATTCCTGCCATCGCCTTGCCGCTGTCGATCATCGGCACCTTCGCCGGCATGGCGCTTTTCAATTTCTCGCTCGACAACGTGAGCCTGCTGGCGCTGACCTTGGCGCTGGGGTTTGTGGTGGATGATGCGATCGTCGTGCTCGAGAATATCGTGCGCTACGTCGAAGAGGGCATGAAGCCGTTCGAAGCCGCCATCCGGGGGGCAACGGAGATCGGCTTTACCGTGCTCTCAATCACGCTCTCGCTGGTCGCGGTTTTTATTCCGATCCTGTTCATGGGCGGGATCGTCGGGCGATTCTTCTTCGAATTCGCCATGACCATCAGCATCGCCATCTTGCTGTCGGGCTTCGTCTCTCTCACCCTCACGCCGATGCTGTGCTCGCGCCTGCTCAAGGTTCATCACGGCCGTGAGCAACGACCCAACATCCTCTCGCGCGCCTTCGAAGGCGCCTACGATCTCATGGCGCGGGCCTATCGCGTCACGCTCGACGCGTCATTGCGCGTGCCCTGGCTCATGTGGGCCTTGACGATCGGCACGGTGGTCGCCACCGTCGTGGCCTTCGGTGCGGTCAAGAAGGGCTTCCTGCCCACCGAGGACACCAACATCATCATCGTGCGCACCGAGGCAGCACCCGATATCGGCTTCGATGCCATGCTCGACCGGCAGCGGGCATTGGCCGAGCGGATCCTGGCCGATCCCGACGTGCTTTATATCAACTCCAATGTCGCCCAAAGCTTCTTCAACCCGACGCTCAACCGCGGCTCAATCTTTGTGCAGCTCAAGGCACGCAGCGAGCGCCATGGCCAGGGAAGCATCACCGACGTGCAGGGCAGATTGCGGCGCAGCCTTGCCAGCGTGGCTGGCATTCGCGCATTCCCGGTACCCTTACAAAATCTGCGCATCGGCAGCCGCAGTGGCGCGGCGCTCTACCAGTACACCCTGACGAGCGTCAACCAAACCGAGCTCTACGACAACGCGGAGCGGCTCATTGCTCGCGTCAAGCAAGCACCGGGCTTCACCGATGTCACCAGCGATCTGACGCTCGGCGCACGTCAGCTGTCCCTCGACATCGATCGCGACGAGCTTGGTCGCTTGGGGCTCACCCTGGATGTGGTGCGCTCGACGCTCTATTCGGCATTCGGCATTCGCAAGCTTGCCACGGTATACACTCCGTCTAATGATTATGCCGTGCTCATTGAAACCGATCGCGCGCAACAGCTTGACCCCGCTGTGCTCTCCAAGGTGTATGTGCGATCGAATACGGGCCAGCAGGTGCCGCTGAGCGCGGTTACCCGCGTCAAACTGGTGCCCGGGCCCGTTTCGGTGGCGCGCCAGAGCCAACTGCCGGCCGTCACCATCACCTTCAATCTGGGTCCCGGCTACACGCTTGGCGAGGCTGTCGGGGCGATGCGCGAGCTCGAGCGCGAAGTGAAAATGCCAGCGACCATCACGGGCCAGTTCGCGGGCACCGCGCAAGTGTTTGAGAGCTCGTTCCGCGATCAGCCCATCCTGATCGTGGCCGCCATTCTGACGATCTATATCGTGCTCGGCATCCTCTACGAGAGTTTCATTCATCCGATCACGATCCTGTCGGGACTGCCCTCCGCCAGTCTCGGCGCGCTCCTCATCCTCTATGTGTTCGACGTTGAGCTCACCATCATCGCCATGATTGGCATCATCCTGCTGGTGGGCATCGTCAAGAAGAACGCCATCATGATGGTCGACTTCGCCATCGAGGCGCGAGCGCGCGGGGCGACGCCGTTCGACGCGATCCGCGAAGCGTGCCTGCTGCGCTTCCGTCCGATCATGATGACCACCATGGCGGCTCTGTTTGGAACACTGCCGATCGCCGTCGGCTGGGGTGCCGGCGCCGAATTGCGACAGCCGCTGGGCCTTGCGGTGGTGGGCGGGCTCGCGGTGTCGCAGCTGCTGACCCTCTACATCACACCCGCCATCTACCTGACGTTTGAGAAGGTCGGCGCTTACCTGGGGACCGGACGCCGCGAGCACATCCCGGCTGCAAGCGAGCTCCGGCCCGAGCCGCCACGCGCCGCGGCCGAGTGACGTTTCGGTTAGTGGTTTTAAGGAAAACCCCGCTCTTTACTTGCCGGCGAGGTGCGTCGGCACCCGGCTCATGGTGCAGGGAACGCCGATGGGCACCCAAGACGTGTTGTTGAGGAAGAGGTCGCAGCGTGCCATCTGCACACCGCGGTAGGTATTCATGCACACCGTGTCGCCGAGCCTGAAGTCACTATCGCGATAGCGACAGCGGCAGGGGATGGGCTCGCCCGTGGCACCGCTGATGACGCCATGATAGGGCGAGGTGGGCCAGGCGGGCGGGGGAGCGCCTTGGGGTGCGCCGGTCGCCGCGCCATCGCCAGCGCGCGAAGGAAACGGCAGTGCAAGCAGCGCGGCGGTCGCCACGGCAGCGAGGGCAAGACGGCGCTTTGGCATCGCTATCCCATGTAACGGCTAATCTAGCATAGGGATCGCGGCTCGGGAACCGGGCCACCTTTGCCGGGGCTTTGTCCTTGTTGACGGAGCCTCCCTCGAGCCACTATGCGCTGCCACTTATGCGCTGACGGTGATTTCAGGCTCGCAGGTCACAGGAAAATTGACCGAGTTGGCGATGAAGCACTTCGCGTGTGCGCTCTCGTGCAAGGCGCGGGCATGGGCCGCGTCGGCGCCCCTGGCGATCGTCACCCGGGGGCGCAGGACCACCTCGGTGAAATGGCCGCCCTTGGCAGTGTCCTCCTCAACCATCGTGCCGATGGGCTCGTCACGGTAGGCGAGCACCGTCACGCCGGCATCGGCGCACAGGTGCAAGTACCAGAGCATGTGGCAGCTGGCGAGCGAGCCAACCAGCAGCTCCTCGGGATTGTAGCGAGAGGCATCGCCGCGGAAGGCTGGATCGGAGGAGCCTGGCAGATCGGGCTTGCCGGGACCGGAGAGCACGTGATCGCGCGCGTAGGCCCGGTAGCTCGTCGTGCCCGTGCCCTTATTGCCGGTCCAGGTCAGGGAGCACGTGTAGGTGTGAAGCTTGCCACTCATAGGTGGTGCAAGTTTATGGGCTCTTCATGGCTCGGGCGCACTGGCAACCTGCGCCACAGGCACGCGGGCGCCGTGAGGCTTCTTCACAGGGCCTTGGCAGGTGCCGCCAGCGCTCGCTGCATGGCCTCGGCCTCGATGACAAAGCGCACCGGGGCGTCCCGGTCGGAGGCCTCGCCGGTGACACGGCAGGTCACGAGCAAAAGGCGCATGCCTCCCGTTTGCAGCGGACGGGCTGCGTTGCCGCCTATGGTCTTGAGGTCCACCACTTCCAGCTGTCGTTCGCGGCCGTCGCGGCCAGCAACGGAAATCCGATCGCCGACCGCCAACTGCTTGGCGAAAGGTGCCGGACTTTCGACTTCCGAGCGGGTCAGCCAATAGCCCTCATCGCCTACGGCGGCAGCATGATCTTGTGTCTTGGCCGCGGCACCCTCAAACGATAGGCCGGGTCGCGTCGCCTGCAGAGCATTGCCGAAGCCGCGATTGAGCAGCAGGTCGCTGCGCAGCACGCCAACGCCCGCCCCCACGACAGCCACGGCGATGCCGGCCGTGGCAATCACGCGGCTTTGCGACGTCATGTTGCTGGCCATCAAGCTCGTTCCTCAAATCGGCGCCCCACTCATATAGACGAAGATGGTGGAAGTGTGGAGGAGGAATGGGGAAGAAGACGCGCTTTCCCGGTCAGCTCCTCCTCGACACCCGACGTCGCGGGGAGGCATAGACGCGACGCAGATGGCGCCAAAACCCAAGGTTGATGGCGGCCAGGGTGGCAAATGCGAGGCTCAGCAGCAGGCGCGCGTGTTCGGGGTTGGTTTCGGGCTCGCCGATGGGGGAGCGGCCCACCGTCCGGTTCAAAGCGTTGACGCGCAGGCTGGCCGGGCTCGAGGGTGCAGCATCGGTCGCCATGACCTCCCGCACGAGGACCGGTAAGGACACAGCGTAAGCGCGGCTGTGGGCGGCCCCAAGCCCCAACACCGCAGCCCAGAAGAGGACGAAGGCCAACGCGAAATCTGCGACCCAACGGCGCAGGCCCCTAGTCTTCAGGCCCCTGGTCTTCAGGCCCCTGGTCTTCACGTCCAGCATGGCACGGTCCCTCTCGTCAAAGGCACCCACCACCGCCCCTGCATAGGGCGTGAGGGGGCTTCATGTCCCCTTGCGTCAGTCCCCTTGCATTGGCCGCTTCGCAACGAGGAACCAATTGCGCAGGAGCCCGGAATGTTGCAGCGCGCTCCGTTGCACGTGGCCCGATCAAGTGGGCTTGCAAACATCTCACTGGGCAACGAAGCCCCTGCCGAGGATCCGTCGCCGGGAAGGGTCGTGGTGGGCCCCGTGCTCCCCTCCCAGCCAAGCCCTAGCTGCCGCAATAGGGCCAAAAGTGGTTGCTTATTCGCGCCTTGAGTACGGGGACGATGAGGGAAGCGAATGGCTCAGTGGCGTCTGTGCGCGAGTTTGGCGCTGGCTTTTGTGTGCGTGGGGATGGGCAGCGGGCCGGTGCAATCGGCCTCCTCGATCAGTCTGCAGCGCGATGGTGCGTTGGCGATCGCCGGCCGCGTCCTGCGGTGCGGTGGTGTGCGCAACGTGCTCGACCCGCATCTGCCCAATTTGGGCGTCGCTGCGCCGGGGGTGTTGGTGCTCAATCCGGGCCTGCTCAACCGTCAAACCGAGATCGTGCGCCTCTTCGTGTTCCATCACGAATGCGGCCACCACCATGTGGGCGGCAACGAGCTCAAGGCTGATTGCTGGGCGGTGACTGAGGGTGTCAAAGCCGGCTGGCTCGACCGCGAGGGTCTTGCGCAGGCCTGTCGCTCGTTTGGCGATGCACCAGCAACAGCGACGCATCCGTCCGGCGCGCGCCGCTGCGCCAATCTCGATCGCTGCTTTGCCGCCGCCGTCGCCTCGCACGCCAAGGAGCAGGCAGCCCGACAAACGCCGCGGCCGGACTTGGTGGCGGCCAGGGTATCTCGCGATGCGCCCAAGCTTGTCTCCGGCCCGACCTTGGTCCGCAACGGGACGTTGCGCTAGCCCCGGCCACACGCAGGATGGGGCAGGAACCGCCGCTCAGACGACTGTCAGGTCGAGCTCACCGACGCCGTCGACGTGGCCCTTGAGCCGGTCGCCCCGTTGCACGGCGCCGACACCCGACGGGGTCCCGGTGAAAATGAGATCGCCGGCCCGAAGCTCAAACAGCGTCGACAAGAAGGCGATCTGGTGGGGGATGTCCCAGATCATTTGGGACAAGTCGCCGGTCTGCTTGCGCACGCCATTGACGTCCAGCCAGATCCCACCCGCGGCTGGGTTTTCCACATGTTGCGCTGGAACGATCGCGGTGCAGGGGGCGGAGTGCTCGAAGGCCTTTCCCACTTCCCAAGGACGTTGAAGTTTCTTGGCTTGCGCCTGCAGGTCGCGACGCGTCATGTCGATGCCGACGGCGTAGCCGAACACGTGCTTCATGGCCTGGGTGGCCGCAATGTCGGTGCCGCCCGATTTGAGGCCCACAACCAACTCGATCTCGAAGTGGACATCGTTGGTGGCCGCCGGATAGGGAAATTTCCCATCAAGGACGACGTTGTCTGGGTTCTTTTGGAAGAAGAACGGCGGGTCCTTGGTGTCGCCGCCCATTTCCTTGGTGTGTTCGACATAGTTGCGGCCCACGCAATAAACGCGGTGGATCGGAAAGAGCTTGTCCGTGCCCCTAATCGGGAGCGCCGGCTGTGGAGCGGGATTGAAAGCGTAGGTCATGCGTGGGGCCTTTGCTGATGGGGGCAGGATTTCATATCAGGTTCGTTGCAAGGCCGTCAGCGCCCTTGTGGAGCTTGCCCCTTGGTCGGAGCGTCACTTCAGGCCCTGAACGTGGTCACGCCCGAACCCGCTTCTCCCCGCGCGTTGCCCGTTAACCGGGCGGATTTCGCATCGCGCGCACCGACGGCTTTTGGGCACGCGCCATTGGGCGGGAACTGCTCGCCTAGCGCAAGCGTGCGTTGATGGCCTCGAGGGCCTTTACACCGGGGCAGAGCTCGGCCATGGGCACGGAATTGAGCGCACGCGCGTCGGTCGCCAGGATGTCGTGCATGTCCTGCTGGGTCTCGTTGACGTAGAGAAGACCCGTCGCCACCCGCCCCTTGGCTGCGTTGCTGCGAATGGCCATGATGGCGGCATCGGCATCGCGCGGATCGTGCTGCTGGTCGAGCTTGTGCAGTACGAGGCGCGAGCCGTCGTGCATCGTCACGGAAACGGATGTTCCCTCGGCGTAGTGGGCGGTGATCTCCTCCTTCTCCTCGATGAAGTCGAGTTGGTCGACGGCCATGTTGTGCGCACGCACATAGTCGTAGCTCTTGGTCGACGTTGGATGATTGTTGAACGTCACGCACGGGCTGACGACATCGAGGAAGGCGAAACCCCAGTAGCTGATCGCCGCTTTGAGCAGCGGAATGAGCTGTGCCTTGTCGCCGGAAAAGGAGCGCGCGACGAAGCCGGCGCCGAGCTGGATTGCCATCTGGCACAGGTCGATGGCCTCGAATGGATTGGCATCGCCCTTCTTCGACGGCGAGGTCTTATCGTTGGTGGCGGAGAATTGACCCTTGGTCAGGCCGTAACAGCCATTGTTCATGACGATGTAGGTCATATTCACGCGCCGGCGGATGGCGTGGCAGAACTGACCCAAGCCGATCGATGCAGTGTCGCCATCCCCCGACACGCCGATATAGACGAGGTCGCGGTTGGCGAGGTTGGCGCCGGTGGTAATCGAGGGCATGCGGCCGTGCACGGAGTTGAAGCCGTGGCTGCGGGAGAGGAAATAGGTCGGTGCCTTCGACGAGCAGCCGATCCCCGACACCTTGGCGATGCGGTGGGCCGGCAGGTCCATTTCGAAGCAGGCTTCAATGAGCGCGGCCGTGATCGAGTCGTGCCCACAGCCCGCGCATAGGGTCGACATGGTGCCTTCGTAGTCGCGGTGCGTCAGGCCTAGCGCGTTCTTGGGAAGCGCCGGGTGGTGGGCGGAAGGCTTGGCGATGTAGCTCATCTCGTGCCTCGACGTTACTCCGCGGCGGCCTTGGCCGGTTGCAGGCGCTGCAAGACGGCGCCGTACACGAAGGCCGCGGTCAGCGGCATGCCATCATAGTTGAGCGCCGGGATCAGCTTGGCGCCGGGAATTTCGGCCTCGGTCATCAGGAGCGATCGCATTTGCGCGTCTCGGTTCTGCTCAACCACGAACACCCGCTCGTGCATGGCGCAGAACGCGACCACATCGCGCGTGAACGGGAAGGCCTTGATGCGCAACGCGTTCACCTTCACACCCTCACGCTCGAGGAGGTCAAGGGCCTCGCGCACGGCAGGCGTGGTGGCGCCAAAATAGATGAGGCCGGTTTTGCCGCTCGTGTCCTTGATGGCAACCTCCGGCTTGGGCACGAGGGTTTGCGCGGTATCGAACTTACGGCGAATGCGATCGAGAACTCGGGCGTGCGCGCGGCCATCCTCGGTATAGCGAGCATTCTCGTCGTGCGAGGTGCCGCGCGTGAAGAACGCACCCTTGGTCGGATGCGTCCCGGGCAGCGTGCGATAGGGTATCGCATCCGCGTCCACGTCCTGATAGCGGCCCCAATCCTTGCCCTTGAGTTCCTTGAACTTTTCGAGCTGCTCGGCGCTCAACACCTTGCCGCGGTCGTGCACGTGGGCTTCGTTCCAAGCGAACGGATCGGTCACCCACTCGTTCATGCCGATGTCGAGGTCGGACATGACGATCACCGGGGTCTGGAGGCGTTCGGCGAGGTCGAAGGCCTCAGCGCCCATGGCGAAGCATTCCGTCGGATTGGCAGGAAACAGCAGCACGTGCTTGGTGTCGCCGTGCGAAGCGTAGGCGCAGGAGATGATGTCCGACTGCTGCGTGCGCGTTGGCATGCCGGTGGAGGGACCACCGCGCTGAATGTTGAATAAGACCACGGGCACTTCTGCGAAATAGGCAAGGCCCAGGAATTCGCTCATCAGCGAGATGCCGGGACCGGAGGTAGCGGTGAAGGCGCGTGCGCCGTTCCAACCGCCGCCGATGGCGACGCCGATGGCGGCAAGCTCGTCTTCGGCCTGCACGATACCAAAGAGCCGTCGACCCTCTTTGGTGATGCGCAGACGCTTGGCGTGGCGCTCAAAAGCTTCGGCGAGCGACGTGGAGGGCGTGATGGGGTACCAGGCGCACACCGTGGCGCCGGCGTAGATGGCACCAAGACCCGCCGCATCGTTGCCCGAGACCAGGATTTTGCCCTTGGCGCCGTCCGCGTGGCGCACACGGATGGGCAGCGGGCAGTCGAAGTTTTTGCAAGCGTATTCGCGCCCGAGCGCGACGGCCTCCATGTTCGCCGCCACCAGCTTTTCTTTGCCTTTGAGTTGGTCGACGACTGCGCTCTTGAGAACCTCCACGTCCATGTCGAGGAGAGCGGTGAGGGCGCCGACATAGACCATGTTCTTGAAGAGCTGGCGCTGGCGTGTGTCCTGCCATTTGGCAGCGCACATCTCGGCGATGGGCACGCCGATAATGGTGACGTCCTCACGTGGCCACACGCGCGGCAGCGTCGAATCGTAGAGCAGCCAACCGCCCGGCACCACCTCGGCCAGATCCTCCTTGAAGGTCTGCGGGTTCATGGCGACCATCAGGTCGATACCCTCGCGCCGGCCAAGATAGCCTGCCTCTGACACCCGCACTTCGTACCAGGTCGGAAGGCCCTGGATGTTGGAAGGAAAGATGTTTTTGGGACTGACGGGGATGCCCATGCGGAACAGCGTCTTGGCGAAGATGCCGTTGGCGGAAGCGGAGCCCGAGCCATTGACGGTGGCGAATTTCACCACGAAGTCGTTGATGCCGCTCATCTAGCGAATGGCCTCTTCTGGGACGGGGCGAGCCGCCGCGGCGCCGCACCCGCTTTGGCCGAAGAGCGCAACGGCGCTCCGTTTGACCCCATCTCTTTCCCCTTCAGCGCAGGTAGGCATTGTGATGCGTTAGACAAGCCTGTGCAGCCTGCGCCTCCACATACATGAATTTCTGCATGTCCCAGGCGCCCGTCGGACAGCGCTCCGCACACAACCCGCAGTGTAGGCACACGTCCTCGTCCTTGGCCATGATGCGGCCAGTCTTGAGCGGCGTCGAAACGTAGAGGTCCTGCGTCTTGTTGTGGGCAGGCACCCGCAGGTGCTCGCGCAGCGCCGGCTCATCCTCATTGTCGATGAAGTTGATGCAATCGACAGGGCAGATATCCATGCAGGCATCGCACTCGATGCACAGCGGTGCGGAGAACACCGTCTGGACGTCGCAATTGAGACAGCGCTCGGCCTCCTTGAAGGCCAGTTTGTCGTCGTAGCCCAGTTCGACCTCGACCTTCAGATTGCGCAATGACTGAGCTTTGTCGGCGTGCGGCATGGCCACCCGATTGAGGGGCGCGTAGTCGTTCTTATAGGACCACTCGTGGATGCCCATTTTCTGGCTGAAGCGCGAAGAAGAGGACTTGGGTCGCTCGTTGGCCAGATCCTTACCGTGGCACATGAGATCGATCGAGAGCGCGGCTTGGTGACCGTGAGCGACTGCCCAGATGATGTTCTCAGGCCCCCAGGCCGCGTCCCCTCCGAAGAATACGCCGGCTCGCGTCGACATCATGGTCGTGTTGTCGACCTTTGGCATGTGCCATTCGTCAAACTCGATGCCGATGTTGCGCTCGATCCAGGGGAAGCTGTTCTCCTGGCCGATCGCCATCAACACATCGTCGCATTCGAATACGACTTCCTCGCCGGTGGGCTCGAGTTTGGGCCGCCCGCTCCGATCGACGCCGACCTCCCTCATCTTCTGGAAGCGCACGCCGGCGAGCCGTCCCTTGTCGAGCAGAAACTCCTTGGGGGAGTGATTGTCGAAGATAGGGATGCCCTCGTGCTCGGCATCCTCAATCTCCCACGGCGATGCCTTCATCACCCGCCGCGGCGAGCGGACAGTCACCCTGACGTCCATGCCGCCGAGGCGGAGCGCGGTGCGGCAGCAATCCATCGCCGTGTTGCCGCCGCCGATGATGACGACCCGCCGTCCAATGGTGTGCACATGTTCGAAGGCAACGGACGTCAGCCAATCGATGCCGATATGGACGTTGGCCCTGGCTTGCGTGCGGCCGGGAACGTTGAGGTCCTTGCCCTTGGGCGCGCCGGTGCCGATGAACACCGCATCAAAGCCTTCCTGCAGCAGCGCCTCCAGGCTTTTGATCTCATGGCCGAAGCGCGGTTCAACACCAAAGGCCAAAATGCGATCGATCTCTTCATCGAGCACCGTGGCGGGCAGGCGGAAAGATGGAATGTTCGTGCGCATGAGCCCGCCACCCTTGGCGTCCTTCTCAAAGAGCACGCAGCTATAGCCGAGGGGCATGAGATCGCGGGCCACGGTGAGGGAGGCGGGTCCGGCACCGACGAGCGCAATTCGTTTGCCGTTCTTCGCGCTCGGAATGTCGGGCATGAAGGCGTCGATTTCGCCCTTGTAATCGGCGGCGACGCGCTTGAGGCGGCAGATGGCGACGGGCTTCTCCTCGACCCGGCCGCGGCGGCACGCAGGCTCGCAGGGTCGATCGCAGACACGTCCCAAAATGCCGGGAAAGACGTTGCTCTCCCAGTTCAGCATGTAGGCAGCGGCGTAGCGGCCTTGGGCGATGAGGCGGATGTATTCGGGGACGGGGGTATGCGTGGGACAGGCCCACTGGCAATCGACGACCTTGTGAAAGTAGCTCGGGTTGGAAATGTCGGTCGGGGCCGTGCGGCCCCGGCTTCGTGCTGCCAATTCACCCGCTTGCATCCCGCCCAATCCTTGCCATTCCCGGCTGCTCTTGCCCCCACGACGGGATGCGTTATCCCAACTTCCTCAACGGTTCCAGAGTTGTTTTCTCGACCCGCAAACAAAGAGGCCCTCTGTGGCAGCCGCCCTTGGGGAGCGCCCGGCCTCCGTGCCCGAGATGCTGGGTATAGCCCACAAATTTTATTGTGCAGTGCCGCAATTCCCCACCCTCGGATGCATGGCTGATACGACCGGGCCGATGCCGTTAATACGCTGGCGCGGCGAAGGCAAGCGCCG
>JAMXLN010000225.1 GCA_024281145.1 Hyphomicrobiaceae bacterium | reverse complement strand
GAAGATGGAATAGGCGAGAACGCAACGGCCGCGGAAGGTCCGCGGCCTTGCGCTACTGGATAGCTGCGAACTGACGATGCTCGCATTCGCCATCCGCCGGCTCTTCGAGGCGGCCCTCGTCATGGTGACGGTGGCCCTCATCGCCTTCATCGTGTTTCGCTTCGTAGGCGATCCCATCAACCAGATCGTGGGCCAGGATACCTCGATTGAAGACCGACTGAGACTGCGCGAGGAGCTGGGGCTCAATGATCCGATCCCCGTGCAGTTCGCCCGTTTCCTGGGCAACGCCGCGCGCTTCGATTTCGGCGTTTCCTACCAAATGAAACAGCCGGTAACCGCGATCATCGCCGAGCGCTTACCGGCCACACTGGAGCTGGCATTCGCAGCCGCCATTTTCGCGGTCGCGCTCGGCATCCCCATGGGGGTGTACACCGGCATTCATCGCGACAGCTTGCTGTCGAAGGTCTTCCTCACCGTCTCGCTCATTGGTGTGTCGCTGCCGACGTTTTTGATCGGCATCCTGCTCATTTACATCTTCTCCGTCTGGCTCGGCGTACTGCCCTCGTTCGGCCGTGGCGAGGTGGTCAAGATCGGCTTTTGGCGCACCGGGCTCTTGACCGCCTCAGGTCTCAAGGCCCTGATCATGCCGGCGATCACGCTGGGCCTCTTCCAGATGACGCTGGTGACCCGGCTCGTGCGCTCCGAAATGCTCGAAGTGTTGCGCACCGATTACATAAAGTTCGCCCGCGCGCGCGGCCTGCCGGAGCGCGCCATCAACTTCGGCCATGCGCTGAAAAACACGCTGGTGCCCGTGATCACCGTGATCGGCCTCCAGCTCGGTGCCGTGATCGCGTTTGCCATCATTACCGAGACCGTGTTCCAGTGGCCCGGCATGGGGCTGATGTTCATCCAAGCCGTGCAGAACGCCGACATTCCCGTGATGGCAGCCTATCTCATGCTGGTGGCGTTCCTGTTCGTGTTCATCAACTTTGTCGTTGACCTCGTGTATGTGCGGGTCGATCCGCGCATCCGCATCCTGGGCCGACCCACGTGAAACACCGATGAGGAACGCAGCCGACAGCACCGTCCCCGCCAGCGCCGCTCCGCGCACCGGCGCCGTTGCAAGCGCTCCACGCAGCCGCTTCGCAGCGTTCCTCGACAGCGATCTCCTGCATAGCTTCCTGCGCTCCAGGCTCGTCGTGCTGGCAGCGCTGGTCTCGGTGGCGATCGTTGGCGCCGCCGTCTTGGCGCCGGTGATTGCTCCCCATGACCCCTACGACCTCAAGTCACTGAGCCTGCTCGACGCCAACACGCCGCCGGCCTGGGAGAAGGGTGGCGATCCAAACTACCTGTTGGGCACCGACGATCAGGGCCGAGACATCCTTTCCACCATCCTCTACGGCACCCGCTCCTCGCTTGCGATCGGCTTCTGCTCGGTGCTGCTTGCGAGCGCGCTTGGGCTGTCGCTCGGGCTGTGGGCCGGTTACGTGGGCGGGCGTGTGGATACGGTCATCATGCGGATCGCCGACGTGCAGCTAACGTTTCCTGCCATCCTGACCGCCCTGCTCATCGATGGCGTGGCGTTGGCCATCCTGAGGCATCACACGGTCGAGGGCGGCAAGTTCTCGATCCTGGTGCTCGCCATCGGCCTCTCGTTCTGGGTGCAGTACGCGCGCACCGTGCGCGGCGTGACCTTGGTGGAGCGCAACAAGGAATACGTCGAGGCGGCTCGGCTGATCGGCATCGGGCCGCTCAAGATCATGTTTCAGCACATCCTGCCCAACGTGCTGGGCCCGGTGCTCGTGATCGCCACCATCAACCTGGCACTTGCCATCATCACGGAGGCGACCTTGTCGTTCCTCGGCGTTGGTCTGCCGCCGACCGAGCCCTCGCTCGGCACCATGATCCAGGTCGGCAACAAATACCTGTTCTCCGGCTCCTGGTGGATGGTGGCGTTTCCGGGGCTCACGCTGGCTCTGCTGGCGTTGGCAGTAAATCTCCTCGGTGACTGGCTGCGCGATGCGCTCAATCCAAAGCTGAGGTAGGTTTGGCCTTCCGGCGGGAAACTTGAAGCACGTGCGATCTTTGGATTGGGCAGGACGGAGATCCCTCATGACGATAAAGAGCCTCCTCAAGGCGGCGGCCGCAGTTCTCGTCCTTGCCTTGGCCAGCAGCACCGCCGACGCGCGCGCGGTCAAGTGGGCCCGCTCCGGGGACGCCCTCACCCTCGATCCACACGCGCAGAACGAGGGCCCCACCCACAACGTCTTGCACCTGATCTATGAGCCGCTCATCCTGCGCGACCGCACCGGCCGTCTCCTCCCCACGCTGGCGCTTTCTTGGAGGGCGACCGAGGATCCGACCGTGTGGGAATTCAAGCTGCGCCAGGGCGTTAAGTTTCATGACGGCAGCGCGTTCAACGCCGATGACGTCACCTTCTCGCTCGAGCGCGCGCTGCAGCCCAATTCCGACATGAAAGGCCTGCTCACGTTCATCGAGAACGTGAGCAAGATCGACGACTACACGGTGCACATCAAGACCAAGGGTCCCAATGCGTTGGTCCCGAACTACCTGACGAACCTCTACATGATGAGCAAGAAGTGGTCGGAATCCAACAACACGGTCACCGTACAGAACTACAAGGACAAGAAGGACAACTTCGCCGTCCGCAACGCCAACGGCACCGGCCCCTACGTGCTCGTCTCGCGCGAGCAGGACGTGCGCACGCTCCTGCGCCGCAACGAAGACTATTGGGGCAAGGGCGAGTTTCCCCTTGCAGTGTCCGAGATCACCTACCTCACCATCAAGTCGGATGCCACGCGCATCGCCGCGTTGCTGTCGGGCGAGATCGACTTCGTCCAGGATGTGCCCGTGCAGGACATCGAGCGTCTGGAGAAGACGCCCGGCATCAAGGTCAACTTCGGCCCCGAAAACCGCACCATCTTCTTAGGTCTGGATGTCGCCTCGCCCGAGCTCAAGAGTTCGAACGTGAAGGGCAGGAACCCTTTCGCCGACAAACGGGTAAGGCAGGCGCTCAACATGGCGATCGACCGTGAAGCCATCAAACGCGTGGTCATGCGCGGCCAGTCGATCCCCGCCGGTGTGATCGCGCCTCCGTTTGTCAACGGCTATACCAAGGAGCTCGATCGGCTGCCCAAGGTCGATCTGGAGCAAGCCAAGGCACTCCTGCAACAGGCGGGCTTTGCCGACGGGTTCCAGATCACGCTCAACTGCCCGAACGACCGCTATGTCAATGACGAGGGCATCTGTCAGGCGGTGACGGCCATGTTGGCCAAGATCGGGGTCAAGGTGCATCTGGTGGCCCAGCCGAAAGGGCCGCACTTCACGCTCATCCAAAAAGACCCGCCGGAGACCGAGTTCTATCTGCTGGGCTGGGGCGTGCCAACCTATGACTCCCATTACATCTTTTCGTTCCTCTACCACACGCGCTCGGGCAGGGAGGGAGGTTTTAATGGCACGCGCTACTCCAATGCCGCACTGGACAGCAAGATCGAGAACCTGGCAGCCGAGATCGACGTGGCCAAACGCAACGCGGCGATCGCCGAAATCTGGAAGGTTCTGAGCGAGGAGACCATCTATCTCGCCCTGCACCACCAGCAACTGGCCTACGCCATGAAGAGCGACCTCGATATTCCCGTGTCGCCGGATAACCAGGTGCACATGAAATTCATCGCAGCGAAATAGGCCCGTGAGCGCGCCCGTCCTCTCCGTCCGCGACCTGCGCGTTGCCTTTCCGACGCGGCGCCGCACGCTCATTGCGGTCGACGGTGTGTCGTTCGACATCGCCCCCGGAGAGGTGCTGGGCGTGGTGGGCGAATCGGGTGCTGGCAAATCCCTGACGGGGGCCGCCATCATCGGGCTGCTCGAGCCGCCCGGGCGCATCGTCGGCGGGGAAGTGCGCCTTCGAGACCAGCGCATCGACGACCTGCCGCCCGAAGAGGCACGCAAGATGCGGGGCAAGCGCATCGGCATGGTGTTCCAAGACCCGCTCACCAGTCTCAATCCGCTCTACCGCGTGGGCGACCAGATCGTCGAGACCATCCGCACGCATGCGCGCGTCAGCGAGGGCAAGGCGCGCGAGCGGGCCATCGCGCTCTTGCAGGAGGCCGGGATCCAGGGAGCGCGCGCCCGCATCGACAGCTATCCCCACGAGTTCTCCGGGGGCATGCGCCAGCGCGTCGTGCTGGCGCTGGCGTTGTGCGCTGAGCCCGATCTGCTGATCGCCGATGAGCCAACCACGGCCCTTGATGTGTCGATCCAGGCGCAGATCATCCAGCTTCTCAAACGGCTCTGCCGGGAACGGGGCACCGCCGTGATGCTGATCACGCACGATATGGGCGTGATTGCCGAGACGGCCGACCGGGTGGCGGTCATGTATGCCGGCCGCATCGCCGAGATCGGCCCCGTGCGCGACGTGGTGCAGCACCCCCATCACCCCTATACCAAGGGCTTGATGGGCGCCATTCCCACGCTGGGCCCGGCGCTGGGCCCGCAGGCTGAGCGACTGGTGCAAATCCCGGGCGCCATGCCGCGCCTCGATGCCATCCCGAAGGGCTGCGCCTTCCATCCCCGGTGCGCGCTGGCCTTCGAACGCTGCCGCGCGGAGCGCCCCGAGGCGATGCCGGTGGGACCATCGCAGGCGGCGTGCTGGCTCGTGGGGGAAGGGGCAGCCCCGAATGCGGCCTCGGCAAGGGCGCCTCTATGACGCGCGCGGCCCTCGTGGAGGCCAAGAGCCTCACCCGCGTGTTTGATGTGTCCAAGCCGTGGCTCAGCCGCCTGATCGAGCGCGAGCCGAAGGCCTATCTGAAGGCGGTCACCAACGTTTCCTTCTCGGTCGGCCGACGCGAGACCGTGGCGCTTGTGGGCGAATCGGGATCGGGCAAGTCGACGGTGGCGCGCATGACCGTTGGGCTGCTCACTCCCACGGCCGGCAGCGTAACCATCGACGGCATCGATATGTGGGCTCCGGCCGGCGCCAGCGAGCGCCAGAAGCTGCGCCGGCGGCTGCAGATGATCTTCCAGGACCCGTTCGCCAGCCTCAACCCGCGCTGGCGGGTCGATCGCATCGTCGCCGACCCCATCAAGGCGTTCGGCCTCGCCAAGGACGGCGCACAGATCCGCCACCGCGTGGGCGAGCTCTTGACGCTTGTCGGCCTCGACCCGGCGGACGGCGCCAAATACCCACACGAATTTTCGGGCGGCCAGCGCCAACGCATCTGCATCGCCCGTGCGCTGTCGTCGAACCCAGAGTTCCTGGTGTGCGACGAGCCCACCAGCGCGCTCGATGTATCGGTCCAGGCGCAGATCTTAAACCTGATGCGCGACCTGCAGGATCGGCTCGGGCTCTCCTACCTCTTCATCAGCCACAACTTGGCGGTGGTGCGGCATATGGCGACGCGCATCGGCGTCATGTATTTGGGTCGCATCGTGGAAATGGCGCCCGCGGCCGAGCTCTTCGCCGCCCCGCGCCACCCCTACACGCGCCTCTTGCTCGACGCGCTACCCGACCTCGGCATGACCGGACGGCCGCGAAGGCCCATCGAGGGCGAGATCCCCAACCCGATTGCGCCGCCACCGGGGTGCGCCTTTCACCCGCGCTGTCCCTGGGCCTTCGAGCCGTGTCGGGTGGACGTGCCAGCGCTGATGACAAAGGACGGCAACGGCCGCGCCGCAGCCTGCCACGCTGTCGTAGCCGGCCGCATCTGAAGCGAGAGGAGAAAGAGCAATGATCAAGCGCTATTCCGGCACCGTGGCGACCCGCAGCCGTGCCGTGGCTCACGCCGGCCTCGTCTACGCGGTGCACACCGCGCCGACGAAGTCGCCCTCGCTCTATGAGCAAACGCGCGATGCACTTTCCGCCATCGACCGCACGCTGGCGGAGGCGGGCTCGCACAAGTCGCGGATCCTGCGGGCCACGGTCTACATCGCCGATATGAGCCGCAAGCCGGACATGAACCGCGCCTGGGACGAATGGGTGGACAGGGCCAATCCGCCGCAGCGCGCCTGCATCGGGGTGACTTTGGAGGACAAAGACCTCGTGGAGATCCTGGTGATCGCCGCCCAGTAGCGCGAACCACGCGGCGCCCCCGGACGCGCGGAACGGAGCCGACCCGGCCTCGTTGAGGTGGCATGAGATCTCGTGCGCCGGGAGCGATCCAATGAAGTCCGTCATCCGCGTTGGCAACAAGATCAAGCGCCAAAAGAAGACCGACATCGGCCATTCGCCGCTCACACGCTTCAGGAGCAGGCGCAAGAAGCGGCATGCCAAGCTCTACCGCGGCCAGGGCAAGCCGCTCTAGAATGCCCATGGCCGCGTCGGCCGGAAAGATCCGCCGGGCCTTTGTCAGCAGCCCGTGTGCCGCTTCAAGACGCGCTCGGTCGAGGCTGGATAGTTTACCAGCATGGCCGCCGGCCGCACCGGTCGGCGCACCAGCTCACCGCCGCAGTTTGGGCAGCGCCCGTCGGGCAGGCGATTGCGCACGCAGTCGGCGCAAAAGGTGCACTCGAACGTGCATATCATGGCATCGCCCGCGTGCGGCGGCAGGTCCTTGTCACAGCACTCACAGTTGGGCTTGAGTTTGAGCATCCTCACCCTCGTTTGATCCCGCGCCTGTGCGGCAAACAGCAACGGCCATCGCCAGATGCCACGGCGCATGGCACGATATACGCTGCCGTCTCGGAGCGGATCTTAAGACGAGCGCGGGGGAAAGCGCCATGGCTGGCAATCTCGGCTTCGAGGAGCTCAACAAGGCGGTGCAGGCCGGCACCATCGACACCGTGCTTGTGGTGATGGTCGACATGCAAGGTCGACTGGTCGGTAAGCGCTTCGAGGCCGGCTATTTCGTCGATGGCGCGCACGCTGAAACGCACGCCTGCGACTATCTGCTTGCCAACGACATCGACATGGAGCCGGTGCCGGGCTATGCGGCCGCGAGCTGGGACAAGGGCTATGGCGACTTCGTCTTGAAACCTGACTTGGCGAGCTTGCGCAGGACGCCCTGGCTCGAAGGCACCGCGCTGGTGTTGGCCGATGTGCTCGACCATCACCACCATGAGGTGGCGCACTCGCCCCGCGCCATGCTCAAGCGTCAAGCCGCTCGGCTCGCAGCGCAGAAGATGCGGGCGTTCTGCGCCTCCGAGCTCGAATTCTACCTGTTCGACGAGACGTACAAGTCGGCGGCGGCAAAGCGCTATGTTGGCCTGGAGACGGCGGGCACCTACATCGAGGACTACCACATTCTGCAGACCACGAAGGAGGAGGGCGTCATGCGCGCCATCCGCCGCGGCCTGCAGGGTGCGGGCATTGCCGTCGAAAACTCCAAGGGCGAGTGGGGCCCCGGGCAGGAAGAGATCAACGTGCGCTACGCCGATGCGTTGGAGATGGCGGACCGGCACGCGATCCTCAAAAACGCCATCAAAGAGATCGCCCATGCGCACGGCAAGGCGGTCACCTTCATGGCCAAGTGGCGCTACGATCTCGCAGGCTCCTCCTCGCACATACACATGTCGCTCTGGGACGAGATGGGCAGCAAGCCGCTGTTCCACGACCCCAGGGCCCCGCACGGCATGTCGCCTCTGATGCGCGCGTTTGTCGCCGGTCAGCTCACCTACGCTCGCGACATCACCTATTTCTTGGCGCCCTACATCAACTCCTACAAGCGCTTTCAAGTCGGAACGTTCGCCCCCACCAAAGCGGTATGGAGCCGCGACAACCGCACCGCCGGCTTCCGCCTGTGCGGCGAAATGAACAAAGCCATTCGTATCGAGTGTCGCATCGGCGGCGCCGACCTCAACCCCTACCTGGCCTTTGCAGCCCTGATCGCGGCGGGCCTCAGGGGCATCGAGGAGAAGTTGGAGCTAGCGCCGCCGTTCGCAGGCGACGCCTACGGGGGCAAGATGCTGCCCGAGGTGCCCAAGACCCTGCGCGAGGCTATCGCCTGCCTCGCCGGTGCGCGCTGGCTGCGCGAAGCGTTCGGCGATGCTGTGATCGAACATTACGTCCACACGGCCAAATGGGAACAGTTCGAATACGACCGCCGCATCACCGATTGGGAGCTGATGCGCGGCTTCGAGCGGTATTGAGGAAGGCCCATGACGCTCGTCGGCAACTGGAATTATCCCACCTCGGTGCGCTTCGGGGCAGGGCGCATCGCTGAACTCGGTGCGGCCGTCAAGGCGGCCGGCATCACCCAGCCGCTGCTCGTGACCGATCCCCGCCTGGCGCAGCTTCCCCCCGTCGAGCGGGCGCTTAAGGTGCTGGCCGGCCAGGGCGTTGCCGCGGCTGTGTTCGCAAACGTGAAGCCCAATCCCGTCGCGGCCAATGTCGAAGCCGGCCTCAAGATGCTGAAGGAGGGTGGCCA
Organism: Hyphomicrobiaceae bacterium; assembly: GCA_024281145.1. Taxonomy (GTDB): domain Bacteria; phylum Pseudomonadota; class Alphaproteobacteria; order Rhizobiales; family Hyphomicrobiaceae; genus AWTP1-13. The sequence continues at coordinate 4,757 of JAMXLN010000225.1, read as the reverse complement.
CGACGGGGTGATCGCCATGGGTGGCGGCTCGGCGCTCGACGCTGGCAAGGTCATCGCCTTCATGGCCGGACAAACGCGGCCGATGTGGGATTTCGAGGACGTGGGCGACTGGTGGAGGAGAGCCCAGCCGGAGGGCATCCTCCCGATCATTGCGGTGCCCACCACGGCGGGGACAGGTTCCGAGGTCGGACGCGCCGGCGTCATCACCGAGGAGGTCTCGCATACCAAGAAGGTGATCTTCCATCCCAAGATGATGCCCACGATTGCCATCTGCGACCCGGAGCTGACCGTTGGCATGCCGGCGGCGATCACGGCCGGCACCGGCATGGACGCGCTCGCCCACTGCCTCGAAGCCTATTGCGGTCCATCCTATCATCCCCTCGCCGACGGCATCGCCGTGGAGGGCATGCGCCTTGTCAAAGAAAGTTTGGTGCGTGCTTGTAACGAGGGCAGCGATCTTGAAGCACGCGCCCATATGATGTCTGCGGCCGCCATGGGCGCCACGGCGTTCCAGAAGGCGCTGGGCGCCATCCACGCGCTCTCGCATCCGGTGGGCGCGCTCTACGACACGCACCACGGGCTCACCAATGCGGTGTTCATGCCCTACGTCCTCGCCTTCAACCGACCGGCCATCGAGGACAGGATCGCGCGCCTCGCCGCCTATTTGGGGCTCACGCCAACCTTCCGTGCGTTCCTCGCGTGGATTCTTGAGCTGCGCGCCGAGATCGGCATTCCCCACACGCTGGCCGCACTCAACGTGGAGGAAGCGCAGTTCGGACAGATGAGCCGCATGGCCGTGAAGGACCCGACCGCCGGCGGCAATCCCCTGCCGCTCGATGAGGCGACCTGCCGCCAACTCTACGCCAACGCGCTGAGCGGCACCCTTTGATGGCGGCCTTGCTGGAGTGCGAAGCAAAACCGCGAGGACCATGCCCATGGAGTTCGGCGTCTTTGACCATCTCGATCTCTCCACCGCGCCTCTGGGGGAGCATTACGAGAGCCGCCTGAAACTGATCGAAGCCTACGACCGGCTGGGCATTCACCGCTATCACTTGGCCGAGCATCATGCCACGCCGCTCGGGCTTGCGCCCTCCCCAAGCGTGTTTCTCGCCGCCGTGGCGCAGCGCACGCAACGGCTGCGCTTTGGGCCGCTCGTCTACACGCTGGCGCTGCATCACCCGCTGCGCGTCGCCGAGGAGATCTGCATGCTCGACCACCTGAGCGGCGGCAGATTCGAGCTGGGCGTTGGCCGCGGAGTTTCGCCGCACGAGGTTGCCTACTATGGCGTCGACCCCAGCAAGGCGCAGGCTATGTACATCGAGGCGCTGCAGGTCATCTTGAAGGCGCTCACCAACCGGACGCTGAGCTTCACCGGCGCGCACTACACGTTCCGCGACGTCCCAATCGAGCTTGAGCCGGTGCAACGGCCCCACCCGCCGCTCTGGTACGGCCTAGCGCGGCCGGAAGGCCTGCCGTGGGTGGTAGCCAATTCTGTCAACATCGTCTGCAACGGCCCACCGGCGCTGGTGGGCCAAGTGACCGAGGGCTATCGCCGCGCCTGGGCGGAGGCCGGCCAAGACGCGCGCGCCCTGCCACGCATGGGAATGACGCGCACCATCGTCGTCGCTGACAGCGACAGCGATGCCCTGCGCATCGCTCGCCGGGCGCACCAACGCTGGCATCAAAGCTTCATGCAGCTCTGGAACAAGCATGGCACCAAGCCCATCAACGCATTCTATCCGAACAATTTCGACGAGGTGCAGCGTGAAGGTTTCGGCGTCGCAGGCAAGGCCGCCACGGTGCGCGACGTGCTCGCGCAGCAAATCGCGCAAGCGCGCGTCAACTATCTCGTCTGCCGCTTCGCCTTCGGCGATATGACACCCGCCGAGTCGCAGCGCTCGCTCGAACTGTTCACGCAACACGTGATGCCGGAGCTCGCCCCGCTTTCACCGTGAGCATGACGATCCCCCCAAAGTTCCGCGGGGCACATCGCGAGCGCGCGAGCCAGTTTTATGATCGCGATGGATGGCGTTGTGGCCAAGGCCCACGACGCCAAACCCAAGACGCGATGGAGACAAACGATGAAGATGATCATGACAGCGCTGGGCGCAGCAGCACTCTTGGCCGCCTCGCTACCAGCTTGCGCCGACACCGACGTGGCAGAGCTCGTCGGGGAGGTCACAAGGGCGGCACGTCCGGCATTGACCGAAATCGTCAGAGAGCGTTCCCTTGTCCCACCGGTTCGCTTTGACAACGACGCGCTGCCCTTTGGCAGCCGCGAGTGGTGGCAGGAGGTGGAGCGCAATCAGCGCGGCCATCGCCGGTGAGCTGCCAAAAGGCTTCCATGGCAGCGTCCGTATAAAAATCCATGTGAAATTTGCCTAGCCGAACCGAGCGCCCACTACTCGTCGACGATGGGATTGGCAAGCACGCCAATCCCATCGACTTCGACTTCTACCTTGTCTCCTCCCTTCATCCACGCCGGTGGTTTGCGCGCATGCGCCACGCCCGAGGGCGTGCCCGTTGCGATGACATCACCGGGCTCCAGCGTCATGAATTCGGTCAAGAAAGCGATGGTCTTGGCCGTGGAAAAAATCATGTCGGCGGTGTTGGAATCCTGCATGGTCTCGCCGTTGACACGCGTCATGATCCTGAGACCGGAGGCGCCCGGCGGCAGTGCGTCGGCGGTCACCACCCACGGTCCCAATGGACCGGTGCCGTCGAAGTTCTTGCCGGGGGTCCACTGCGAGGTCTTGCGCTGGAAGTTGCGCACGGACACATCGTTGAAGAGCGTGTAGCCGAATACGTGCTCCAGCGCCTTGTTCTCAGGGACATGTCGGCCACTCTTGCCGACGACAATCGCAAGCTCGCACTCGTAATCGAGCTCAACGGAACATTTGGGCCGGATCACCGGTGCGCCTGCAGCCACGAGCGAGGTCGGCACGCGCAGGAAGAAGGATGGATAGGTCGGAATGGGGTGCCCACCCTCCTTGGCGTGCAGGGCATAGTTGAGGCCGACGCAGATGATCTTGCCTGCAGGCCAGATGGGCAGCGCCGCCTGGACCCTGTCGAGGCCGAGCTTGGCCGCTTCTGGTGCCTTGGCGGCGGCAGCCTTGACGCCAATGAGCGCGCTTGGTCCGGCGGCGATCAAAGACTTGAGATCCTTGGGCAGTGACCCCTCAACGGCGGCAAGGTCGATCACCGACTTGCCCTCGACCAGTCCGAGGGCCGCACCCCGGCCCTTCTCAAACATCATCAGCCGCATCGCCCGTGTCTCCTCGTTTGGGCCCGAAAGACCAGTCTGCCGGGCCCGCAAATGCTTGGTGTCGCGAGCCCCATGAGTTGTGACCCCCCATGAGCTGCGAGCCGTGAGCTGCGAACCATGGGCTGCGAGCCGTGAGCTGCGCGCCCCACCGCAGGCCTGCCCACCTCGTGCGAGCATAGCCATCCCGCCTAGGGAGCGCCACCCAAGCGTCCCGCCAACGCCGAGCAAACCGCGCTCAGCGATCACCGGCAGGGCATCTTCTAGTGGGCAAAGTAGGCCTCGATGAAGCGCCGGTAGATCGCTGTCAGCGTGGCGAGATCGGCCACGGGCACGTGTTCATCGACCTGGTGGGCGGTGGCATTGCGCAGCCCCACCTCCACGACTGGACAGAAGTCCTTGATGAACCGGGCGTCGGACGTGCCGCCATTGGTCGACAGCGTGGGAGCGCGTCCCGTGACACCCTCGATCGCGGCGCGCATGGTCTCAACCAGCGGCCCAGGCTTGGTGAGAAAGACGTCGCCGGTGCCCTCGAAGGTGAGCGAAAACCGGGCACCCACCTCGCGCGCCGCCTCCGCGCAGCGCTCGCCCACCCACGCTTCGATGCTGGGCCGGGAGTGCAAGTCGTTGTAGCGGATGTTGAAGTTGGCTCGCGCGGAGTCCGGAATGACGTTGGTGGCGCTATTGGGCACCGAGACGATGGTGGCCTCAAGGCTCGACGGCTGGAAATGGGGCGTGCCGTGGTCCAGTGGCGTCGTGGAGAGCCGATCGATAATGCGCGCAAGCTTGGGGATGGGATTTTCCGCGCGCTCGGCATAGGCCGAGTGCCCCTGCTTGCCGTGCACGGTGATGCGCGCGTTGACACTGCCGCGCCGGCCGATCTTGATTTGATCGCCCACCGCCGCGTCGCTGGCGGGCTCGCCGACAAGACAGGCATCGAGCGTCTCGCCGCGGCCCTTGAGCCAGGCCAGCAGTTTGGGCGTACCATTGATGGCAACCGATTCCTCATCGCCCGTGATCAGCAATGAGAGCGAACCGCGCTTCAGGCCGCCGCGGCTCTTGAGATAATCGAGCGTGGCCGCGAGGAAGCAGGCAATGCCGCCCTTCATGTCCACCGCGCCGCGCCCGTACAGGACGCCTTGAGCGACCTCGCCGCCGAAGGGCGGCCGCGTCCACGCCGATCCATCGCCTACCGGCACCACGTCCGTGTGGCCCGCAAAGGTGAGGTGCGGCGAGCCGGTACCCAGCCGTGCGTAAAGGTTGTCAACGTCGGCCGTGTCGGCATCGCGCATGGTTAGACGATGACAGACGAATCCCAGCGGCTCCAGCTGGGTGGCGAGCCAAGTCAGCGCGCCGCCCTCCGCCGGCGTCACACTGGGACAGCGAATGAGCGCCTGTGCCAAGGCGAGGGGGCCGTCGGGTTGCGTGGACATGGTTGCCTCGCATGCTCGCCAGCTGCCGCCAGCCGGACAGTGAAAGAGTTAGCCACCGCTGG
>JAMXLN010000224.1 GCA_024281145.1 Hyphomicrobiaceae bacterium | reverse complement strand
GGGTCTGCCACATGACCGCCGAGTTGGCCGGATTGCCCAAATGGGTGGCGCCGCACACGCTGCGGCACAGCTTCGCTACCCATCTGCTTGAGCAGAACATCGATATTCGCGTGATCCAAGTGTTGTTGGGACATGCGAAGCTCGACACCACGGCGCGCTACACTCAGGTCGCTACAAACATCATCCGCGAGGTCATGAGCCCGCTGGACCGGCTCACGCCGCTGGTGCCGAAGAGGACGGAGGCACCGCCGGCATAACCGCCGCAACATGGCCCGGCCAGCTCTGGAGGTCGCGGACATCTTCCGCGGCCACGGGGCCGCATGGCGTGATGCCAACCGCGGTCATGTGAGCCTCGACCAGCTCAAGGTGATGAGCGCCATCGAGAGCTGCCGCACGGCGGCCCTCGGCGGGCACATCGCGCGCTGCGAGGACTGCGCCCACACGGCGATCGCCTATAACAGCTGCCGCAACCGGCACTGCCCCAAGTGTCAGGGCGTGGCGGCGCGCGAATGGATGGCGGCGCGGGAGGACGAACTGCTCCCGGTGTCCTACTTCCATGTCGTCTTCACGCTGCCGTCGGCGATCGGCGACATCGCCTACCAGAACAAGGCCGTGATCTACGACCTCCTGTTCAAGGCTTCGTCGGAGACGATGCTCACCATCGCGGCAGACCCCAGGCACCTCGGCGCCCGCATCGGCATCACGGCGGTGCTGCACACCTGGGGTTCGGCGATGACCCACCATCCGCACATCCACATGATCGTGCCGGGCGGAGGAATTGCCAACGACGGCAGCCGCTGGATCGCATGCAAGCCCAACTTTCTGCTGCCCGTGCGCGTGCTCTCCAAGCTGTTCCGGCGGTTGATGCTGGAGAAGCTTACGTTGGCTCACGCGGCGGGTCAGCTGCAGTTCTTCGGCCCCCATGCGCATCTGGCGGACGCCAAGGCATTTGCGGCGTTCCTTGCCCCGCTCAGAAAGAAGCGCTGGTTCGTCTACTCCAAGCGCCCGTTCGCTGGCCCCAAGGCCGTACTGGCTTATCTGTCGCGCTACACCCACCGTGTCGCCATCTCAAACCGCCGTCTGATCGCCTTCGACGGGCGGCAGGTGACCTTCAAAGTCAAGGACTACCGGATCGAGGGACCAGGCCGATACACCACGATGACGCTCGATGCCGACGAGTTCATCCGTCGCTTCCTCATCCACGTCCTGCCCAAGGGCTTTCACCGCATCCGCCACTATGGCCTGTTCGCCGGCAGCAATCGCGCCGAAACGATCAAGGACGTGCGTGAGTTCTTGAACTTGGACCCACCAGCGGCCGACGCTTCGGCAAAAGCTCAGCAGATAGGCGAGACCGATCCTGCACAGCCGCTCGCACGCCCTTGCCCTTGCTGCGGCGGCCGCATGTTCGTCATCGAGACCTTCGAGCCCGGCCGCCAGCCGCGTCATCGGCCGACCGCACCTCTCGCAATCAGGATCGACACCTCATGATCGGCAACACAATGAACCCGACCTCTGACACCATCGCCCGTGTTTTGCGCTGGTCATCGACCGGCAACGCGGTCGCTTGGCTCGATAGGCGTTCCGGATCGTATATGACGCTCCAGGTATCACTCCAACAGAGCGTCGTTGTCCCTCTTTTGAACCCGGTCGTCCGATCCAGCGGCCTCAATCTCAACGTCATCGCGCACAGACGGCGATCGCCTGCCCGCACTGGCACGACCAAATCGCCATAGCGCGCGGCACCGCCCCAGCCAACTTCCCGCGGGTTCCTTCCCTGGAGGCTTTCGGACGACGGCCCACGGCCCCGTGCTCGTGGCATCGTCCTCACATGGGGCCGTCATCCGAAACCCTTCACAGAAGCTGAACTCCCGCCTCAGTCCGGCAAATGCGACCACCCGCGCCACTCTCGGGCTTGACTCGGCAGTCCAACCCCACCTTCCGCCCGCTCGCAGGGAGGCCAGACAGATGCTGCGAAAAAAAGACTCGGATGGGCGGATGCCCAAACATGTGCGGCTTGTCACGTCCACTGTGACCGCCTAAAGCACGACTCCGACATCCTCACTCCGAGCCCTCCCATGAAACGCAGCACCGATCGCATCCTCACCAGCCATGTCGGCAGCCTGATCCGGCCGCCGGAGCTGGTCGCATTTCTTCGCGCCCAGCAGGCGCGTCAGCCGGTGGACGAGGCGGCGTTCGCGAAGTGCCTGAAGGGTTGCGTCGCCGACATCGTGCGCCGGCAGGCCGACGTCGGCATCGACGTGGTCGACGACGGCGAGTTCGGCAAGACGATCAGCTGGTCGCAGTACGCGCTGGAGCGGCTCTCCGGCTTTGAGCGCCGCCCGCTGGCGGGCGGCGTCAACCCGTTCGCTCGCGGGGCCGACCGCACACGGTTCGCGGAATTCTACGCCGAGCTCGATGCAAAGGACGCGCCCGCGACCCAGTCGCAAGCCGTCTGTGTCGGGCCCATCACCTATACCGGACAGGCGGCGCTGCAGCGCGACATCGACAACCTCAAGGCGGCGCTCGCCGGCGTGAACGTGACCGAGGCGTTCCTGCCGGTTGCGGCGCCCGCCAGCGTCATCCCCGACCGCAGGAACGAGTACTATCCGAGCGAGGATGCCTGCCTGCAGGCGATCGCCGAGGCGATGCGCACCGAGTACCGCATGATCGTAGAGGCTGGCTTCCTGGTGCAGCTCGACGACGCCCGCACCGCCGTCACCTTCGACCGCATGGTACCGCCCGCGAGCTTCGAGGACTACCGGCGCTGGGTCTCGAACTATGTGGACGTGGTCAACTACGCCCTGGAGGGCATTCCGGAGGACCGGGTGCGCTATCACATGTGCTGGGGAAGCTGGCCGGGGCCGCACACCACTGACGTGCCGCTCAAGGACATCGTCGACCTCGTTCTCAGGATCCGCGTCGGCGCCTACGTGATCGAAGGCGCCAACCCGCGCCACGAGCACGAGTGGAAAGTGTGGCGGGACGTCAAGCTGCCGCCCGGCCGCGTGCTGGTGCCCGGCGTCATCAGCCATGCCACCAACATCGTCGAGCATCCCGAACTGGTGAGCGAGCGCATCGTACGCCTGGCTCGGCTGGTCGGCCGCGAGAACGTGCTGGCGGGAACGGATTGCGGCTTCGCGCAAGGACCGTTCTACCGGCGCGTTCATCCGTCGATCATGTGGGCCAAGCTCGAGGCGCTCGCCGAAGGCGCGCGGATCGCCTCGAAGGAGCTGTGGGGGTAGGTTGGGTCGAGCACTTGCGAGACCCAACAACGTCG
>JAMXLN010000223.1 GCA_024281145.1 Hyphomicrobiaceae bacterium | reverse complement strand
TGCCCTTGAGTTGCTTGAGGTCGGTGATCGGGGGCTCACCCTTTTTGGTCAAGAACTGGTAGTCGGTGTTGAGATAGCCCTCTGTGAAGAGATAGTTCTCGGCGCGCTCCTTGGTGACGGTGACGGGAGCCGCCACAAAGTCGATGGTACCCGCCTGCAGGGACGGCAGGATGCCGGAAAACTGTGTCGCCGCGATCTCGACGGGGCGCTTGAGGCGCCTGCCGATCTCGTTGGCAAGGTCGACGTTGAAGCCCTCGATCCCACCCGAGAGCTTCGGCATGGCATGGGGCGCGAAGGTGCCATCGACCGCGGTCTTGAGCGGCTGCTGGGCCGGTGCCGGCCAGGCCTTGAGCAGCAGCAGGGCCGCGAGCACGACGCCAGCTGACAGATTGCCCATGCGCATGACAAGCCTCCGAGCCCGACCCTGCGGTGTGCGCCGCTTCCAACACCTTGCTCCCTCCCTGAACGGGCGAGCAACCCTCGATGGGACGCCAAGAATTGCCCGATGGCCGAGCAAGGGCCCCAAGGCCCAGCCCCAACATGGGGCGATGGCCCAACCATCATAGCCGGTCCTGCATCGGAATTAATGCGTCGAAATTGCCCAAGGCCCTCATGCGGCGCTGGCGCACGGGCTCCCGGATCAGTGCGACAACTGGGTGCTCTGCCCGCGCCTGTCACTGGCTTTTCCGGGCAACGCGTGCCCTGGCCGTCCTGGCCGATATGGGTGCCGGCAGCGGGACGGCGAAAGGCGGCCTAGCGATTGAGCCAGCGCTTGGCGAAGCCCAGCAAGCCCTGAGGGAGGAAGATCACCATGGCGATGAAAATCACACCCACGGGAATAAGGTAGGGAAACTGGTCTCCGAATATGCGCGAAGAGATTTCGCGCAAGCCGAGGAAGAAGCCGGCGCCGAGGATCGGCCCTACGAGAGTGCCGATGCCACCCATGACGTTATAGATCACAGCCTCGCCGGATACGACGAAGTAGACGAAGTCGGGCGCGGCGAAGCGGTTCTGTACGGCATAGAGCACACCGGCGAGCCCGGCGAACAGGCCCGAAAGCATCACCGCCACGATCTTGTAGCGCTCCACGGGATAGCCGATGGCGCGCGTGCGCGACTCGTTTTCGCGGATCGATTGCAGGACCATGCCGAACGGCGAATGGGTGATGCGCCGCAAGATCAGATAGGAGGCCGTCACCACTGCCAGCACGAACCAGTGCAGGATCTCCGGGGTGAAGGTCACGGTATAAATGCCAGGAATGCCGAGCTGTGGCCGCGTGAAGTTGAGGCCGTTCTCGCCGCCTGTCACCTCCGTCCAGGTAAAGATGACGACGTAGAATATCTGCGAGAAGATCAAGGTCGTGATGGCAAAGTAGATGTCGCGCAGGCGGGTTGCGAAAAAGGCCACGAAACCTGCGACCACGGCGGAGCCGCAGAGCCCATAAAGGATTGCAAGCCACAGGTTGGCAGGCTTCACCGTGAGCAGGGCCGCCGCCGCCCCATACATGCCGAGGCCGAAGAAGGCCGAATGTCCGAACGATACCATGCCCGTGTAGCCGATCAGCAGATCGGAGGACATGGCGAGAAGGCCCCAGATCAGGATTTCGGTGAGAAAGCGGCGCCAGAATTCGGGCAACACCAGCGGCGCAATGATCAGCGCCGCCAATACGATCCCGAAGGCGATCCAGAAGCTCTTGTTGGAGCGTTTGCTCATTTGGGTGTTGGCACGAACAAACCGGTGGGACGGAAGAGCAGGGTGAGGATCAGCACGACGAAGGAGACGATGACGGCCTGCGCCGGACTGACGACGATGGCGGCATAGGCTTCAAGCAGCGACACGAAGATTGAGGCGGCGATCGAGCCGCCGAGGTTGCCCATGCCGCCGACCACGACGACGATAAAGGCCTTGAGAACCCAATCGAGCCCCATGGCGTGGTTGATGCCGATCAAGGGCCCGAACAGCACCCCGCTGGCGGCCGCCATTCCTGCACCGATAGCGAATACGCCGGTATGGACCCACGGCACGGGAATGCCCATGGCCTGCGCCATCACCCTGTCCTGCGTGGTTGCCCGGATCCAAATGCCGTAGGTGCCGTGCTTGAGGAAGAGGTAAAGGCCGCCGATGATCGCGCCCGACAGCAGCGCGATCAGGAGCCGATACCATGGGTAGGCGAGATAAAAGAGGACGAACTGTCCGGTGATCGGCTCGTCGAGCTTGCGCGGCACAGGGCCGAACTGCCACAGCGCGTAGTTCTGCAACACGAGCGAAATGCCGAATGTGGCGAGGATGGTGTTCAACGGATCGCGGCCGACGAGTGGCCGCAAGGTGGTGATCTGCAGAGCCGCTCCGATCAGCGCCACGACCAGGGTGGACAGCACGAGAGCCAACCAAAAACTCCCACTGATCGACAGCACGACGACCCCGACATAGGCGCCCAACATGAAGAGTTCGCCGTGGGCAAAGTTGACGACATCCATGATGCCGAAGATCAACGTGAGACCCGAGGCAATGAGCGCCAGGATCATGCCGGTGACAATGCCGTTGACGGTCTGGATGATGATGATGTCGCCGTGGGTGGCGAGCCAACCCCAAACAAACCCGATCCAGTCCCCCATCGCTGACATGGGCTAGACCCCCAAGTATTGGTGGACAACGGCATCATCCACCGTGAGCTCGGATGCCAGCGCGTGATGGCGCACCACGCCTTTTTCCATGAAGTAGACGCGCTGGCAGGCCTCAAGCGTCAACGGCACGTTCTGCTCCACCAGCAGGATCGCGACGCCGTCGCGATGCAGCACTTCGACGATTTCCTTAATTTGCGAGACCATGCGCGGCATGAGGCCTTCGGTGGGCTCGTCCAGCAGAATGATCTTGGGTTCGAGCATCATGGCTCTGGCGATCGCCAGCATCTGCTGCTCGCCACCCGACAGCGTGCCGCCCGCCTGACTGCGCCGCTCGGCGAGGCGCGGAAAATACGCAAAGAGCTTGTCCAACAGCTCTTGCTTGCGCGCTTCGGTGACACCGCGCCGGTCCAGTCCGGTGCGCAGGTTCTCCATCACGGTGAGCAGCTTGAAGATGCGCCGGTCCTCGGGGACGTAGGCGATCCCCATGCGGGCCAACTTGTGGGCGGGCAAACCGGTGATCGCCTGTCCCTCGAACAGCACCTTGCCCCGACTGGGGCCAAGAAGCCCCATAATCGTTTTGAGCGTGGTGCTCTTGCCGACACCGTTGCGGCCGAGCAGTCCCACCACCTCGCCGCGTCCCACGCACAAAGATACGCCGTGCAGGACGTGGCTCTTGCCGTAGAAGGTGTGCACGTCCTCCACGGCGACGAGCGCCTCAGCGGGGGTCGGCGGCGCGCTCATGTCTTGAGATAAACCTCCTGCACCTTGGGGTTGTCTTGGATCTCTGCCGGCGCACCCTCGGCGAGGACCTCACCGTAGTGCAGCACGGTAATGCGGCTTGCCAGCTCCATCACCACCTGCATGTCGTGCTCGACGATGAGGATCGTCAGGTTCTTGGCGATGCGCCGCACGAGCTCCATGGTCTCATGGGTCTCTGCCGCGCTCATTCCTGCGGTCGGTTCGTCAAGGCACAGGACCTGGGGTTGCGTGGCCAGCGCGATGCCGATCTCCAGGTTGCGTTGATCGCCGTGCGAGAGGTTGGCCGCCAGTTCTTCCGCCTTGGACCCGAGCCCGACCGCGTGCAAGACCGCTTCGGCCTTGTCGAGAATATCGCGAAAATTGGCATGGTGCCTGAGCATGCTCCAGCCGTGCCGGCGCGATTGGGCGGCGATGCGCACGTTCTCCAGCGTGGTGGCATTGGGCAGGATGTTGGTGATCTGGTAGGAGCGCGCGATGCCCTTCTGCGAGATGCGGTTGGAGGGGAGCCCGGCGACGTCCTCACCGTTGAGCAGCACGCGGCCGGCTGTGGGGCGAATGACCCCCGTCAGACAATTGAAGAAGGTGCTCTTGCCCGCCCCATTGGGGCCGATGATCGCCCTGATCTCCCCGGATGCGACCTCGAAGTTCACATTGTTGAGGGCGGTGAGGCCGCCAAAGCGAACGGTGAGACCCTGGGTGCGCAGGACCGGCACTACGATACCGGCCTCGCCCCGCTCAGCGCTGGGCAAGGTCGGCGAACGAAGAGAGAGGTCTGCTGACACGTCGCAAACCGCGGCCGGGAGGGATCCTTCTGGGGGGCTGAGGCAGATGCGACCGTCAGGAGAACGTGCACGCCGGTGGCACGATCGTCTTCTCCTTCTCGACCACCTCGAGAATGCGGTGCTTGCCGTCTTGCACATCGAAGATGAACTGGCGCAGGAAAGCTTGGTGGTCCTCCTTGCGCAGCAGCTTGTCGCCCTGCGGGAAATCGTCTCCCTCCTTCATCTCCAAACCCTCGAGGGCCTCGATGAGCTTCATGGTGTCCTCGCGGCCGCGGAACTTTGAATTTTCCATGCCGATGCGGAGGGCATTTACCGCCTCGTAGTTGGACTGCGTATAGCGGTCGGGCAGCGGACCCGACGGATCGATTTGCTTGAGGCGCGCCACCGCGTCCTCGAAAAACCTCTTGTGGTAGGGCGTGTTGAGCGGCGGATCCAGCACCGGCAGATAGCGGTTGATGCCGACGAAGCCCTCAGCCTTCTGACCAAGAGCCGGCATATGCGTCGCCTCCACCATGGCTCCGTCGCCGGCCATTTTGTACTTCTTGCTCAAGCCCAGATCGTAGGCCTGGCTCAAGAAGGTGACGGCCGGGGCGCCGAATAGGATGCCGAAGATGCCGTCGAACTCGCCCGTGATCTTGGACAGGAACGCCGTCATATCTGCGGTGCCGAGGGGAATGCCGGTCGTGCCGACGACGTCCCCGCCATTCTTGCGGATCTGCTCGGTGTAGGCGTCGCGCGTCGACTGACCCCACGAGTAATCGAGATAGGCGATGTGCCACTTCTTCCCGAGTTTGTTGACGAGGTAGGGTGCGATCGCCACGGCCTGGGCCGGTGCGTAGTCGAACGGACGGAAAGTGTAGCGGCTGCATTTGCTGGTGGTGATGGTCGTGTCGAGGCAAACCGTGATCATGTTGACCACCTTGGTCTCCTCGTAGCTTGGCATGCACGCGAGGCACACGTTGGAAAGAAAGCCGCCCGCGTGTACATCGATCTTATCTTCGACCAGCAGCTTTTCGACCTTACGCCGACCGACGTCTGGCTTGGACTCATCATCGGCGACGATGAGCTCGACGGGTCGGCCGTTGATGCCGCCGGCCTTGTTGATGCGATCGACGGCCATCTGCACGCCGACGAGTGAGGTCTTGCCGCCGGCGGCGGCCACGCCCGAGAGCGGTTGCAGCGAGCCGATCTTGTAGGGCTTGGCCTGTCCAAAGGCGGCCCGCCACGGCGCCGGCACGACCATGGTGGCTCCAAGGGCGCCGGCGGTCGCCACGCCGTATCCCATGAGCCGGCGACGCGTGACTTTGCGCGCGTGCCAAAGGCCCTCGATCGGATCCACTGGGTCGTTGTCGGACATTCTGGCTTCTCCCTTCGCTTGCTATTGTGTTGGCGTCCCGGCTGACGGATGGGATCGCACATGCTTGGCTCGTCCCGCGCTTTATAGACCGAGCAAGCGCAGTCCAACAAGCAGAGCCCCTCAACAGGCGCACCTGCCATTATGCCTATTTGTCGAGCACGGAAGGCCAAATTCCGGGCGCGATCTGCAAGTGATCACGGGGGTCGCACCCACCGCAGCCGGGCCGCCAAGCGAACGGCGTCGACGCCTCGATAATCCCCCGTGGATGCGCGTCGAGCTTGTCCGGGCGTGGTCGCCCAAGCGCCAGCTGCGCAGGCAGGCTTCGCAACCAACGCGCCAAGTAAAGAGCCAGTGGAGTGGCCGCAGCGGCAAACTGGCGTTGTGAGGGCCAATCTGCGATGCTTGGTGCCCGCAAATCGAGGTGAGCCCATGGCCCGGCACAAGAGCTACATCCCCCACGGGGTCATCCCCGCCGTCTTGCTCCCCTTCGACGCCGACCTTGCCATCGATGAGCCGGCCTTGCGCAAGCACCTGCGCGACGTCGCCGCGACCCCCGGCATCTCCGCGATCACCCTCAACGCCCATTCCACCGAAGTCGGCTCGTGCACCTTCGAGGAGCAGCGGCGGGTGCTGGCGATCGCCCAGGACGAAATCGGCAATCGCTTGCCCCTCGTCAACGGTGTGTGGGCTGACGGCAGCCTTGAGGCCGCACGCATCGCCCGCATGGCAACCGAGGG
>JAMXLN010000222.1 GCA_024281145.1 Hyphomicrobiaceae bacterium | reverse complement strand
GAAGCAACGCTGCGCGTTGATGAGGACCGCATGGCCCCCGCTGCGCTCTGCGCCAAGGCGGGCTATCGGGCGCAATTCCTGAAAGGCATCGACGCGTGTCTCAAGATCAAGCACGCGGACCGTCCACAATCGGTCGCCCAATTGCGTGCGATCCTGTTCGAACCCGAGCGGCGGGCCCCGCTGGCGACGGCGGTGGGAGCAAGACGCGCAAGCCGCGCCGTGGTCCTCGATCGCCATGCGCACGCGCAAGGCCCGGCGCGAGGCGTGCCGCGGAAGTGGCCACTCCTCGGTGCGGCCGTGTTGATGATCGTGGGCGGGGCCTACGGCGGATACCAATTCACGCGCTGGCATTCCGAAGCGAAGGCGAACCATGGCGTGGCCCGTGGCCAGGAGGCCGCCGAGGCCGAGCGCCACCAAAAGGCGGCGTCGGATGCGGTCCTGCGCCAGGCCGAACTCGATGCGGAGCGCCGGCGCCTTGCGGAACAGCGCCTCGCTGAGGATGCTGCGCGGGCCAGGGCGGACGAGGAGAGGCGCCAAGAGGAGGAGCGTCGGCGGATTGCCTCGCGCGAGGAGACGCCTGAGGCCCCTCGACCGGGTCCGAGCGAGCCCGCCGAGCCGAGCGGCCATGTGATCAAGGTCAGCGTGACGATGGGGCACCTACCGGCGGACGCGGAAAAGGCGTGGCTGGGCGTCAATGCGGAGGCTCTGGAGCCGTCATTGGCGCACGTGCTGGGCCTGGCTCAGGCCAACGGCGCGTTGATTTTCAACAAGACGCCGGGTGGCCCCGCCGATCAGGCGGGCATGCGGGCAGGCGATGTCATCCTCGGCATCGACGGCAGGTCGATCGCAAACAGTGCCGATCTGCGTCAGCGATTGTCCACGCTCGCGCCCGGACGAGGGGCCCTTGTGGAGCTGTGGCGCACTGCGAGCGATGAGGGGAGTTTTCTTGAGCTCATGCGTCGGCTGGCCGACGGCGGCGACGGCCCTGCGATGCACCGTTTGGGACGGATGTATGCTGGTGGCATCGGCACGTCGCGCGATGATGCGGAGGCGGCACGATGGTTCCGAAAGGGCGCCGATAGCGGCAACCGGGACGCGACGGCTGCGCTCGCCATTGCGCTGCTCGAAGGCCGGGGCGTCGGCAAGGATCAGCCCGAGGCGGTGCGCCTGCTCGGGGTGGCCGCGGGACAGGATCAGATCGAAGCCATGAACCGGCTGGGCCACATCGTGCTTGAGGGCAAGATTGCGGCGAAGGATCCACTCGAGGCGGCGCGCCTGTTCACGAGGGCCGCCGAATTGGGGCACGTACCCTCGATGGTCGAAGTCGGTCGCATGTACGCTCACGGCAATGGTGTTGCGGCCGATCCCGACAAAGCCGCGCTGTGGTTCAAACGGGCCGCCGATCTCGGTAACGCAGGCGGGATGGCGGGTCTTGGGTGGCTTTACAGCCAAGGCAAGGGCGTCGAGCCCGACATTGGCGCGGCGGTCATGTGGTACAAACGCGCAGTGGACCTCGGCAACCCGATCGCGATGGCAGATCTTGCGCTGCTGCATATCCAGGGCAAGGGCGTGGAGAAGAGCGAAAGTGCGGCGGCGGCGCTGTTGCGGAAGGCGGCGGATCTTGGCAACTCAACGGCGATGAACAACCTCGCCTGGATGCTGCAGGGAGGGCGCGGCGTACGCAAGGACCCTGAGGAGGCCGCCGGTCAGATGATGAAGGCACTTGCTCGCGGCAACGAGTTTTCGCTGAAGCAGATGACGCAAAGCTCGCAGGCCTGGAGCAAGGAGTTCCGCCGCGCCTTGCAAAAGAGGCTGCACGAAGCCGGTGTTTACAACGGGCCGATCGACGGGGAGTTCCGCCAATCGACCCTCATTGCCATCACTAGCTTCGTCAACCGAAATCGCTGAAGATCAACCGCCGGGGCGGCGCGCAATCGGCCCAAGCCCATCAGCGGTGGGCGAGGCGGAACTCCGGTCGCGCCAATAGATCGTTGATGCTATCGACCACCAGATCGGCCAACGCAGCAAGGTCCTGGCGCCGGCTGGTGCCGGAGAGGACGCCCACGTTCATGGCAACGCCCGCCGCCCGGCCCATGACGAGGTCCTGAGCGGCGTCGCCCACCATGGCTATTTCATCGCGGGCAAGGCCGACCGCAACGCAGAAGCCCTGCACCATGCCCGGGTCTGGTTTGGAGCCGAACCCCGCATCGCAACCGGCGGTAAAGTCGAAAAGAGCGAGGATGCCGTGGGACGCCAACGAGGCTTCGAGCCCTGCACCTGAATCGTTGGTGGCAAGCCCCATGCGGAAGCCCCGGCGCTTGAGCTCCGCCAGCGTTTCGCCAGCGCCGCTGATAAGCGCGGAATGTTGGGCGCCGCCGGTGCAGAAGATGCGGTCGATGCCGGCAACAAGCCGATCCGCGGGGGCGATCCCGGCATGGCTGGCGAACGCCTCGGCGATGTCGAGAGCATCGCCAGCTGCCAACGGTGAGCCCGGAGTGATGCAGTCGGTCGCGGGATCATGCCCGCCGAGCCGCAGGAGGGCATCGGCGAGCGCTTGGTCGCCACCTGCCGCATAAAGCGCGGCCGCACGGTTGACCGGCACCCAGGTGCGCCAATAGTCGATGATGGTCCCGTCCTTGTCGAACAAGATGCCGCGAATGGCCATGGCTCCCCCGACGGTTCGCGACCGCAATGGTGCTTTTGGCTGCCCTTAGGCGACGCACACCGCCCCGTGCTGGGGGCCCGCGTGGATGCTCAGGTCTTGGATGGTCGGCGCTCGTCCCGACAGCGGGTTGGCCGGGTCCCAGGTAATCTTGATCTCGTTAAAGCGCGCGCTGCGGGCGTCGTAGAGCACCAGCCGTCCCGCCAGTCCCTCGCCCACGCCCAAGATCTCCTTCAACACTTCGGTTGCCTGCAGCGTGCCGATAACCCCGACGGCGGCGCCCAACACACCCACCTCGGCGCAGTTGGCGACCGTCCCCGGCGGGGGCGGTTCTGGAAAGAGGCAGCGATAGCTGGGGTAGGGCTGACCGTCTGGGCCGGTTGCGTGCGGTTTGAAGGTGGTCACATAACCATCGAAGGGGCCGACTGCGGCAAACACCAGCGTGCGTTTCGCGATGTAGCAGGCATCGCTCACCAGATAGCGGGTGGCAAAGTTGTCCGAGCCGTCGGCCACGATGTCATAGCGGCCAATCATGCCGAGCGCGTTCTTCGCATCGATGCGGCGATCGTGCATCTCAATCTCGACCTGTGGGTTCAAGCGCGCAAGCGTCTCCCTGGCGCTTGCGACTTTGGCCACCCCAATATGCGGGGTATCATGCACGATTTGCCGCTGCAGGTTGTCGAGCGAGACGCGGTCGTCGTCGACGATGCCGATGGTGCCCACCCCTGCTGCGGCCAGATACATCAACAGCGGCGAGCCGAGCCCCCCGGCGCCCACCACCAGCACCCTTGCTGCCTTGATCTTCTGCTGACCTTGGCCGCCGACCTCGCGCAGGACCAGATGTCGCTTGTAGCGCTCGATTTCGTCGGGGGTCAATGCCATGCGCTGCATTTGCCGCTTTTGCCGGGACCATTCCGGGCGGCTTTTATAGCAGAGATTGGATCTGAGGTCCCTTCACGCCATTGTGGCTCAGGCAATTGGGGGCTATGACGGGCGGCCCAAAGGTCGAGCGGGTGCGGATGGCTGTGCGGCTGGCCCAGGCCCTGGCCCAGGTCCTGGCCCAGGTTCTGGCCCAGGTTCTGGCCCCGGGTCCTGGCAAAGTTCCTGGCCAAGTTCCTGGCAAAGTTCCTGGCCAAGGTCGATGCGAGTGCCTATTTTGCCGCCCGTTTGTGCGCAGCGCTGTCCAGGGCTTGAAACGACGAGACAATGGCATGGCAAAGACTGGCCCAGCGCCGCAGCCCGGCATCCTCAAGATCAGCCCCTATGTGCCGGGCGAAAGCAGCGTCCCCGGCGGCATAACGCCGATCAAGCTGTCCTCCAACGAGACGCCGCTGGGCCCAAGCCCCATGGCGCTGGCGGCCTACAAGTCCCTCGCCGAGGAGTTGCACCGCTATCCAGATGGGGCGGCCGCAGCCTTGCGCACTGCGATCGCCAAGAGATACGGGCTCGATGCGGAACGCATCGTGTGTGGCTGCGGCTCCGATGAGCTCATCAACCTCATAGCCCATGCCTACATCGGGCCGGGCGATGAGGCGATCATGAGCGAGCACGGTTTCCTCATGTACAGGATTGCCACCTTGTCGAACGGCGGGGAGCCAATCTCCGTGCCGGAGAGGGGTTATCGCGCCAACGTGGATGCGATTTTGCAGCGCGCGACACCCAAGACCAAGGTCGTGTTCCTGGCCAATCCCAACAATCCTACCGGCACCTATCTCGCGCACGGAGAGGTGCGTCGCCTGCGCGCGGGCCTGCCCAGCCAGACGCTGCTTGTGCTGGACGCCGCCTATTGCGAATACGTGCGCCGCAACGACTACGAAGCGGGGCTTGAGCTGGTTGCAACCACGGACAACACCGTGATGACGCGCACCTTCTCCAAGATCCACGGGCTGGCCGCGCTGCGATTGGGCTGGGCCTATTGTCCTGCTGAGGTTGCCGACGTGATCAATCGCGTGCGCGGTCCATTCAACGTGACGGCCCCGGCGATCGCAGCCGGCGTGGCGGCTTTGGAGGATCGGGCCCACGTCGAGGCGGCCGTCGCTCACAATGAAAAGTGGCTGCCCTGGGTGACGACCGAGATCGAGAAGTTGGGTCTTGAGGTGACGCCAAGCGTCGGCAACTTCGTGCTCATCCATTTCCCGAACGCGAGCGGCAAGGACGCGGGAGCGGCCGATGAGTTCCTAAAGGCGCGCGGCATCATCATGCGCCGGGTCGCTGCCTATGGCCTGCCGGGCTGCCTGCGCATGACGATCGGCACCGAGGACGACAATCGCAAGGTGGCGGCGGCTTTGGGCGCCTTTCTGGAGCGATCATGACGGCGCCGATGTTTGAGCGCGTTGCTCTGGTCGGGCTGGGGCTGATCGGCTCGTCGCTGAGCCACGCCATGCGGCGCAAGGGCCTCGCGCGCAGCATTGTCGGACATGCGCAGAGCGAGAAGACGCGTGACACGGCGCTGCGGCTGGGGCTCGTGAGCTCGGTCTACGCCAGCCCTGCCGAGGCCGCGCGCGACGCCGATCTCGTCATCCTCTGCGTGCCGGTCGGTGCATGCGGCGCGCTTGCCCGCAACATGGCGCCCGCCATGAAGGCGGGAGCCATTCTGACAGACGTGGGCTCGGTCAAGGGCGCCGTGGTTCGCGACGTGGGACCGTCCGTTCCCAAGGGTGTCCACTTCATCCCGGGCCATCCGATCGCCGGGACGGAACATTCGGGGCCGGAGGCGGGGTTCGCCGAACTGTTCGAAGGCCGCTGGTGCGTGTTGACGCCGCCGCCTGGGGCAGACGAGGGGGCGGTGCGCAGGCTTGCCGCGTTCTGGCAGGCCTGCGGATCGCATGTCGAGGTCATGGATGCCCAGCACCACGATCTGGTTCTGGCCATTACCAGTCATGTGCCGCACCTGATCGCCTATAACATCGTCAACACCGCGCGGCACCTCGAGCAAGTGACCGACACCGAGGTGATCAAGTTTTCTGCTGGCGGGTTTCGCGATTTCACGCGCATCGCTGCCTCCGACCCCGTCATGTGGCGCGACGTCTTCCTCAACAACAAGGAGGCGGTGTTGGAGATGTTGGGGCGCTTCAGCGAAGACCTCACCGCGTTGCAGCGCGCCATTCGTTTTGCGGACGGCGACACACTCTACAAACTCTTTAGCGAATCGCGCGCCGTCCGTCGCGGAATCATCCAGGCCGGCCAGGATACTGCAGACGCTGATTTCGGGCGACATCACGGTATCCCCGGCAAGCAGCCCTAAGAATGGCTAGCGGCGGACACGATCTGTGGGTGTTCGGCTACGGCTCGCTGATGTGGCGGCCGGGCTTTGCCTACGAGGAGGCGCAGCACGCGCGTCTCATCGGTTACCGACGCTGCTTTTGCATCTTCTCGGTCTACCATCGCGGTACGCTCCGACGGCCCGGGCTGGTGTTGGGTCTCGACCGCGGCGGAGCTTGCGAGGGGATCGCCTATCGCATATCAGCCGCCCAGGCGCGGGAGACCACCCACTATTTGCGTGCGCGCGAGCAGGTCCATGGCGTCTACCGCGAGACGCATGTGCCGGTAGAGCTGATCGCCAACCTCAACCGTGAGGTGCTGGCGCTTACCTACATCGTCGAGCGCGCGCACCCCAACTACGCCGGTCAGCTGCCGCTCGCGGTACAGGCGAGCCTTATCCACGGCGCGTGCGGTCGCTCCGGAGCCAATTTGGATTATCTCATCAGCACGCTGCGGCACCTGGGGGAGGTGGGTATCCGCGAGCGCGAATTGGAACGGATTTTGACAATAATCGGCCCTCATGCAGCGCGCTTGCCGGGTGGCAAGGGCCAAACCCCGCACACCGCCGCGGTTGCGCGCCTGACGTGGCAGCGCAAGCCCATCCGTTGCGGCAAGCTGCCCAAAGGCGAGCGGCGCTTCCTCTACCGCCAGCGTCTCGGCCTTTAGGCAAAAAATTCGAAGGCCGGAGACGCAATCGCGATCTCCGGCCTCGAATACCAATGGAAGACTTCAATCTGGGAGCGAGGTCCGCTGCTCTGCTCTGGTGCCCAGCCGGAGCTGGCGCCGGACCGCCGATCCCGATCGCTCAACGCCGCTTCATGGTGCGGCGCTTCTTGGCGACCGCCCGCTTCATCGGCTTCTTCTTCGCCTTCGCCTTGGTCTTCACAGCTGCCTTAGCCATATTAATGCCCTCTCTCTTTCTCTCTCACGTTCGAATCAGTTCGAACTCCAGAACACTGAACAAATTCAGTTGACTTGTTGATAGGAAAGAAAGTTTCAAATCGAAAATTTTTGAGTTTTCAAATGATCCTGTTGCTGCGAATCCACAATTTTCGTGATTTTGCAAGCTGTTGCGTTCAAAAATAAAGCTCTGAACTTTATCGAGAAGCAGACTCGAGATCGAATGATGAAATGGTCCGTCACGACAGAAAGGCTCATGGCAACGCGCTCGCAGCCTTGAAAGGGCGTTTGCGCTTTTCATCGGAGATGGTTTTCTCCCATGGGTGCAATGGAACATCGCCGCGAAAAAGCCCTGCAGTTTGTTGAAGCAAACTCAAGCGAGCATTGGGCGCGCGCGTACGTGAGGGAGCAGCGCAGATGTCGGACGTCAGGATCAAGCTCAAGAGCGCTGCGATGGTGCCGCCGGCTGCCGGCGACCCGATCGCCGGAGTGATCTGGATCACCATCTCCATGGCCCTGTTCGCAGGGCTTGCGGTGTTTTCTCGCCAAGCGATGAATGCGGGCATGCATCCCTTCGAGGTCGTGTTCCTGCGCAACGCGTGCGCTTGCGTGCTGCTGATGCCGCTCCTCGTCTACCGCGGGCGCTCGCTTTTGCGATCACAGCGCGTGGGCCTCTACGGCGTTCGCGTCGCAATCTCGCTCTTGTCCATGCAGGCTTGGTTCTACGCGCTCTCCCTCATCCCGATCGGCGAGGTCACGGCCATCAGCTACCTGGCCCCGCTGTTTGGTACCCTGGCTGCCGTCTTCCTGTTGGGCGAGGTGGTGCGCATCCGCCGCTGGACGGCGCTGGCCGTAGGCTTTGTGGGCGCTATGATTATCCTGCGCCCCTCGGGCGCGGCGATCGGGGTAGGCCAGGTTTGCGCCCTCATCTCCGCCATGATGGGGGGTCTCACCTCCGTGCTGGTAAAGCAGCTCACCGCGCACGACGACCCGGACAAGATCGTATTCCTCACCAACGCCATGCTCATGCCGCTGTCGCTTATGCCAGCCTTGTTCATGTGGCACTGGCCGAAGATGGATATGCTGCCGGCGTTGATCGGCATGGGCGTTTGCGCGGTCCTAGGCCACGTTTGCGTGGTCCGCGGCTATGCCGCCACCGACGCGTCGCTGGCGATGACATTCGAATTCTCCAAACTGCCGTTCGCGGTGGGCATTGCCTATCTGGCGTTCGGTGAAGTCATCGATGCTTGGACCTGGATTGGCGCAGTCATCATCTTCGCCTCCGCTGTCTACATCACGCGGCGCGAAGCGCGTCTCAGGGCCCAGCGAGCCTCCGTCAGCGATCGCAGTTGAGGCGCTGGGCTTGCTCCCAGGGGACGCGCAGCAAAATCGGCGATCGGGCGGACGCTTGGAGAGCCAGCTGCCGATGGATTGGAAGCTGAAGCCCGCGCGGCGGAGGGGCGCCTCGACGTTGCAGAGGACGCAATGGGTATCGCTCGACTATGGTCCCGCCATCGCCACCATAGCACAGCACCTCGTCCGGCAGGGTCCAGGCGACGGCTGCGCTGGGCACGATGATCGCTGTTGGCGTCGGCGCAAGGGATGTGCGGGTTCGACCTGCCGGCGGACTGGGCGAGTGGTGCGCCAGCTCGCCCATGCTCTAGCGCACAAGAAGTTTTCCCGGGTTCATGATCCCGTGGGGATCGAGCGCACGTTTGAGGCTGCGCATCATGTCGAGCTCCACGGATTGCTTGTAATGCTCTAGCTCTTCTAGGCGCGATTGGCCCACGCCGTGCTCGGCGCTGATGGAGCCGCCGAGATCGGCGACAATATCGTGGACGATGCGATTGACGCGCGCGCGCTCCTGGCGGAGCCGGGCGGCATTCCAGTCGAGCGGGCGCACGGGGTTATAATGAATGTTGCCATCGCCGACGTGGCCAAACGCGCAATGGCGCATGCCAGGACAAGCTGCGGCGAGGGCGGCATCTGCGCGGGCGATGAAGTCGGCGATGCGAGAAACGGGCACGGACACGTCATGGGCGATGCTGCCGCCTGCGGCTTGTTGGGCTTCGACCAAGCTTTCTCGCATCCGCCAGAGCTTTGCGGCCTGTGCGCCGGAGGCAGCGAGCAGAGCATCGCCGATGAGCTCCCTCTCCAGCGCCGCAGCCAAAGCGTCGGCCAAGGGTGCGTTGAGGGAACCGGCCACGCCCTGGCTTGTCAGCTCCATGAGGACATACCACGGATGGACTTGGCTCATGGGATCTTCGTGACCGGGAACGCCGGCCAGCAATAAGTCGAGGGCAGAGCGGCCGATCAGCTCGAAGGCGGAAATGGTCTCACCAAGCCGGGCGCGCATGTGGCCCAGCAGAGCTACGGCAGCGGCCGGTGATGCAAGGCCGATCCACGCCGTCTCGCTGGCGGTCGGCTTGGGCAGCAGCCGCAGCACCGCCGCCGTGACAATGCCGAGCGTACCTTCCGCGCCGATGAAAACTTGCTTCATGTCGTAGCCGGCGTTGTCTTTGCGCAATGCCCTGAGGCCGTTCCAAACGCTGCCGTCGGGCAGCACGACCTCGAGCCCAAGCACGAGATTGCGCATATTTCCGTAGCGCAACACCTGCACGCCGCCGGCGTTGGTGGAGATATTGCCGCCGATCTGGCAGGACCCTTCGGCGCCGAGGCTCAATGGGAATAACCGGTCGACGCGTTCGGCTGCGCTTTGGACGGCTTTGAGCACCACGCCCGCTTCCACGACGATGGTGTCGTTGACGATATCGATGGCGCGGATCTGGTTCAGGCGAGACGTGGAAAGGATGATCTCGCTCATGTCGGCGTGCGGCTGGCTGCCGCCCGTGAGCCCGGTGTTGCCGCCCTGCGGAACAACGCCGATACCGGCTTCGGCACAGATGCGCACGACATCTGCCACCGCAGCCGTCGTCTGCGGCCGCAGCACGAGGGGCACGCGCCCCTCCCAGCCATCGCGAAAGCTCTTGCAGTAGGGCGCCGTGTCGCTTGGATCCTCGAGTGCACCCCCGGGGCCGGCCGCGGCTCTAAGGCGCTCGATGGCCCCCGCTGCGATCGGGGTCCCAATGGGGTTGGAGCTCATGCGAGGCAAGCTCTTTGCAGGCACTCGCCGGCCGGCTGCGCCCTGCCCCGGAAGACGTACCCCCGCCCGCTTTTCTCACGTCGGTTCACGTCATTCACCTCAATTGATCACTGTTTATCACGCATGCGCGAGCAAGTCTTTTTGCAGCTGCAAACAGCGCCATATCACCTGCATGAGCACATCAACCCGGCCCCTAACACACTGAAGAGGCAACCGGATTAGGCGAGAATCAGACCACAGGAGAGAAGCCATGAAGATCCTTATGTCAGCGCTCGTCGCATTGTCGGTTCTGTCAGCTGTCGCGGCCCCCGTGAGCGCCGCGGACTTCGGCTCCCAGGGCTTCTGGCAGCAGCAGGGAAACCGCTACTGACCTGAAAACGCGAACTTCCAACACTCAAGCAACCCCCGCATTCAAAAACGGAGAAGAGCCATGAAGACGATCCTGTCCACCCTGCTTGCACTTTCGGTTCTTGCCGGCGTTGCCGCTGCACCAGCCAGCGCCTTCGACGCCAAGGACTTCTATCAGCAGCAAGAGCGCCAAGCCTACTAAACCTCCCAGTAGGTAGCGCCTGGAAGGCCCGCGAGCTCTGCTCACGGGCCTTTTTTGCGCCTCGGCCTATTGTCGCCCTTCAGCCGAGGTCGAGCTCTTCCTCGACCACATGGTTGAGGTTTGTGCCTGCAGCAGTCAGCACAATCTTGACCTTGAGCTTGCCCTGCTGGGGTCCTTTCTGGCGGACGACGCGCTCGATCTCGCGTTGCGAGGTCACGCCCACCTGCTTCAAGAACTTGCGCAGCGACATGTTGAACTTGTCTTCGTCCATGGGAACCTCCTTGCCGACGATCGCCTCGGGGGCGTGGCGATGCTGATCAAGACTAAGGTCGCAACCGGGCCCTCCGGGCAAGTTTTGAAAAGAACTGAGCGCTCAGACGTTCTGCTTGGGTTTGGCAAAGTGGCGAGAGCGTCGCCGCATTTGCAAGTGTGCAAGCCCACTACCAGGGCACAGGCAAGGTGTGCGGTCTCAACTGCCGGTATCGTCTGTCGTGAGAAGCCCTTGCGCTGCCGGGTCGCTGGCGGCTTTGCCGTCACGGAAGGCGGCTGCGGCCTCCTGTGCAAGCGCCGCGCCGTTGCCCTGGTAGCGTGGAGAATAGTGAAGTGTCTCGAGCCGCTTGACGCCGGCCAAGCGCGCGATCGTTCCGGCTTGGCCGGCGGTGAGGTGGCGGCGCAGGGCAGCATCGGCCCCATCCACGTCCAGAAATCCGCCTTCGATGAACAGGATATCCGCGCCTTTGGCAAGGTCCACGACGCGAATGATGTTCTCCTGGGTGAAGGCCATGTCAACGACATAGGCAATTTTGCGTCCCGCGGTGACGCGCATGATCTGGCGCTTGAGCTCGCCCAATGGCAAGTGGTCGGGTCCGCTCGCCGGTTGGCTCCGTGCGACGAGGACCGGGGTGTCCTCAGGATCACCGCGAACGACTGCCTCCTTGAACGCGCGCAGCCACGGGCCGACCGCAAGCCCGAGATGATCCAGGCGGTTGCGCCAAATGTTGATGTGCGCGCGCTCCTGGAGCGCAAAGGCGAGGACGGGAATGCCGTGATCGAGGGAGGTGGCGCGCACTTGCAGGCCGGGCTCATCGAGTAGCAGGCCCCCTTCAATCCTGCGACCGGTGTCCTCGACGCGAAGAAAGCCTTGCCTGCCAGCGAAGCTGGCAACAGCCAGGCGATCGGCGTGGAGTTCCATTGCGTGTAAAACGAGGTTGCCATCATAGCCGGCCACGAGATTCCAGGTGTAAGCGCGCAGCTTGGCGTCTATGGCATCGATCAGGCCTGGCAGCCCGAACAATCGCACCACCTTGTCGCGACCGAGAAGGGAGCGCAGCAAGTGATCGAAACCGGCAAAATGGTCCATGTGGCGGTGGGTGACGAAGACGTCACTGACGCGCAGCAGCTTGCGCGGGGGTAGGGGAGAAAGATCGCCGAGATCAAAGAGCAGCGCGCGACGCTCAAACCTGAGATCCACATAGAGCCCGGGATCTGCGAATGGTTCGTTGACCAGATGCGGATCAAAGCGAGTTGGCATGGTCGGTCTGGTCGGCTCCGCAAGCGAGCCGGCAATCATAGCCGCAAATGCTGATGGTGGTCTGCCGCAATCGAAGCGGTGGCGAAGCGGTGGCGAAGCATTGCTCGCGCGGGCTCTGACGGCCCGACATATTGAGCG
>JAMXLN010000221.1 GCA_024281145.1 Hyphomicrobiaceae bacterium | reverse complement strand
TGGTCGGCCAGGAGCACCGCGGCTGGGACTGCGCCAAGTTCCTGCTCGGCAACGAGCGCACGGGCATCGCCCGCGTCGGCTACTCCAAGCAGCGCGTCCAGCGCATCAAGGAACTGGCGGGCCGGGTGAAGGCGGGCGACCGGCCGCTCATCGAGGACGAGCGCTTCCGTGAGAAGGTTGCAGCGGTCGAGGTGGAGCTCAAGGCCCTGGAGATGACGCAGATGCGCGTGCTCTCCGAGGAGCGGCACCGCAAGGACCGCCTGCCCAACCCCAAGTCCTCCATTCTCAAGATCAAAGGCAGCGAGATCCAGCAGCGCACGACCGAACTGATGCTCGAGATTGCAGGACCCTTGGCCTTGCCCTACCAGCCAGAGGAGAAAGACGCGGAGTTTGGCTCCAACGAACCCCCGCTCGACCTCGATTGGGCCGCTCCCGCAGCCCCGAGCTACTTCAACTATCGCAAGGTGTCGATCTACGGCGGCTCCAACGAGATCCAGCGCAACATTTTGGCCAAGGCCGTGCTGGGGTTCTGATTGGAGGAAAGGCAACCCCTCTCGCCCTCCTGGAGGCGCGAGAGGTCGCCAAAGGAGCGGCCCGCGAGGGGCGGAGGCTTTCCGCCCGCGCCGCTTGAGAGACGACGGGTAGAGGGAGCCTGACGGAGCACGCAATGAGCATCGAGACCTGGCTCGCGTTCACTGCGGCGACGGCCGTGCTGCTCGTCATTCCGGGCCCCACCATCCTGCTCGTCATTTCCTATGCCCTTGGCCAGGGCATGCGGACGGCGCTGCCGGTTGCCGTCGGCGTGGCGCTCGGCGACTTCACGGCCATGACGCTGTCCATGCTCGGGCTCGGGGCGTTGCTTGCGACCTCTTCGCTGCTGTTCACGGCCCTCAAGTGGGCAGGCGCCCTCTATCTCGTTTGGCTCGGCATCCAGCTCTGGCGTGCCGGCGGAGCGCGCGATGCCGTGCCCATCCGTGCGCATGCGCCTGCCCCACGCATGCTAGCCCACGCCTGGCTGGTGACCGCGCTCAACCCCAAGAGCCTGACGTTCTTCGTGGCGTTCCTGCCGCAATTCATCGATCGAAACGCGGATTTTTGGCCCCAGATGCTCATCTTCGAGGCCACCTTCGTCGCTCTCGCCTTTGCCAATGCCGTAGCCTATGGCCTCGTCGCGTCGCGGGCGCGCCGGCTCATTGCCAGCCCTCGTGTCATCGCCGCCTTCAATCGTCTCGGCGGTACCCTCCTCATCGGTGCCGGCATTGCCGCGGCCAGCGTGCGCGGATCGCAATAGGAACACCGGCGCCCGGAGCGGCGAAGCGGAGAAACAGAGCTCATGGACTTCGATCTCAACGACGAGCAGCGCCAGCTCAAAGACAGCCTCGAGCGACTGCTTGCCGCCAACTATGGCGACCTCAACAAGCGCCTCTCCTACATGAAGGAGCCCAAGGGCTACAGCGCCGCGCTGTGGAAGCAGTACGCCGACCTTGGGCTGTTGGCGGTGCCTTTTGCCGAGGAGCATGGCGGCCTGGGCCAGGGCCTCACCGAGACCATGATCATCGCTGAGGCGTTCGGGCGCGCGCTCGCCATCGAACCCTATTTCGCCACCGTCGTACTCGCCGGCGGCGCGCTGCGCCATTCCGGCCATGGCGCGCAGCTCAACGCGCTCGTGCCGGCCATTGTCGAGGGTAAATTGACCTTGGCGCTCGCGCATCAGGAGCGCCAGGCGCGCTACGACATCGCCGACACCGCCACCACCGCGCGCGCTGACGGCAAGGGTGGCTTCACGCTGGAAGGCGAGAAGAACGTCGTGCTGCATGGCGACTTTGCTGACAAGCTGATCGTGACCGCGCGCGTTGCCGGCGGTCGCACCGATCGCTCCGGCATCGGCCTATTTTTGATCGACGGCAAGGCCAATGGCGTGACGCGCCGCGGCTATCCGACTCAGGACGGCATGCGCGCAGCCGACGTGACGCTGTCGGCGGTGCGCGTCGGACCGGAGGCGGTGCTGGCAACCCCGGACAAAGGGCTTGCCGTGCTGGAGCGCGTGGTGGACGAGGCGATTGCCGCCCTGGCGGCTGAAGCGGTCGGCGGTATGGCGGCGCTGCATGAGCTGACGGTTGAGTATCTAAAGACGCGCAAGCAGTTTGGCGTGCCGATCGGCTCGTTCCAGGTGCTGCAGCACCGCGCCGTAGACATGCTGACCGCGGTGGAGCAGGCCCGCAGCATGGCCTACTTCGCCACCATGATGGCGGCCGAGCCCGAGCCTCGCGAGCGCCGCAAGGCGATCTCGGCCGCCAAGGTGCAGATCGGCCGGTCGGCGCGGCTGGTGGGTCAGGAAGCGATCCAGCTGCACGGCGGCATCGGCATGACCATGGAGTACAAGGCCGGCCACTATTTCAAGCGGCTCACCATGATCGACATGGCCTTTGGCGACGCCGACCATCATCTGCGGGAGCTGGCACGGGCCGGCGGCCTCTCGACCAAGACGAGCTCATGAGGATGGTGGAAGCCTCCGCTGTGGCGGGCACGCGGGGCCCCCGCAAATTTCCGCGCGCCGGTAGGGGCTGGTGATCGGCGCTCGCCATCAGCGAGGAGGGGAGATCTCCTCCCATCGCCCCGCCGCCTCCCTGTCGCACTCCCTCGCCGCAACCCAGCGCGCTTGCCCGTCAGCACGCATCTCCTTCTTCCAGAAGGGTGCCCGCGTCTTGAGGTAGTCCATCAGAAATTCGGCCGCAGCAAAGGCCGCCTGGCGGTGCGCCGAGGCCGTCACCACGAGCACGATGTTCTCCCCGGGTTTCAGCGTGCCGATGCGATGCACGATGAGGCTTGCCTTGAGCGGCCAACGCTTGCCCGCTTCGGCCTCCACGCGGGCAAGCTCAGCCTCCGTCATGCCGGGGTAGTGCTCGAGCGTCATGGCCGTGATGGCGTCAGCTCCGCTGCCACCGCGCACCGTGCCGGAGAAGGTGACGATCGCGCCGATGTCACTGCGGCCGACCGTCAGGCGGGCGACCTCGGCCCCGACATCGAAGTCCTCGCGCTCAACGCGCACCGTCACGGCTCAGCCTCCCGTCACCGGTGGAAAGAAGGCAATCTCGCGTGCGCCGGAAAGGGGCGCCGTGGACTTGACGTGGTTGCGATCGAGCGCAACGCGGATCACGTCCCCTTGCGCAAAGGCCTCGGCATATTCGGGTCCGCGGCCCTTGAGCCAGACCATGAGCTCGGCCACGGTCGTCACATTGGCCGGCAGATCGAGGATTTCCTCGGCCTTGCCGATCTTCTCACGCACCCAGGCAAAATAGAGGATCTTGACGGGCATTGCCGCGCCCTAATGTTCCATGGCCGTGCGGATGGCAGCCTTGAGGTAGTCGTAGCCGGTCCACAGCGTCAGCAGCGCCGCCATCCAAAGCATCACGAGCCCGGTCCATGTCACGCCCGGCACGATCTTGTCACCGGCCGGGCCCGCCAGCAGGATGCCCAGCGAAATCATCTGCATGGTCGTCTTCCACTTGGCGAGCTGCGTCACATGCACCCTGACATTGAGCTCGGCCAAGAACTCGCGCAAACCCGAGACCAGGATCTCACGGCATAAGATGATCACCGCGGCCGCCACGTGAGCATTGCCGATGGTGTTGTCGTAGGTGAGCATCAGCAGCGTCGTTCCCACCAGCAGCTTGTCGGCGATGGGATCCAGCATGCGCCCCAGCACCGTCTGCTGTCGCCACACGCGCGCCAGGTAGCCGTCGAGCCAATCGGTGATGCAGGCGCCGATATAAACGGCCAGCGCCCACCAGCGTCCCGCGCTCCCCGGCACCAGGAAGAGGCACAACACGACGGCCGGCACGGCGAGAATGCGCAAATACGTCAGGATATTGGGCAGGCTGACGGCACTTACGGGCGCCGGCGCCGGGGCGACGGTGTTCATGGGGCGGACAAGAGCACTTGAGGTGGAGAGCGTCAATGGGGAGGCTTGGGAGAGGACGATCACGAGTTGGGCACCCCCACCCAACCAGCCCTCGGGCGTGCGCCTTTTGGCTTGGCCGATCCCGCGCTGGGCAAGAGTCGGGCCCCGTCAGGCAAGCCCTCACTCGCGCCGTTCATGGAAGAAATCGTAGATCGTCTGCGCCATGGCCCGGCTGATGCCCGACACCGCGACGAGGTCGTCGGGGCTGGCGCGGGAAACCGCCTTGGCCGAACCGAAATGCTCCAAGAGCGCCCGCTTGCGTGCCGAGCCGATGCCGGCGATCTCGTCCAAGGGGTTGGCAGAGATGGCCTTGCCCCGCTTGGCGCGGTGGGTGCCGATGGCGAAGCGGTGCGCCTCATCGCGCAACCGCTGCACGAAATAGAGTACCGGGTCGCGCGGCTCGAGCAACAGTGGCTTGTCGCGGCCGGCAAAGTGGAAGTGCTCGCGCCCGGCATCCCGCTCGGGGCCCTTGGCCACGCCCACAAGCGCGATGCCGATGATGCCGAGCTCATCGAGCACCGCCTGGGCGACGCCGAGCTGCCCCCGTCCACCATCGATCAGGACGAGGTCGGGGCGGGCAGGGAACTCATCGCTCGTCTCATCGGCTGGGGGGCCTGCATCGGCGTCCCCCTCGAGCACGGCAAGCTCGGTCTCCGATAGGCTGGCGGCCGCCCGATCCCTTTTCAGCACGCCGAACGCCAACGCGCTCCCGCCGCGCCGATCAATGGGTGGTGGCTGAGGTTGCTCAATGCGCGAGGCCGACCCATCGGCAGGCTCACCTGTGGTGCGATCGGCCGACCCTTCCAAGGCCGGCGCGGACGGCGCCGTCGGCCCTGAGCTCTCCGATGCCTCCCTTCCCGTCGGCGCCTCGGCCTCATCCAGCACCAGCCGTTTGAACCGACGCGTCAGCACCTCGCGCATCATGGCGTAGTCGTCTCCGGGGACGAGGTCGGCCGAGCGGATGTTGAACTTGCGATACTGGTTCTTCACGAAACCCTCAGGTCCCGCCACGATCATCGCACCGACGGCACTGGCGCCCTGGATGTGGCTGTTGTCGAACACCTCGATGCGCCGCGGCGCCTTGGTGAGCTCGAACCGTTCCTTGAGCCCCACCAGCAGCAGGCGTTGCGAGGAGGTCTCCGCGAGGCGGCGCCCCAGCGCTTCGCGCGCGTTTTGCGTGGCATGCTCGACGATGGTCGTCTTGCTGCCCCGCTGCGGCACGCGGATCTCGACCTTGCGTTCCACCTTGGTAGAGAGCGCTTCCTCAAGCAGTGCCTGCATCGGCACCTCGTGGCTCAACAAAATGCAGCGCGGTACCGGCTTGTCGTCGTAGAACTGGGCGATGAAGCTCTCGAGCACCTCCTCCACACCGACGGATTTGTCAGCACGCGGAAAGTAGGCGCGGTTGCCCCAGTTCTGACCCGACCGGAAGAAGAACACCTGGATGCAGGTCTGGCCGCCCTCCTGGTAGGCGGCAAACACATCGGCCTCCTCGATGCCCTCCGGATTGATGTTCTGATCAGCGGTGACGTGCGCCAGCGCCCAAAGCCGGTTGCGATATTTGGCGGCCTGCTCGTAATCGAGATTGGCGGCCGCCTCCTGCATCAGGCGCTGGTACATTTGCCGTGCGTTCTGGCTCTCGCCCTTGAGGAAGCGGGTCGCCTCCTCGACGAGCCCAGCATAGTCTTCAAGGGCGATCTCGCCGGTGCAGGGTGCCGAGCAGCGCTTGATCTGGTAGAGCAGACACGGCCGCGTGCGGCTCTCGAACACGGCGTCGGAGCAGGAGCGCAGCAGGAACGCTCGCTCCAACATGTTGATGGTGCGGTTGACGGCGCCGGCCGAGGCGAACGGTCCGAAGTAGTCGCCCTTGCGGTTGCGTGCGCCCCGGTGTTTCAGGATCTGCGGTGCCTTGTGGTCGCGGGCGATGAGGATGTAGGGAAAGGACTTGTCGTCGCGCAGCAGCACGTTGTAGCGCGGGCGAAAGCGCTTGATGAGGTTGGCTTCCAACAGCAGCGCTTCGGCCTCTGTGCGCACCGTCACGAACTCCATCGCCGCCGTATAGGCGATCATGCGCGTGATGCGGTTGGTGTGGTTGCCGGCGCGCGCGTAGCTGGTGACGCGCGCCCGCAGATTGCGCGCCTTGCCGACGTAAATGACGTTACCGGCGGTATCGAGCATGCGGTAGACGCCGGGAGAACCCGGCAGTGTCTTCAAGTACTGGGCGATCACCGCGGGGCCCGACTTGGGGGGCTCCGGCGTCGCGCGTTCGTCGGGGCCGAGCGGCACCTCACGGGTGTTCTTGAGCGGCATGAGCTAGCGCTGTTCTTGGGCCTTGAAGCCCTGCTGGGCATCGTTAGACCACGATCATAAATGTGGGGTTGGCGTGCTACAGTCAATCCGCTTGAGATCGGAGGAGGTCATGCTGAAGCTGTTCTGGGCGCCCCACACGTGTGCGCTCGCCTCGCACATCGCCTTGGAGGAGGCGGGCGCCAACTACACGCTCGCGCGCGTCGATTTCCGGGCCAATGAGCAGAGGAAACCCTCCTATCTCGCCATCAATCCCAAGGGACGGGTGCCGGCGCTCGTCACCGACCGCGGCACCCTGACCGAAACACCGGCGATCCTCGCCTTCGTAGCCCAGAGCTTCCCCAAGGCCTTGTTGGCGCCACTTGAGGATCCATTCGCGTTTGCGAAAATGCAGGCATTCAATAGCTATCTTTGCTCCACCGTGCACGTCGCCCACGCCCACCGCGTGCGGGGCTACCGCTGGGCGGACGACCCCGCTGCCATTAAGGAAATGCAGCGCAAGGTGCCCCAGACAGTCGGGGAGTGTTTCGCCTTGATCGACGAGGACATGGTCGCGGGGCCGTGGGTGATGGGCAGCGCCTACACGATCTGCGATCCTTATCTCTTTACCCTGGCCCAATGGCTCGACGGGGATGGCGTCGACATCGCTCGCTTTCCCAAAGTCGCTGACCACAGCCGACGCATGTCCGAGCGCCCGGCCGTCGCGAAGGCCATCGCGATGGAGCTCGCCTGAGGGCGCATGGCGGTCCTTAAAGCAACGCAAGAGGCGATTGCGGCCGCGGGTGCAGCCCTGCGCGGCGGGGCCCTCGTCGCCTTTCCCACGGAGACCGTCTATGGGCTCGGCGCCGATGCCAGCGATGGACGCGCCGTGGCGGCGATCTTTGCCGCCAAGGGACGCCCACGCTTCAATCCGCTCATCGTGCACGTTGCCGACACCGATGGGGCGGAACGGCTGGGCTCCTTCACCGACAGCGGCCGGCAGCTGGCGGCGGCGTTCTGGCCGGGCGCCTTGACGCTCGTCGTTGCCAAGCAGCCGCGCTGTCCGGTTGCGGACCTGGCGACCGCCGGCCTTGCGACCGTCGCCCTCAGAGTGCCGGCGCACCCGATCGCTCAGGCGCTATTGCGCGCGACCGATCGGCCGGTGGCCGCGCCGAGCGCCAACCGCTCCGGGCACGTGAGTGCGACGCGTGCAGCCCACGTGACGGCGGACCTGGGTGCCAGCGTGTCCATCGTCCTCGATGGGGGGCCGACGCCCATCGGCCTTGAATCGACCGTCGTCGATACGACGGGACCCGAACCGCTGATCTTGCGGCTGGGAGGCCTGGCGCGCGAAAGCCTCGAGCGCGTCTTGAGCCGGCCGCTCGCGCTGGCTCGGGGGGAACCCGGTAAGCCGGCCTCACCCGGCATGCTCACGCGCCACTACGCACCCGCCACCAAGCTGCGGCTCGATGCACTTGAAGTGCGCGCCGGGGAGGCGCTCCTCGCGTTCGGTCCTGCCGTGCCTAAGGGGGCCACCGCAACGGTCAACCTCAGCCCCTCCGGTGATCCCGTGGAAGCCGCAGCCAATCTCTTTTGCGCCTTGCGCGAGCTTGACGGCGCAGGTGCCCAGGCGATTGCCGTGATGCCGATCCCGCACGCGGGTCTCGGCGAGGCCATCAATGATCGATTGCAGCGGGCGGCGCGGTCCCGATGAGCGACATCTCCCTTTCCGTCGATCTCCTCGCGCGTCTGCAAGCCATCGTGGGGCCTGAGAACGCATTGACGGATGTCGCCCAGCAACTGCCCTATTTGCGCGAATGGCGCGACAAGTATGAGGGTCGGGCCGCCGTCGTGCTGAGGCCGGGAACGACCCATGAGGTATCGCAGGTTCTAAGGCTCGCCCACGCGCAGGGGATCGCGGTGGTGCCGCAGGCCGGCAACACCGGCCTCGTGGGTGGACAGATCCCGATGCACGGGGAAATTCTGCTCTCCGTCAGTCGCCTCAAGCAGGTGCGCCACGTCGACGCCGCGGGCTACACCATGACGGTGGAGGCAGGGTTGACGCTCGCCGAGGCCCAGGCCGCCGCCCTTGCCGTCAACCGTCTCTTCCCCTTGAGCCTGCCCTCCGAAGGCAGCTGCCAGATCGGCGGCAATCTCTCCATCAACGCGGGCGGGGTCAGCGTGCTCGCCTACGGCAACGCCCGCCAACTGGCGCTCGGGCTTGAGGTGGTGCTGGCGGACGGGCGGGTCTGGGACGGACTAAAGGGCCTCAAGAAGGACAATAGCGGCTACGACCTCAAGGACCTCTTTATCGGCGCGGAAGGGACGCTCGGCATCATTACGGCGGCCGTGCTGAAACTCTTTCCCAAACCCGCGGAAAAGGCGACCGCCTTCGTTGCGCTGCCCGACCTTGGCTCGGCGCTCCCCCTCTATGCCTTGGCCCAGGAAACGGCCGGTCACGGGCTCACGGCCTACGAGGTGATGGCGGGCATCGTCCTGGCGCTCGTGCTCAAGCACACGCCCGGCACGCGCGACCCCTTCGCCACCCGGCACCCCTGGTACGTGCTGATCGAAACCTCGGGGCTCAAAACCGATGGTGCGGCCGAGCGCGTTCTGACCGAGGTGCTGACGCTGGCTGCCGAGCGCGGCCTCCTGATCGACGCGGCAATTGCCAGTTCGCTCGCGCAGGCCCGGGATTTTTGGCGCCTGCGTGAGTCCTATTCACCGGCGCAGAAGCCCGAAGGGGGCAACATCAAGAACGATATTTCCGTGGCGGTCGCACGCATTCCCGATTTCATCGCTCGGGCGGACGCCGCGGTGGAGCGCTTATGCCCGGGCGCGCGCCCGGTTCCGCTGGCGCACTTCGGCGACGGCAGCGTGCACTACAACATCGCCCAGCCGCCCGGCATGGCAAAGGCTGCGTTCCTGGAAAGATGGGACGATCTCACCCATGCGGTACACGCGATCGTGCTTGACCTCGGCGGATCGATCTCCGCCGAACACGGCATTGGTCAGATGAAGCTTGCCGATCTCGCGCGCAGCAAGAGCGAGGTGGAGCTCGACTTGATGCGCCGCATCAAGGCCGCGCTCGACCCCAAAGGCATCCTCAATCCGGGAAAGGTGCTGTGAGGAATGCCTGGCGATCCCATGAGGTGCCGATTTAGGACGTCTTGTCCCCCTCCTTGGGGGGATCGCTCGCCTTGCTGGGGAGGGCAGCCTCCTCGCGCCAGCCAGAGGCGAGAGCCTTGCTGGTGCCGTAAAGCCAGCGCTTGAAGCCTTCCGCGCGATTGCCGCCCACGTGACTTTCCTGGCGCCAGGCGCGCAGGTCGGACCCCAGGTGATCCAGAAGGTCGAGCACGGTGCGCTCGAGCTGCTGGACCCGGTTGCTGACAATGCCGATGTCCCCGCCGCTCTCGATGCGCCACGCCGTGAAATTGTCGCCCAACGTTTGCTGGTTGGCGCCGAGTTTGACGAGCGCCTGGTAGATTTCGTTGAGGTCGCGCTCGTGCTTCTTGGCGGCCTCCTCCGCGCTCTGCAGGTGCGCGCGCACCGAGGCTTCGAGTGCGATCTGCCGCTCGCCATTGGAGCTCCAGCGCTTCTCGGTTTCCTCCTCAAGCTGCCGCAGCCCGGTCTGTGCTCCCTCGAGCCGCTCGGCGACGTCCACGCCAATGCGGTTGGCGATGTCGAGTGCCTGCGTGCCGAGCCG
Organism: Hyphomicrobiaceae bacterium; assembly: GCA_024281145.1. GTDB lineage: Bacteria > Pseudomonadota > Alphaproteobacteria > Rhizobiales > Hyphomicrobiaceae > AWTP1-13. The sequence continues at coordinate 5,007 of JAMXLN010000221.1, read as the reverse complement.
GCCTTCGATGCCACTCATGCGCTCGCGCAGCTCCTGCCAGGCATCGCCGGTGCTGGCAAACTTGTCGATGCCACCGAGGCGATTGGCAAGCACGCCCAGCATCTTTTCGAGCTCGCCGAATTTGCCGAGCAGCGCTTCGAGGGCCTGCGGTCCGGGTCCGGCCGCGGGCGCACCCTCGCGTTCGCTGCGCAATGCCTGGAGCGCCGACTGCGCATCGCTGAGGAGTGCGCTCAAGGCCTGGCGATCGGCGGCAGCTTGGGCCTCGAAGCCCTGCAGGCTCGAGGCCATGGCGTCGAGGCGGCCGATGAGCGCTTCGGAGAGGTCGAGCGAGAGTGGGCCCGTCGCCGCCCCAGCGCTTGCCTCGGGGGTGGCTGTGTCGAACGTCGCGCGGTGCGGGGCGTCACGCCAGCGTTCGAGCCGCTGCGGATCGGCCGCCGCCTTCAGGAGTAGCGTGGCCGCGGGCGAGCCCGATCCGCCGCCCAGCATGGTGCGGACGAGATCGTGCACGCCCGCCGGGGCGTGCCACCTGCCGGCCTGGTCGGCGGCGCGGCGCAGCATATGCTCGAATGCTACGGAAGCGCGCGGACTGGCATCAGCTTCAAGCGGGCTTGTCGGCACCTCGGCGGCGATTGCCACGGCAGTGTCGCGCCGCAAGCCGTCGACCCTGATGCCGAGCTCGGCCAGCGCCTCGGCAGCCGCGCCGACGCGCGTCAGGGCATGCAGCAGATGCTCAAGGCGCACATCCACCGCCCCGTGGAAGCGGGCAATATCGTAGGCGCGGTTGCAGCAGGCAAGCACCGTCTCATCGACAGCGATCGGAGCGCCGAAACCGCCCGCCAAGCGCACCCCGCCGTTGCCGGCCGGCTCGCGGAGCGGGTTCGCGGGGGTTTCGCCTCCGCTCGTCGCCAGGCGCGGCGTCCGCAAGTCAAGATCTGCGCCCTTGTAGGCCATACTCATCTCTCCCAGCTCATGCTCCCAACGCCGGTTGGCGCGAGCCAGTGCCACGCCGTTCCCATCACGCCTCGCCATTGTGCCCCCTCCGTGACGCGAAAAGTCGGCGAACTGGTGTCCCTCCGACACGATTGGACACTAGGGGGGATCGCCGCCGAACGAAACCGTGGCCGTTTCCTCAAGGAGCCGGCGCAGAACACTGAGGTCCAACACTGAGGTCCAACACTGGGGGCCAACCGTGAGGTCAGCCCTGGGGCCAACGCTGGAACCAGGCCCGAACGTCCCCCGCCCATCGGTCAGCGCTTCTCCGCAGCTTCAACTCGGCATCGACGTGCCCCGCCCCGTTCGGCTAGCCTTGGGGCCCATGTCCGCAGGCGAGCAAGCCCCCCGCCGCAATAGTGGTTGGCCCAAATGCGGCGCCAGCGCTGCCGTCTTTCGCGGCGGGGCCGTGCTGCTCATCGTGCGGGCCAAAGGCGCACTCAAGGGACTGTGGAGCTTGCCCGGCGGGCACATAGAGCCGGGCGAGACGGCACGGGCCGCGGCCCAACGCGAGGTGCTGGAGGAGACAGGCGTGGAAGCCGACATCGAAGCGCTCGTCGATATCCACGACGTCATTTTGCGCACGGGCGGGGGCGCGCTCAGCGCGCATTATCTGATCACCGTCTTCTGCGGTCGCTGGCGGAGGGGAGAGCCAAACGCCGGCAGCGACGCTTCCCTTGCGCGCTTCGTGCCCTTGGGCGACGTTGCGGGGCTGCAGCTCACCGACGGTGCCGCCCTCCTGATCCACCGGGCCTGGGCCCAGTTGCAGATGCCGTCGTCCTGAGCCTTTTGCGGAGGCAACATCCCGTCCCCAACAGCGGGCGGCGTCAGGCTTGCCGGCGCCGCCGTGGTGCCTAATATGCGCACCATGCAATCGGCGCTGGCGACTTGCGGAAAGCTCTGGATCGCGCTCTGCATCGGCACGGCGGCCGCCACCACCGCGACCGCGCAAAGCGCAATCATAGGCCCGGACACGCGACCCTACGATGAGCGGCTGATGCGCCTCTCGGAAATCCTGGGCGCCATTCATTACCTGCGCGAACTGTGCGGGTCCAACGACGGACAGGCCTGGCGCGACCGCATGAAGGAGTTGATGGACGCGGAAGGCTCGACGGCGTTGCGTCGCGCCAAGCTGACGCGCAGCTTCAATAACGGCTACCGCAGCTACAGCCGCACCTACAACAATTGCACCCCATCGGCCCAGACGGCCATCACGCGCTTCCTTGCCGAAGGGGCGGAACTTGCCGAGGCCCTCATCAAATCCGTGCCATGAGCCGTGGTTTTTATGCCAACGGCCTCGGCCTTTCGGATTAATCGTTAACCGTTGTAGCACCTACCCTAGATCCTCGGCTGTGCTACCCAACTCCCTTTGGCGCCGCAACGAGCGATGCCCCGCATGGGTGTATGTGCTGGGCGCGGGGGGGATGGACATGCAGGCACTTGGACCCGCTGGTGGCGACGATCAGCGTCTCAGGGCGCTCAATTTTATCTTGGCGGCCTGGGAGGAGGGCACCGGCAGCGGCATCGCCCCGGAGCTGATGGCCTATGCCGCGCTCTATACGGCGCTTACCGACCTCGTGGCCTCCTATGGAGAAGCCTCGGTTGTTTCGCTGGTGAGCGGGCTTGTGCCTCGCGTTGAAAAAGGGGAATTCACGCTCTATCGCACGCGTCAATAAAACCGCACACCGACGCCTCACCAGAAGCGCAGCCGCTTGATCACCATTTCGCCAATGAGCACGCAGCCAAAGCCGATCAACACGAGGCCGGCGATGCGGTTGATCTGTTCGAGCCTCACCACATCGAGGCGGTGGCGGATGGTGGCGATGAATTCCGAGACCGTAAACCAGTAAAGGAAGCTGCCGCCCATGATCGCCGCCACCATCGTGAAGGCATCGATGTAGGATTCAACCTCCACGAACGAGCTGACGCCCCCGAAAATCGCGATGAGCCCCAAGAGCGCGCCGGGATTGGTGAGCGTGAGGATGAACATCTGCGGAATATCCCAGATGTAATCGCGCAACGAGGTCTTTTCCGCGGAGGTCTCCGTGGCAATGGCAGCACGCGTCAGGCAAAGCTTGATGCCGAAGCCCAACAGGGCGACGCCGCCCACGATCTGGATGGCCGTGCGGTATTGGCGTATGGCGCCCGTGATGGCGTTGACGCCAAGCGCCGCACCCAGCGCGATTAATCCGTCCCCGGCCATGATGCCGATGCCGGCCGCCATGCCGCCAAAAAAGCCGCGTTCCACCGCGCGCTGAATGCCCAACAGATTGATCGGACCGAACGGCATCGCCAGCAGGATGCCCATGACGACACCCACTGGTATGATCAGGGGGTTGGGGATCAAAGCCACGGCCGGACCGGCACCGTCAGGAGGGCGCGCGCCGATGCCCAATCGCGCCAACCATCGAGCCCACCATCGAACCTGGCGGCAGGGCAACCTCGCTGCAAGCCACCGCTCATGGCCCCACGCGCGGCGCAAGCAGCCGATCGGCTCGGTAGCAAGAGGAACCTCCAGATGACGCAGGACGAGCGAACGGTGCTGCGCGTCTTGGGGCTATTCCTACTGGCGCAGTTTTCGCTTGTCTATTGCGATGGCTCTCGCGTCCCTCCCCTGTCTCAAACCGCCGCGGCCAAATCCAAGTCGGCCGATAAGTCCAAAGCCGCCAAAGAGCAGGCATCCACAACCACCCCGCTGCCTCAGGTCCACTACGGGACCGACGGCCTACCGCGACCCGTGGAGGAGATGCGCGAGGCAATTCTGAGCGCGGTGCGGTCGGGTCGCATTGAGGACTTACGCTACGCCTGGGAACTCAATGAATTGAAGCCCGACCTTGGCGTTGCAGCGAGCGATCCCGTCGCGCACTGGAAGCAAATTTCGGGGGATGGCGAGGGGCTCGAGATTCTGGCCGCGCTGGCCCAGATCCTGGACGCAGGCTACGTGGTGCTGCCGCTCGGCGCCGACATCGAGAACAATCGCCTCTACGTGTGGCCCTATTTTGCCGAGGTGCCCCTCGATCGGTTGACCCCGGCGCAGGAGGTCGAGTTGCTCCGCCTCGTGAGCCCCGCCGCGCTCAAGGACATGCGCTCGGCCGGTGCCTACACGCACTGGCGCATCGTCATCGGCGCCGACGGCACCTGGCATGCGTTCCGCAAGGGGCCGTGACGCGGCGCCAAACGGGAAGTGGCGCCGCCTCCTTCGTGCGGCCCAGAGCCCCACACTCCACAGGGCGCTGGGCAGCATGCTTGCCTGCGAGAGAGCGTGCGCTTACCTGTGGTTGGGCTGGCGCGGAGTGGGTCCTCAGTCCGCGCGAGATCGCGACAGCGAACCTTGGTCCCAGCCCATCGCCCAGGGAGCCCCACACCTTGCCCCATTTCCTTCTATGACCAGCCCAGCGACAGGTGCAAAGATTGCGGTGCTTGCCGACCGTGGCGTCGTGGGCGTCACGGGCGCGGACGCAGTGAAGTTGCTGCAGGGCGTCATCACCAATGACATGGACGCGTTGTCGGTGCAGCCGGCGATCCACGCAGCCCTGCTCACGCCGCAAGGCAAGATCCTTTTCGAGTTCTTCGTGGTGAAGGCGCCAGACGGCTTTTGGCTCGAGGCCGCAGCCGACAAGACCGCCGATCTCGCCAAGCGGCTTGGCCTCTATCGGCTGCGCGCCAAAGTGGACATCAAGGATCGCCCGGCCGAGTATCGCGCGTTCGCCGTGTGGGGCGGCGCAGCGCAAGCCCCAGCGGGCGCCGTCGGCACCCTGCTATTCCCCGATCCGCGGCTTCCGGCGCTCGGGCTGCGTGGCCTGGCCCCGGCGCCGCCAGCACCCGACTTCGCCTCGGCGGGCGGAGCTTTGCCGGTTTCCGCCCAAGACTATCACGCCCATCGCATCGCCTTGGGGGTGCCCGAGGGCGGCAAGGATTACACCTTCGGCGATGCCTTCCCGCACGAGGCCGATCTCGATCAGCTCCACGGCGTGTCGTTTGCCAAGGGCTGCTTTGTCGGTCAGGAGGTGGTGAGCC
>JAMXLN010000220.1 GCA_024281145.1 Hyphomicrobiaceae bacterium | reverse complement strand
ACGGTTATGCCGACATCCGTGTCGTCTCGGCGGGTGCCGAGCTCGATCGCGATGGCTCGGGGTTCTACATCACCTTCGTTGTCGACGAGGGCGAGCTCTTCAAGTTCGGCACCATCGATGTGGAATCAGCCCTGCCCGGGATTGACCCCAACGACCTGCGCAGACAGATCCTCACCGTCTCCGGGACCACCTTCAATCAGTCCCTGATGGAAAAGACGATGGAGAGGCTCACGCTGTCTCTGGCTGAGCAGGGGATTGCATTTGCCCGCGTGCGGCCGAAGACGGTGCGGGATCCCGGCGGACACCTCATCAACGTGATGTACGTGGCCGATGAGGGGCCGCGCATCTACATCGAGCGCATCAACGTCAGCGGCAACACGCGCACCCGCGATTATGTCATTCGACGCGAGTTCCGGTTGGCTGAAGGCGACGCCTACAACCAGTTCATGGTCGACAAGGCCAAGAAGCGGCTGCAAGCCTTGGGCTTCTTCAAGACCGTGGAAATCAAGCGGCGGCCTGGCTCGGCGCCCGACCGCGTGATCTTGGAGGTTGAGCTCGTCGAGCAGTCGACGGGAGAGCTATCGTTCGGCGCCGGCTATTCGACGAGCGAGGGCGTGATCGGCGACATTTCGATCTCGGAAAAGAACCTGTTGGGTCGCGGTCAATATTTGGCGCTCAAGCTCGCGGGGTCCTTTAGCAGACTACAGGCAACACTGAGTTTCACCGAACCGCGCTTTCTTGACCTCAACTTGGCCGCGGGCTTCGACCTGTTCGCCAAGACGACGTTTGTCTCGACCTATCAGCCGTATTCGGCGAGCAGCTACGGTGGCTCATTGCGCCTCGGTTTTCCGATTGCGGAGAGCCTCTGGTGGAACAACGCCTACACGCTCTCCTACAACCAAATCTATGACGTGCAGCCGACTGCGTCGCTGGCGATCAAGTTGGCGGAGGGCTCCTATTGGACGTCTGCCTGGGGGACGTCGCTCTCCTATGACCAGCGCAACAATGTCAAGAACCCCACCAGCGGCTACTTTCTTACGGCCGGAACGGAGTTTGCGGGCCTTGGCGGCGACGTCAGGTACGTGCGGGCGAGCGCGGAAGGGCGGTTCTACTATCCGATCACCGACAAGATCACACTGGTGGGGCGTGCGATCGGCGGCCACATCGTGGGCTGGGGTGGCGATGAAGTGCGCCTGCTCGACATGTTCTTCAAAGGTGGTGAGACGATCCGCGGCTTCTACACGGCAGGCTATGGCCCGCGTGACACGCTGACCGGCAGTGCGCTCGGCGGCGACACTTTTTGGGCAACGACGGCGGAGGTGCGCTTCCCCATGCCGCTTGTGCCGGATGACCTTGGCATGGGGTTTGCGATTTTCGCGGATGCCGGATCGCTGTTTGGTGCGGCCCCCAGTGCCAAACGGCTCAACACGCAATGCGGCCAGCCGCTCAGTGTCGACCCGACGACGGGCGCGGTCCTCAATCCGGGCATTTGCCTCGCCGATTCCGCCTCAGTGCGAGCCTCTATAGGCGTTGGCATCCTATGGAATTCGCCGCTTGGTCCGTTGCGCTTGGACATCGCCAAGCCGCTGATCAAGGAACCCTACGACGTCGACCAGATCGTGCGGTTCGGCGCTTCGACGCGGTTCTAGCCTCCCTCACGCCGCCAGAGGACAGCCGTTACTGGCGATGCTAGTGTTGCCGCGACGATGAAGGCGCAGCGGGGCCCTGGGGCAGCAGCGGCGCAAGATGGCATTGGCGTGGTGGCATGATCGAGCATCCCGGCTTCTTCGAGAGGGCGGCACCCCTGCCGCTTGCGGCACTGTCACAAAAGGTTGGTGCTGAGCTCGCGCCCGGCGCCGATCCGGCCGTGCTCATCCATGATGTCAGAACGCTCGCCGAGGCGGGCATCGGTCACATGACGTTCGTGGACAACCGCAAATACCTAGGGCAGCTCGCTGCGACGCGAGCCACGGCGTGTCTGGTGGCCCCGGCCTTCGCTGCCCGCGTCCCCGCTGGCGTGGCGGCGCTCCTGATGGCACAACCATACCGGGGTTTTGCGCTCGCGCTGCAGCACTTCTACCCGGAGGCCATGCTGCCCAAGACCGCCATGGCGCGTTTGGGCGAGCCCCCCATCCATCCGACAGCCCGGCTGGCGGAGGAGGTGGCGGTGGAGCCCGGGGCGATCATTGGCCGGGAGGCGCAGATCGGTCGCCGCACCAGGATCGCGGCGGGCGCGGTCATCGGCTATCGGGTGAACATCGGCGATGACGGCTATGTGGGACCGGGAGCAAGCATCACCCATGCGCTCATCGGCGACCGGGTGATCCTGCATGCCGGGGTGCGGATCGGCCAGGATGGGTTCGGTTTCGCCATGGGTCCCGGCGGCCATCTCAAGGTGCCCCAGATCGGCCGTGTGATCATCAAGGACGACGTGGAGATCGGCGCCAACAGCTGCGTCGATCGCGGAGCCCTCAACGACACGGTGATCGGCGAAGGCACGAAAATTGATAATTTGGTGCAAATCGGGCACAACGTCGTGATCGGGCGGCATTGCGTCATCGCCGGTCACGTCGGCATCGCGGGCTCGGCTGAACTTGAAGACTTTGTGGTGATGGGTGGCCAGTCCGGCATGGTTGGCCACATCAGGATCGGTCGCGGCGCGCAGATCGGCGGGGCTGCGCACCCCAAGGCGGACGTGGCACCTGGGGCACGCATGGGCGGAACGCCGGCGATCCCGCTGGCGGAGTGGGCACGACAACTCGCCGTGCTCAAGCGCTTAACGCAAAGGCAAGGGCGGTCCGGCGAGGGTTAGCCAGCGTGGTAGGGTGGGATTGCGATTTTCCGAGTTGGAAGCGGGTAAGACAATGACAGAACCTGGATCCTCGAAAAAGCTCGGCACGGCCGACATCAATCGGGTGATGAAACTGCTGCCGCATCGCTATCCGTTCCTGCTGGTCGATCGCATCATCGACATGGATCGGGACGAGAGCGCGATTGGCATCAAGAGCGTGTCCATGAACGAACCCTTCTTCCAGGGGCATTTCCCCAATTTTCCGATCATGCCGGGCGTGCTCATCATCGAAGGGCTGGCGCAGACGGCCGGAGCGCTGTGCGTCTCCAACTTCGATACCACCTATAAGCCCCAGCTCGTGTATTTCATGGGGATTGATCGCGCCAAGTTCCGCAAGCCCGTACTGCCAGGCGATCAGCTGCACTATCATGTGAGGAAAGTTCGCAGCCGCGGTCGCGCTTGGCGGTTTTACGGCGAGGCGAAGGTCAATGGTCAGGTTGTGGCTGAGGCGGAAGTCAGCGCCATGATCCTGGATCCGGATGATGCCAAGATGTGAGGTCCACCCGACGGCGATCGTCGAGAACGGGGCCCGCCTCGGCGAGGGTGTGCGCGTCGGTCCCTTTTGTCACGTCGGCAAGGACGTGGCGCTGGCAGACGAAGTCGAGCTGCTGAGCCACGCCGTCGTGGCCGGCTGCACCACCGTTGGCGCCAGGACGCGCATCTTTCCCTTTGCATCGATCGGCCATCAGCCGCAGGACCTCAAGTATGCGGGTGAACCTTCGACGCTAGCGGTGGGCAGCGACTGCCTCATCCGCGAAGGTGTGACCATGAACCCGGGCACCCACGGGGGCGGCATGGCCACGGTGGTGGGAAACCATTGCGCGTTTCTCGCCAACAGCCATGTCGGCCACGACTGCCACGTCGGCGACAACGTCGTCTTCTCCAACAACGTCATGCTGGCGGGCCACTGCTCCATTGGTGATTATGCCATCCTGGGCGGCGGCGCGGCCGTCATCCAATTTGCGCGCATCGGCGCGCACGCCTTTCTGGGAGGCATGTCGGGCCTGGAGAACGATTTGATTCCTTACGGCATGGCGCTGGGCAACCGAGCACACTTGTCTGGGCTCAACATCATCGGTCTGCAACGGCGTGGCTTTTCGCGCGAGGATATCCATACGCTGCGGCGTGCTTATCGCCTGCTGTTTGCCGATGAGGGTACGCTGCTGGAACGGCTCGACGACGTCGAAAAGGAGTTCGACCACCCGATCGTTAAGGAGATCGTTGCCTTCATTCGCGTCGGCGGCAAACGCTCGTTGTGCGTACCGCACGCCGACGCGTAGGTCTGCACGCCGGCGCGTTGGCGAAGGGGTGTGCGCAGGCTATTCAGTTGATTGAGCGCTCGGCCCGTGTCACCTCTCCCTGTTGCCCGTTCATCAAACCCGCCCGGCCTGGTGCCGGGGTCCCCCGCCAAGATCACAATCGGCATTTTGGCCGGCGGAGGTCGGCTGCCGCTCATGATTGCCGAAAGCGCGAGCCAGCGCGGTACGGCCGTGCACATCGTGGGCATCGAGGGTGAAGCGGATCCAGCCATCGCCCGCTTCCCACACACCTGGGTGAGCTGGGGACAGATCGGTCGCATGGTGATGGCGCTCGCGCAAGACGGCGGGCGGCAGATGGTGATCGCCGGCGCGGCGACCCGGCCGGACCTCAAGAGGATCCGCCCCGACGCTGGCTTCTTTCGCAACCTGCCATTCATTGTGCGCCTGCTGGCGGGGGGTGACGATGCCGTGCTGAAGCGTGTCGTGCGTTTCTTTGAGGGGCACGGGTTTGAGGTGCTGGGTGTCCACCAAGTGTCGCCAGACCTGCTGGCGGGCCCTGGGCGCATGGGTGCCGAGATGCTGAGCGCGGCGAACAGAGCCGACGCTGAGATCGGCTTTGCAGTTCGACGTGCCCTTGCAGCCGTCGACGCCGGGCAGGCTGTCGCCGTAGCGGACGGCAAGGTGTTGGCGATCGAGGGCGCAGAAGGGACCGACGCCATGCTGCAGCGGGTGGCGGCACTGCCCTTCCGCGGCGCACTAAGATTGCCGATGGGGGTGCTCACCAAGGGGCCAAAACCTGGCCAGGAGCTGCGCGTCGACATGCCGGCGATTGGTCCCCACACCATCGAACGGGCCGCGGCTGCCGGTTTGGCCGGGGTGGCGGTTGCAAGCGGCGCGGTGCTGATCGTGGACCGGGCCGACGCCATTCGCATGGCCGACGTGCACGGTTGTGCCCTCGAAGGGCTGGCAGACCCCGCGACCGCTCCGCCGAGTGGGCCGGCGGCCGCGTCGCGCCTGCTCAAGGGGCGCGTGATCGGTCGCCGGCGCCCCAACCGCCGCGACGCCGCTGACATCGAGACGGGTCTCATGGCCGTTGAGCGCCTGGCGCCGTTTGCGACCGGGCGTGGCGTGGTGGTGGTGCGCCGCTATGTGCGAGCCATCGAGGCCGCTGAGGGCTCAGCGGCGATGCTGGAGCGTGCCGCGGGATTGCGCCGGCAGTGGGGGTTGCGGTGGCGCAAGGCTGGCGCGTTCGTGCGCCGCGCCGAGGCGGGGGAGGAAGGCAAGGGGCTCGCAGCGCTGCTACGGCGGGTGGCTGCGCAGGAGCTTGCGGGCGTCGCGCTCATGGGCCCGGTCCACGCCCTGGCTGCGTGGGAGGACGCGGGTCGGCTCGCAGATGACCTGGGCCTGTTTCTGGTGTTGTGTGAGGCGTGATGATGGCGGATGCCGGACCACCCGTAAGGCAGAGAACCTACTCGGCCGAGGGCCAGGATCTGAGGCTCTTTATTGTCGCTGGCGAGCCTTCGGGTGATGCGCTCGGCGCTAAGCTGATGGCAGCCATCAACCAGCGCCGGCGCGGTCGCGTGCGTTACGTCGGGGTGGGTGGCGCGCAGATGGCCGAGCAGGGGCTCATCTCGCAATTCCCGCTGGAGGACGTGGCGGTCATGGGGCCCGGCGCGATTCTGGCGCGTTTGCCCAAGCTGCTCGCCCGCGTCTTTAACACCGCTGCTGCGGCGGTATCCGCCGAACCGGACGCGCTCGTCATCATCGACAGCCCCGAGTTCACGCATCCGATCGCCAAGCGCCTGCGGCGGCGTCGCCCCGCCATTCCCATCATCGACTATGTCTCGCCCAGCGTGTGGGCCTGGCGGCCGGGTCGAGCTCGCCGGATGCGCGCTTATGTGGACCACGTGCTGGCGCTTCTGCCGTTCGAGCCCGATGCTCACGCGCGGCTCGGCGGGCCGCCGTGCACCTATGTCGGCCATCCTCTGATCGAGCGCATGGGCTGGATTGCGGCGCTCGACACGGGCCCGCTGGCGAAGCGCCTTGCGCTGGCAGCGGACACGGAGCTTGTGGTGGTGCTCCCGGGCAGCCGCGCCTCAGAGGTTGCTCGCCTGATGCAGCCGTTCGGCGAAGCGCTAGCCAAGTTGCGCGATGAAGGCCGCAGGTTCGAAGTGGTGATCCCCGTGGTCGAGGCGCAGCGCAACCTGATCGAGCGTTGCCTGACGGGATGGCCGAAAAAGCCTCTCCTCGTCACCGGCGAGGAAGACAAGTTCCGCGCCTTCAAGCTGGCCCGTGCGGCACTGGCGGCGTCGGGGACCGTGACATTGGAGCTGGCGCTGGCCGGCACGCCGATGGTGGTGGCCTACAAGGTCGGGGCCCCGACGGCGGCCATCGTGCGCGGTCTGATCACGGCGCCATCCGTGGTGCTCACCAATCTGGTGCTGGACGAGAGGGCCGTTCCGGAGCTGCTTCAGGAGGACTGCACGCCCGGCAACATTGCGAGCGCTCTGGCCCTGTTGCTCGATGAGGGTACGGCGCGCAGCCGCCAGCTGGCGGCATTGGCAAGGGTGCCGCCGCGCATGCGCTTGCCGCAGGGAACGCCGAGCGAGGCCGCCGCCGATGTTGTGCTCTATTACGCGGAGAAGGGCCGCGGCTGGCCCCATCCGGACCTGATCGGCCGCCCGGGATGAGGGCGCGCGTGCGCAGTCCACGGATAATTCGCCTCAAGCGGCCGCCAACGGCTAGCCCCGCTTTTCGACGGCCACGTACGGGCGCTCGGTGGCGCCGATGTAGAGCTGGCGCGGACGGCCGATCTTCTGCTCGGGATCCTCGATCATCTCCTTCCACTGGGCGACCCAGCCCACCGTGCGCGCCACGGCGAACAACACCGTGAACATGGAGAGTGGGAAGCCCATGGCCCGCAGCGTGATCCCCGAATAAAAGTCGATGTTGGGGTAGAGCTTCTTCTCGATGAAGTAGTCGTCCTGCAGGGCGATGCGTTCCAGCTCCATCGCCACCTTGAGGATGTTCTGGTCCTTCACGCCCAGCGAGTCGAGCACCTCGTGGCAGGTCTCCTGCATCACTTTGGCGCGTGGATCATAATTCTTGTAAACGCGATGGCCAAAACCCATCAGGCGGAACTCGGAGCTCTTGTCCTTCGCTTTTTTCACATACTCAGGCACACGGTCGACAGTGCCGATCTCCTCCAGCATCTTGAGAGCGGCTTCGTTGGCGCCACCGTGCGCAGGTCCCCACAGGCAGGCGATGCCGGCGGCGATACAAGCAAACGGGTTGGCGCCGGAGGACCCGGCGAGTCTCACGGTCGACGTCGAAGCATTTTGCTCGTGGTCTGCATGCAGAATAAGGATGCGGTCGAGCGCGCGGGCAACGATCGGGTTCACCACGTAGGGCTCGCACGGCACTGCGAAGCACATCTGCAGGAAGTTCGCCGTGTAGTCGAGATCGTTGCGGGGGTAGATGAAGGGCTGGCCAATCGAATATTTGTAGGCCATCGCCGCCAGCGTCGGCATCTTGGCGATCATGCGGTGGCTGGCGATGACGCGCTGCATCTCGTCATTGATGTCGGTTGAATCGTGGTAAAAGGCCGACAGCGCACCGACCGAGCCGCACATGACCGCCATCGGGTGCGCATCGCGCCGG
>JAMXLN010000219.1 GCA_024281145.1 Hyphomicrobiaceae bacterium | reverse complement strand
GATCCGTCGCCGGCTGCGGAGGTGTGGGAGGGGGACTATGGAGTTCGGGTGGCTCCGGCTTGGGGTCGTCGATTTCCTTGGGCAGGTGACGCTTTGGATCAATCATCGTGGGGCGGAATCCGTGCTGGCTCTCGCCGCTCTCGTTACCCTCGCTTTGGTGCTCGCCGCAGGCACCAGCCTCCGGCACCGTCGCAAGCGCCGGGTCGCTCAGACCGAGGCGGCAAGCATCCGCGACGAAGCTGCGCGCTTGAAGGATCTGCTGCGCCAGCGCCTGTCCGAGCCCGCCTCGCTGTTCGCCAACGGTATCAACACCGCGCCCACCATGGGTGCCTGCGAGGCCTTCGAGGGTGATATCGAGGCGGTGGCGCGCACGGTTTTGCTGGAGGCGGGAGGCCATTGCGCCAAAGCCAGGCAGCTCCTGCGCCAGCGCATGAACGGGGGCGCCGACAAGGCACGGCGCAACGGCAGCGAGGTGAGCTCCTGGCGCCAACTCGGCGCGCTCTCGTTGCTCGACGGCATCGCCGATGCTTCGGCTGCCTATGCCAGGGCGGCCGACCTGGCGCCAGAGAATGCTGAAGCACAGATGTTGGCGGGCGTCCTGCACCTGCGCGCCGGCAACTTGGCATCTGCCGAGGCCGCGTTCCGGCGCCAGATCGAGCTCGGCAACCAAGGCAATGGCAGCACGGATGCCGGATTGGCCCGCTATCGTGGCCATACCATGCTGGGCGACGTGCTGGCCGCCCGCGAGGACCCCGACGCAGCGATCGCTGCCTACACCAACGCACAGAGCGAGGTGAAGGCGCTGCTCGAGCGCGACGCCGACAATGTCGCAATAGAACGCGATCTATCCGTCACCTACGACCGCATCGGTGACGCGCACGCGGCCAAGGGCGAGGTGGATGCGGCGCTCGAGAACTATCGGCGCAGCCTGGAGATAGCGCAGCAGCTGGCCCGCCGCGACCCCGAGAGCGCCGTATGGCAGCACGATCTGTCCGTGAGCTTTGACCGCATCGGCGATTTGCTCGACCGGAAGGGCGATAGCGCGGGCGCGCTCGAGAGCTTCCGCAAGAGCCTGGCAATCGCCGGAGCGCTGAGCCAACGCGACCCCGACAACGTCCAGTGGCAGTGGGACCTCTCCGCCAGCCATGATCGCGTGGGCGACGCGCTGATCGCGCAGGGCAGACTTGAGGAGGCGCTCGATAGCTACCGCCGTGGACTTACGGTCGCCAAGGCGTTGACCGCGCGCGACGCGGGTCACCCCGGTTGGCAGCGCGATCTCGCCGTAAGCTATCACAAGATCGGTTCCCTCGAAGCGATCCGGAACCCGGCCGAGGCGCGCGAGCTCCTGGAGAAGGGCCGCGCCATCATCGACCGCCTGGCCCAGATCGCGGCCCACAGGGCTCAGTGGCGTTCTGACCTCTCCCGCTTTGATGAGGTCTTGCGGAGCCTTGATCAATGATCCCCGCGCCAATGGCCGGCGCTAAAGTGCTTCCGCCTATGCTGGATTTGACGTTTCCCTGACGCACAGTTCGCATAAAATGGCCTACGCTGGCGCCGTTCTGGAGAGGTGGAGCATCCGTTCTTCAATGAGCTCACAAACATCGCAGTTCCAACGCACGGGTCTCCCGTGCACCATTCTGTTCGTCGATGTTTGCGACAGCACGCAGCTCTACGAGACCCTCGGTAATGCCCGCGCACAGGCGATTATTGCCAAGACGCTCGACGTTCTTTCGCGGGCTGCCACGCGCCATGTTGGCACCATCATCAAGACCATCGGCGATGAGGTGATGTGCAGCTTTACGACCGCACGCGATGCGGCACACGCGGCGGTGGACATGCAGCGTTCGGTCAAGCAAGCCGCCGCGCTTGAGGATTTGGGCATCAAATCGCTGGCCGTGCGGGTGGGGTTTCACAGCGGGCCCGTCATCTCGCACGCGGCGGACGTGTTCGGGGATACGGTTAACGTGGCAGCCCGCGTTGTGGCCCATGCCAAGCCCGGCCAGATCCTGGTCGCAAAGCAGACCGTCCGCAAGCTGCCCAGGGACGTGGCAACAAGCATGCGCTTCGTCGGCAGCACGGCGGTCAAGGGCAAGAAGGAGATGGTGGAGCTTTACGAGCTCATTTGGGAGCGCGAGAATTTGACCCTCGTGCAGGACGTCGCTGCCGTCGAGGCGCGGCCCGAGAACGTCCGTTTGACCGCCACGTTTGGGGACCAGACGATCGAGATCGGTCAAGGTCGGCCTGTGTTGCACATGGGACGCGGACCGGAAAATGAATTCGTGGTCGCCGATCCGCTCGCTTCGCGCATGCACGCCCGCATCGAGTTCCGCCGCGACCGGTTCGTGCTCGTCGACCAGAGCCTCAACGGCACCTTCGTGCAGGTGCCGGGGACGCCCGAGACCGTGTTGCGGCGCGACGAGATGGTGCTGAGCACGTCCGGCGTCATCAGTCTCGGCAAATCCATGGCAGCCCACCAGCAACTCTGTGTGCACTTCAGAGTGCAGCGCGGCGGTCCGGTCGCCGATCGCGCCCTGCTGCGAAGACGGGCGGTGCGCTGAAGGGGGATCAAACGAGATCCGCAATTGCTGTTGCGCCTGTTGCTGGGCCTCGACCTGCCTCGACCGGGGCTGGATGGGCCTCACGGGGTTGCACTGGCGGGTTTCGCGGGCTGCCGGGCGTGCGGGGGGGGTAGGGATTGGCGAGGGTCTGGAACGCGTAGGTCTCGACCCCATGGAGCCTGACCACCGCGCAACGGTCCGATGGACCGGAGCGGCGCTCTGTTGCTTTAGCGCCACGGCGGCGTCGCGAAGCACCCGTTCCCTCAGCGAAAGCACCTCACTTAACGCGAATCGAGCCAAATAGGATCGGTCCGTGGGCCATTTCTGGTGGTGGCTTCGCGCCATTTGCTCGTGCCCGGGCAAGGGTCGAGGCGAGGGCCCGTAAAGAGCAGGCCACAACACTCTGGCGGGTTCAGGGGTGGTGGGGCCTGTCTATGGGTGCGTGTGGTCGAGGCGCGTGGATACGGGCGCGTGTTTTTAAGGCGCATCAGACGGGGTGGGGGATGCAACGACGCTCGGGAGCTTCCGCCGACGTGAGCCGGCGGTGGTGTTGTAGGAGGCGGGCGAGCCTTTTTGTTGGTTCGGCCTGGAGCCTTTTCCTTCTCACTCCATCGGGCGCCTGGGCCCAGTGCACGTCGACTTTGCCCGCCATCGCCATCCCCGGGGGACCGACGCTCGATGCGTCCTCCTTCATCCCGCTCGCCCGCGGCAGCTCGGTCAATTCGATCGTGTCCGTGCTCAACACGGCGAGTACCGCGTTCTTGACCAACACCAGCGCCTTTGTGAGTGCGCCGGCTGGGCCGCAGCCGGATCAGCAGGGGGGCGGCGTCTGGGGCAGGACCATCGGCGGCTCGGTGGAGACCAAGAACACTGGCGTGACTTCGGTCGATACCACTGCGTTCGGCTTCTCGACGCCGGGATCTGTGAACTGCGACACGACCATACGGCAGGACTATGCCGGTTTCCAAGTCGGTCACGACATCTCGATCCTCAATCATGGTGGCAGCGGTGCGAACTGGCACGTTGGCGTGACCGCGGGCTATTTTGAATCGTTTGCGCACGACACGACGGTGGGTGGAACGTTCAGGGGCGATTTCCAGGTGCCGTTTGCAGGTCTCTACACAGCCTTCACGCGCGGAAATCTGTTCCTGGATGGCCAGGCTCGTTGGGACTTCTTTCAAAACTCCGTCTCCGACAGCGCCAACGGCATCTTCAACCAAGATTTCAATGCGCACGGCTTCTCGCTCACGGGCAATGCCGGGTACCGGATCGATTTACCCTCCAACTGGTTCGTCGAACCCTCCGCGGGCGTCGTCTGGTCGAAGGTGAACGTCGATCCTCTCAACGTCTCTGGCACGCTCGTCTTGGG
>JAMXLN010000218.1 GCA_024281145.1 Hyphomicrobiaceae bacterium | reverse complement strand
GATGGAAACGCTCCTCGTCAAGATCTTCGCGACGGCTCTCGCACTCAGTCAGGTGACGACGACGCCGGACGCGGTGAAGACCCAGTTCGATCGCGTGCGAGATCAAGAGCAGGTCGCGCAGCTTCTGCGGGCGGGCTGCACCCATATGCGCACGGCTCTCGACATCGAGAACATCGACCTCGAGGAGCTCATCACGATCGCGCTCGACGACCCGCAGGCGATCGGCGAGAGCAAAGTGTTTCGCGGCATCAACTTTGCCGACCTGCTCACCGCGTATCGGCAGTTTTGCAAGAACGAGAGCGTGGCCGCGCCGGTGGTCGATCTCGGAGAAGTCATCGATTTCTACAACAAGGCGGCCGCCGACCTGCCCGATCACACCAAGCTCAAGGGCTTGAGGCTTCCCGGTGCCAGCGTCGTGTTGGACCGCAAGGGCAAGCTCTTCGCGGAGGTATTCGAGGCGAACCAGCGCCGCGTGTGGGTGCCGCTCGCCGATATTCCGCAGCACGTGCAGCAGGCCTTCGTGGCGGCCGAGGACAAGAATTTCTATCAGCACAAGGGGATCGACGAGTCCGGGGTGATCCGCGCCTTCGTCGGCAACCTCGCCCAGTCCGGGCGGCCGCAGGGCGGCTCGACCATTACCCAGCAGATCGTCAAGAACCTCCTGGTCGGCGAGGATCTCACCTACGAGCGCAAGATCCGCGAGATGATCGTAGCCTCGCGGCTGGAGAAGACACTGAGCAAGCCGGAAATCCTCGAGCTCTACCTGAACTCCGTCTATCTCGGCCGCGGCTCCTGGGGCATCGAGCTCGCCGCCAATAGCTATTTCGGCAAGCCGGCGAAGGAGCTCACCCTCGAGGAAGGCGCGCTGCTCGCCGGCCTGACCAAGGGGCCAAATTTCTTCAGTCCCGACCGGCATCCCGGCCGGGCACAGGAGCGGCTCGCCTATGTCCTGAGCCGGCTTCGCGAGGACGGCGTGATTCCTGCCAATGAGGGCGCCAGCCGGCAGCTGCCGGCGCTGCCGAAGCTCGTGGCCTACGAACGGCCGCACCGCGACATCGGCTACTATTTCGTCGATCAGGTGGCGCGCGAAGCCAAGGCTGTCGCCGGTATCGACGCGATCACCGCCAACTCCTACACCGTGCGCTCAACCATCAGCCCGCAATTGCAGCGCGCGGTGGAGGCAGCATTGCAGGAGGGACTGTCAAGCTACGAACGCAGCAGCGGCCGCGTCCAGTTCCGCGGCGCCGAGGCCAATCTGTCCCAAGCCGTGCAGCGCGCCGACGCCGACAACAAGGCCGGCGATAGGTGGCCGGCCTGGCAGCGGGCGCTCGCGAATGCGCGGCTACCGCTCTACGACGTGCACTGGACGCCCGCAGTGGTGCTGGAGAAACCGGGCAGCAAGAAGGGTGAGGGCTGGCGCGTCGGCCTCGCCGACGGACGCATCGTTCCGCTCACCGTCGACAATGCCGCCGCGCAACGCAAGCTCACGCTTTATGACGTGGTCTGGGTGCACCTCGGCGAGGGAAAGGGCAAAGCGGGCACGCGTGCCGAGCTGCGCGTGCGCCCCGTGGTGCAGGGGACGGTGGTCGTTCTCGAGAACAAGACCGGCCGCATCCTCGCCATGACCGGTGGCTTCTCCTATCCGCTCAGCCAGCTCAACCGCACTACTCAGGCGGTGCGCCAGCCAGGCTCCGCCATCAAGCCGCTGAGCTACCTCGCGGCACTTGGTAAGGGCCTGCAGCCCAACACACTCGTTATAGACGAGCCAATCACGCTGCCTCCGCTTGCTGGCAGCCGCGCCCGGGATTATTGGACACCCAAGAACTACGACGGCGGCTCCAGGGGCACTCTCACGTTGCGGCAGGCGCTCGAGAATTCGCGCAACCTCGCCACGGTCCATCTGCTTGATGGCGGCATCGAGAAGAAACCCGAAGCCAGCCTCGATCGCGTTTGTAGTCTTGCCGCAGAGGCACGAATCTACCGCGAATGCGAACGATACTACCCGTTCGTGCTCGGGGCCCAGCCGGTGCGGCCGGTCGATCTTGCCGCGTTTTATGCGGCCATCGCCAATGAAGGCCTGCGGCCGGCGCCGCATGTCGTCGAATCCATTGAGACTGATGGCTCCGTCGTCTATCGCCACGATCCGAAATCGTCCGCCACGATCACCTCGGTCGATCATGCCGCGTTCTACCAGCTCAAGACCATGATGCAGGGCGTGCTGGCGCGCGGTACCGCGCGCACGATCTCCAGCCTCGCCCCCTATGTCGCGGGTAAGACCGGCACCTCCGACGAGGAGAATGACGCCTGGTTCGTCGGCTCGACCAATGACGTCACGGTCGCGGTCTGGGTCGGCTACGACAATGCCGACGGCAAGCGCCGCACGCTCGGCGGCGGCGCCACCGGCGGCCACGTCGCGGTGCCGATCTTCGAGTCGGTGATCCAGGCGGTGTGGGCCAATGTCGCGCCGAAGACGGCGCTCGCTCCGCCGTCGCCCGAAGCCAAGCGTCAGCTCGCCTGCAAATCAGTTGACCCCGAATCTGATGAAATTGCGAAGGGTAGCGGAAAGGCGATCACCGAGTGTTTCCGGGTGGATGCGAAAGGCAAAGTCATCCAGACCCAGTATAGTCTGGTCTCTCAGGAGAATGATGCCAAGCGTGACCGAGAAGACGGCGCAGCTCGCAAGAAGGTGAGCGTCGCACCTCGCAAGGCAAGTACGCCCGTCGCTAAGGCAAATGCGTGGTCACAGGACCCCTGGCGAGCGCAGCAACAATGGGGTTGGCAGTGGGGGTCTGGACAACAGTGGCGCGAAGACCGACGAGAGTGGCGAACACCACAGCCCACCTGGAGCAGCTGGCGCTAATTATCTGGTGTTGCCGCTGGGTTAAGTGCGGGAGGACGGCGCAGATTTGATACCCAGAAAACGTTTGGCTTACCTGCGCCTAGCATCCGCTACCGGCCTTGCGCCACTGAGGATACCTGTTTCTCTGATCGTGCTGACCGGCGGCGCTTGGGCGCTGATGCTGCACCACGCCATTAGCATGAGCGCGTCAATGGACTCGGCTGGACGCGGGGCGATGGGCGTCGAGATGATCGGCGCCGAGTTCACCCTTGGTGGCCTTGGCATCTTCCTCGCGGTTTGGACCGTGATGATGGGAGCAATGATATTGCCGTCCGCCGCGCCGATGATCCTGACCTTTGCTGCGGCTCAGGCTCGGCGTGATCCCAACGTTGCCGTCCCCACCTGAATGTTCGTCGCCCGCCTACATTCTTGTTTGGGCCTATGCGGGTCTTGTCGTTTATGTCCTTCTCCATGCTCGCAAGGATTTGGTGGATCACCTTGCTTGGCTCGAGAACGGCGCCTGGGCGCCGCACGCGCTCGGGGTCACGTTGACCCGGGCTGTATCAATTCACGCCTCTCAAGCGGCGCTGTCTCCACCGTTTGCCGCTCGCCCT
This sequence comes from Hyphomicrobiaceae bacterium, assembly GCA_024281145.1. GTDB lineage: Bacteria > Pseudomonadota > Alphaproteobacteria > Rhizobiales > Hyphomicrobiaceae > AWTP1-13. Next base: position 612 of record JAMXLN010000218.1, on the reverse strand, counting down.
TGGCCTTTCTGAAGAAGCATTGGGGCTGTGCGAGGCCAAGCGCCGCCGGCGATGAAGTTCTCCCGGCGCGGTTATCCCGACTGCGCGGGCTCGTGGAAGGGGCGGTCCGATCATGGTGCCGGGCCGCCCCTTCGTTTTTAACACGATGAACGGTTGCGAGGGCGCCGACGATGAAGGCACGAGGGCTGAGCACGGCACGCAAGGAGCAAATCTGCATGTGCTACGTGCTGGTCACTAAGGGCCGCTTGCCCACGGACCTCGGCACGCTCCTGCGGGACATGCGCCTGATGATCCCGGACGTGAGCGAGGCCGACGTGCGCAAGTCCATCGCATGGGCGTTGCAGCAAACCAGACGCCCGCGGGCCCGCATCATCATGCGGTTCATTCGAGTGGCCGCACACCGACCGCAATTTCCGGTTTGACATCAACAGCCGGCTCAGCGCCACGTAGCGCTCACCCCTTTGCAATCTGCCGCACCAAGCCCTCCTGCGTCACCTGCACGCGAATGCGCCGCGCCAGCTGCGCAAGCTCCTGCGAGCGCCGCAGGTGGAGCATCGCCGCGTGGGCAAGCCGGTCCGCCAGCGCTAGCCTCTCCGCGGCGGAAAGGTCCTT
>JAMXLN010000217.1 GCA_024281145.1 Hyphomicrobiaceae bacterium | reverse complement strand
CGCAGATCAGCGACGCCGATTACGACGCCCTGCGTCAGCGCAACGCCGCCATCGAAGCGCGTTTTCCCGAGCATGTACGCCCGGATAGTCCTTCCAAGCGCGTGGGTGCGGCTCCGGTGGAGGCCTTCGGCAAAGTGCGCCATGCCGTGCCGATGCTGTCGCTCGGCAACGCCTTCAGCGACGACGACGTGGTTGATTTTGTAGCGCGCGTGCGCCGCTTCCTGGGGCTTGCCGCGGATGCAGCCGTCGAGCTCACGGCCGAACCGAAGATCGATGGGCTTTCCATCTCGCTTACCTACGAGCGCGGGCGGCTTGCACAGGCGGCCACGCGCGGTGACGGCACCGAGGGCGAGAATGTCACGGCCAACGTCACGACAATGCAGCAGGTGCCACGGCGCTTGGCGGGGCGGGGCGTGCCTGAGCTCATCGAGGTGCGCGGGGAAATCTACTTGAGGCACGCCGATTTCGAGAAGCTCAACGCGGCGCAGGCGGCCGCCGGAGACAAGGTGTTCGCCAACCCAAGGAACGCCGCAGCAGGGTCCCTGCGCCAGCTCGATGCCTCCATCACTGCGCGCCGACCGCTGCGCTTCTTTACCTATGGTTGGGGGGTGTCCGAGCCGTCACCACCCGCGTCCACGCAATGGGAAGCTTACGATGTCTTCAGGCGCTGGGGATTGCCGCTCAATCCGCTGATGCGACTGTGCAAGGATGAGCAGGAGATCCTGCGCTTCCACCGGGAGATGGCCGAGGGGCGGGCGTCTTTGGGCTATGACATCGATGGCGTGGTCTACAAGGTCAACCGACTCGATTGGCAAAGGCGGCTCGGATTCGTCTCGCGCGCCCCGCGCTGGGCCATCGCCCACAAGTTTCCGCCGCAGGAGGCGATGACCAAGCTCAATGGCATCAGCATCCAAGTCGGACGGACCGGGGCGCTCACCCCCGCAGCGATGCTCGAACCCGTGACGGTCGGGGGCGTGGTGGTATCGAACGCCACGCTGCACAACGAAGATGAAATCGCGCGCAAGGACATCCGCGTCGGCGACACGGTCGTTGTACGCCGGGCCGGCGATGTCATCCCCCAGGTGCTGGGCGTGGTGCTCGAGAAGCGTCCGAAAGGCACCAAAGCCTACAAGATGCCGCAGACCTGCCCCGCTTGCGGGAGCTCCGCGGTGCGGGAGGTCGACGAAAGGACGGGTCGCGTCGATGTGGTGCGACGCTGCACCGGCGGCCTCATCTGCCCGGCCCAGGCTAAGGAGCGATTGAAGCACTTCGTGTCGCGGAACGCCTTCGATATCGAGGGGTTGGGCGAGAAGCAGATCGAGGCCTTTTACGACGAGGGCCGCATCACGCAGCCAGCCGACATCTTCACGCTGCCTGAGCGCGACGGGCGTCTGCGGGAGGAGGAGCGGCTCGCCCACAAGAAGGGTTACGGCGTCAAATCGGTTGAGAACCTGTTCAAGGCGATCGAGGCGCGCAGGAGGATCCCGCTCGACCGCTTCATCTATGCGCTCGGCATCCGCCACATCGGCGAGACAACTGCGCGCGATCTCGCGAGGTCACTGGGCACGCTCGCAGCCTTCCGTGCCGCCGCAGTGGCCGCGGCGCAGGGCGGCAAAGACGGCGAGGCCTACCGCGATCTCGACAACATCGAGGGCATCGGCGAGACGGTGGTCGATGCGCTGGTCGATTTCTGCGCCGAGCCGCACAATTTGCACGCCCTCGACAAGCTGCAGGCCGAGGTAACGGTCGAGCCCATCGCGCGCACCGCCGCCGCAGCTTCGCCGATCGCCGACAAGACGCTCGTCTTCACGGGTTCGCTCGACAAGATGACGCGCGGTGAAGCCAAGGCGCTGGCCGAGCGATTGGGCGCCAAAGTGGCGGGCTCTGTCTCCAAGAAGACCGACTACGTCGTCGCCGGGGCCGACGCCGGCTCCAAGCTCACCAAGGCTCGTGAGCTCGGCGTCAACGTTCTGACGGAGGAGGAGTGGCTGAAGCTCGCGGGGCAGCAGTGAACGGGCGCCACCACGTGGCGCCCGTCTCTTTAGGCCCGTCTCTTTGCTCAGAGTGCTAGCGCGGATTACTTCGCGCTCGCCTCGACCTGCTTGGTCGCGCTATTGCCGATGGCAATCGTGCGGGGCTTGAGCCGCTCAGGCACGTTGCGTACCAGGTCGACGTGGAGCAGACCGTCCTTGAGGTCCGCGCCTTTTATTTCGACATGGTCGGCGAGGCGGAAGCGCCGGTCGAACGCGCGCGTGGCGATCCCGCGGTGCAGGAACTGGCGCTCCTTGTCCTCGGCCTTCTTCTCGCCGCGTACGTTGAGCGTCTGCTCCTTGACATCGACCTTGAGCTCATCCTCGCTGAAGCCGGCCACCGCCATGGTGATGCGGTACTCGTTGTCGCCCAGCCGCTCGATGTTATAGGGCGGGTAGGCGGTGGGGCCCGCGTCAAATCCGGACACGCCTTCCAGCATGTCGAACAGACGGTCGAAGCCGACGGTGGAGCGGTAGAGGGGGGCAAAATCGATCTGTCTCATCACAAGTCCTCCTTCAGAAGCGACGTTGTGCTCTGCCCGGCGTTGCGCCAGGGAACTCACCTGCCGAAATGGCCAGGCAGTGCAACGTGCACCCGGTTAGCGGCGTGCACAGTCGGTATGTAGGAGCAGCGGAGCGAGGTTCAAGGTTGGCAGAATGCCCCAGGACCCGGGGGCAACGCCCCGGGGAGTCCCAGGCACATTCCCAGGCACATTCCCAGCCAAAATTTCCCGGGCAAACCCCGGCAAATCAAGGGGAGCAGGGAGCAAGGGGCTTGCTGCAACGGTCCTCAGGGAACCCCCGCGCCCGGTGAGGGATCCGGGGTGGGATGGCCACCTGCCGGCGCGATGATCTCCGCCACCATGCCGCGCCGGGTCGCCCCATGGAGGGGGATACCGATATCGGTGACCCCCTAACAATTGGCAGCTGCGCCCCAGCTGCGCTCGGGCTTTGGAGTTGCGCAAGGTGGCTCGGGTGCCCATCTATTTGGTGTGCCCACGGTTTGAGAGGGTGCACCCCATGACCATCATGTTGAGTCCTTTGGCCGCGCGCGCTTGGCTCGCGAGCAGCGTGGTCGCTTACGCCCTGGTCGTCCTTGCGACCTTTGCCTTGGCGGCACCGGCCCATGCGCAGCGCTCCCGATCGGCACCGCCGTCTCCACCACCGGCTGCGAGCCAGCCGCCACCCCAGGCACCCCTGGGTTTTGACGCGTGGGGGCGCGGACCTCCTCCGCCTCCGGAGCGTCCCTTTGTGGCGCCGACCCCGCAAGTGGCGCCCCCCATGCAGCGGATAGCGCCGGTGGCACCGCTCAGCCCGCGCTTGGGTAACTGACGCTCCACTTGACCTGCGGTGGCACGGTAGCCGCAGTGCGGCCGGCCGGCGCGTGAGGGGCGTTGTTTGTTGGCCTCAGGTCAGGCGCGCTGCGAGCCTTGATGACGGTCTCCAGCCTGCTTCTCGCGGCCCGCACATAACCTTGATGATCTCAACGCGGCCCCATGCCGAACCTCCGCCTAAGGTGATCTCTCAGCGCAACGGGTGAGATGCCTCCTTTACAATCCTTTAACCGTTGCACGAGGATGCTGCGGCGTGCGCGTTAGGCCTGGATGAGGCCGCCATGGCGAGGCTTGCGGGAATTTGCGACGACGGCGAGCTGCCGCTCGAGGACGACACGCGCCGCGCGGCAGAAGGCTGGCTCGTCCACCTGGCGCACGAGCGCGGCGCCGCCGACAATACGCTCTGCGCCTACGAGCGCGACCTTCGCCAGCTCCTCACCTGGCTGCGGGGTGAGCTTGGTCATGCGGCCCGCCTTGGCGATCTCGTCGCTCTCGATCCCAGGCGCTTGCGCGCGTTCATGGCAAGCCGGCGCCGGGCAGGCGTGTCGAGCCGATCCTTGGCGCGCACCCTTTCGGCGCTGCGCGCCTTCTTCCGCTGGCTCGAGGCGGACGGGATCGCCCGCAACCGCGCCCTGTTGCAGGTGGCAATGCCCCGGGTACCGCACGGCATCCCCAAGCCGCTCACCGTGGAAAAGGCCGCGGCAGCAACTGGCGTTGCGGGAGACACCGGGCTGGAGTGGACCGTGGCGCGCGATTGTGCCGTGCTGTTGCTGCTCTACGGCTCGGGCTTGCGCATCTCCGAGGCGCTGGGCCTCTCGCGCCGGGAGGCACCGCTCGACGGCCGCGACGTGCTCCGCATAGCCGGCAAGGGCGCGAAGGAGCGGCTTGTTCCCGTGCTTCCGGTCACACAGCGGGCGATCGCGCGCTACATCGATCTGTGCCCCTACCCGCTTCCTTTCGACGGCGCCCTGTTCGTGGGTGTCAAGGGCGGCCGCCTCAACCCGCGCGCCGTTCAGCTGTGCATGGAGCGAATGCGGACCGAGCTTGGGCTGCCCGACACCGCCACGCCGCACGCCCTGCGACACTCGTTTGCGACGCACCTGCTCGCCGCCGGCGCGGATCTGCGTCAAATCCAGGAGCTGTTGGGTCACGCCAGCCTGTCGACCACTCAGGTCTACACCGAGGTTGACCGCGCGCATCTCCTGGCCGTCTACGACAAGACGCATCCTCGGGCCCGTTAGGGTCGCCGGCCTCGCTCGTCCCGGCAAATGGCAAGGGCGACTGCCCTTGAGCCGCGGGCCAAACGCTGACAAGAATTCGCCGTGGACCACAGCGGACTGGGAGACGAGGTATGGACAAGGCGCTGCGTGACAAGGGTCTGGCGATGCGCAAGGCCGTGCTGGGTGAGGCGTATGTCGACGCTTCGCTGGCGACAGCGGATGCGTTCAACGCGCCGTTTCAGGAGATCCTCAACGAATACTGCTGGGGCATGGTCTGGACCGACGAGCGCC
>JAMXLN010000216.1 GCA_024281145.1 Hyphomicrobiaceae bacterium | reverse complement strand
GTCGGGATCTCCGGCGCCATTCAGCATCTCGCCGGCATGAAGGACAGCAAGGTGATCGTGGCCATCAACAAGGACGGTGAGGCGCCGATCTTTCAGGTCGCCGATTTCGGCCTGGTTGCCGATCTGTTTCAGACTTTGCCGGAGCTGAAGGCTGAGCTGGAGAAGGCTGGCACGTGAGAAGGCCCGCGGCGCACGTTCAACCGGGGTTGTGAAGGAGCAAGGCGTCATGGACGCAGGCGTCAAAACGAAGAAACCCGGCGGGCAACTGGAGCGCGCCCGCAAGGGCGAGGTCAACGCGCATGCGCTGATCAAGTCGGTCGGTATCATTGGCGCAGGGCAAATGGGAAACGGCATCGCCCATGTGGTGGCGCTGTCGGGCTATGACGTGGCGCTCTACGACGTCCAGCGCGATACCATCGACAAGGCCCGTGTCACGATCGAGCGCAACATGGCGCGCCAGGTGTCGCGAGGCATCATCACCGATGCGGAGATGCAGAACGCCCTCACACGGATCCACATCGCCTCCGACCTCGAGGCCATTGGCGAAGCCGATTTGGTGATCGAGGCTGCCGTCGAGGACGAGGCCGTCAAGCGCAAAATTTTCACTGAACTCTGTCCCAAGCTTAAGAAGAGCACGGTGCTCGCCACCAACACGTCGTCGATCTCCATCACCCGGCTTGCATCCATTACCGACCGGCCCGAGCGCTTCATCGGCATTCACTTCATGAATCCGGTGCCAATGATGCAGCTCGTCGAGCTGATCCGCGGCATCGCCACCGAGGATGAGACGTTCACGCTTGCCAAGAGCTTCATCGAAACCCTCGGCAAGTGTATCGCCGTGTCGGAGGATTTTCCGGCCTTCATCGTCAACCGCATCCTGCTGCCGATGATCAACGAGGCGGTCTATACGCTCTATGAAGGTGTCGGGACGGTGGAATCGATCGATCGCGCCATGCGCATGGGCGCGAACCATCCCATGGGGCCCCTGGAACTTGCTGACTTCATCGGCCTCGACACCTGTCTGTCGGTGATGCAGGTGCTTTACGAAGGTTTGGCCGATTCCAAGTATCGGCCTTGCCCGCTGCTGGTGAAGTACGTGGAGGCCGGCTGGCTCGGTCGCAAAACCCAGCGCGGCTTTTACGATTACCGCGGCGAAAAGCCGGTGCCCACGCGCTAGCCCCATTCCCTTCCGAGCGGCCCTTCCGAGCGGCCCTCCGCCAGCGACCACCCTGCCGCGTCTCCCGTCGCGGGGCTCGCCCGCGCACCCCCTGCACCCGCGCCGGAACGCTCTCGGGCGTGTGCTGCACTGCAATTCAATCTTCCCAGCGGCAATTAGGTCAGCTATGCTGTCCTTTAACGCGCGTGAGGCCACGCGGGTGGTGGCGCACCGGCAACGACCGGCGGCGCCCCCATTGTGCAGGGGACGCGTTGACTGGGGTGATCGGCCCCGCACGGGTAGGCCCTGCCCGGGACTTGAGCGCCTGTCTCCTGGAGTGGCAGGGGTGGAGGCTCGGGTGCAGGGGGGGCTGGGCTTGCCGGCCAGCGGCGGCCCTCGAGCGGTGGCGTTCGGCTCCGCAATGGTGCTGGGCTCGGTTGCGTGCTCGTTTCGGCGGGGCGCGGGCGGGTGAAGGTGCGCCGACGAACCGACATGCCCATTGGAGGCAGGGACAAGCCGGAAGGCATGGACCAATGACACTGCAAGGCAAGGCCAACATCACCGCGTCCCATCCGGAGGGGGCACTCCTGCCGCCGCAGCCGGGGGGACTGTTTGATCCCAGGCGCGAGTATGACGCCTGCGGCGTCGGCTTCATTGCCGATCTCAGAGGCGGGGCTTCGCACGATATCATCAAGGACGCGCTCTATATCCTAGAGAACCTGGAGCATCGTGGCGCGGTGGGTGCCGATCCCATTGCCGGGGACGGTGCCGGCCTCCTCATCCAGATCCCGCACGCCTTCTTCGAGGCCGAGTGCGCGCGCCTCAAGATCAAGTTGCCCAAGCCCGGCCACTATGCAGTGGGCCATCTCTTCATGCCGCAGGACGAACGGCTGCGCGCGCACTGCGAACGCGTGTGGATGCGCATCCTCCGCGAGGAGGGCCTGGAATTCCTGGGCTGGCGCTCCGTGCCGGTCGACAATTCGTGTCTCTCCGGGATGGTGCGGGCCGTTGAGCCCGTGCATCGGCAGATCTTGATCGGTCGACCGAAGGACATGAAGGACCAGCAGACCTTCGAGCGGCGGCTCTACCTCATCCGCAAGGTCGTCTCCAACGCGCTCTACTTTGCCTACAAGGGCAAGGACATCGGTCACTACACCGTGTCGCTGTCATGCCGCACGCTGGTCTACAAGGGCATGTTCCTGTCCTACCAAGTGGCAAAGTACTATCAGGACGTGACCGACCCGCGGCTCGTCTCGGCCATGGCGCTGGTGCATCAGCGCTTCTCCACCAACACTTTCCCATCGTGGAAGCTGGCCCATCCCTACCGCATGGTGGCGCACAACGGCGAGATCAACACGCTGCGCGGCAACGTCAACTGGATGGCCGCGCGGCAGGCATCGGTGTCGACACCTCTGTTCGGTCGCGACATCACTAAGCTGTGGCCGATCTCCTACGAGGGCCAATCCGACACCGCCTGCTTCGACAATGCCCTCGAGTTCCTGGTCATGGGCGGCTACAGCCTGGCGCACGCGGCCATGATGCTGATCCCCGAAGCGTGGGCGGGCAATCCGCTGATGGATGCCAAGCGTCGCGCCTTCTATGAGTACCACGCCTGTTTGATGGAACCGTGGGACGGACCGGCCTCCATGGCCTTTACCGACGGCCGGCAGATCGGCGCCACGCTCGATCGCAACGGCCTCAGGCCGGCGCGCTATCTCGTCACCAATGACGACCGGGTGATCATGTCCTCCGAGGCCGGCGTGCTGCCGGTCGCCGAGCCCAACATTGCGCGCAAGTGGCGGCTGCAGCCCGGCAAGATGCTGCTCATCGACCTCGAAGCGGGCCGCATTATTTCCGATGAGGACCTCAAGGCCGATCTGGCTGCGCGCTATCCCTATGAGCAGTGGCTGAAGCGCACCCAGGTGCAGGTGAGCGACCTGCCGCTGCCCAGAAGGATCCCGCGCAAGAAGAGCAACGTCTCGCTGCTCGATCTGCAGCAGGCGTTCGGCTACACGCAGGAGAGCCTCAAGTTCCTGATGGCACCGATGGCGCACACCGGTCAGGAAGCGGTGGGTTCCATGGGCAACGATACGCCCGTGTCGGTGCTGTCCAACAAACCCAAGCTTCTGCACACCTACTTCAAGCAGAACTTTGCGCAGGTGACGAACCCGCCGATCGATTCGATCCGCGAGGAGCTCGTCATGAGCCTGGTCTCGTTCATTGGTCCGCGCCCGAACCTGCTCGACCTCGAAGGCACTGCCAAGATCAAGCGGCTTGAGGTGTATCAGCCAATCCTCACCAACGAGGATCTTGAGCGCATCCGCCAAATCGGTCTCGTCAAGGACAACCAGTTCTCGTCGGTGACGATCGATATCACCTATCCGGCAGAAACAGGCGCTGGCGGCATGCCCGCGGCTCTCGACGTCGTGTGCGCCGAGGCCGAGGAGGCCGTGCGCTCCAAGGAATACAACATCATTATCCTGTCGGATCGCGGCGCTGGACCCGATCGCATCCCCGTCCCATCGCTGCTCGCCACCTCCGCCGTGCACCACCACCTGATCCGACAGGGCCTGCGCACGTCCGTTGGTCTCGTTGTCGAGACCGGCGAGGCGCACGAGGTCCACCAGTTCTGCGTGCTCGCGGGCTACGGAGCTGAGGCCATCAATCCCTACCTCGCCTTCGACACACTCGAACAACTGCTGCCCGAGCTCGACGAAAAGCTGACCCTCAAAGAGGCGCAGAAGCGCTACATCAAGGCCATCGACAAAGGCATTCTGAAGGTCATGTCCAAGATGGGCATCTCGACCTATCAGTCCTATTGCGGCGCGCAGATTTTCGACGCCGTGGGTCTTAAGTCGAGCTTCGTGCACAAGTACTTCACTGGCACGCACACCCAAGTCGAGGGGGCGGGCCTGCGTCAGATTGCGCGCGAGACGGCCGAGCGCCACCGCCAGGCCTTCGGCGACGTCCCCACGCTGGAGGACGCGCTCGACGTGGGCGGTGAGTACGCCTACCGCATTCGCGGGGAAGCGCACATGTGGCGGCCGTCGGTCGTTGCCGACCTGCAGCACGCAGTGCGCGGCAGTTTGCCTGACAAGTTTCGTGCCTATGCACAGCAGATCAACGATCAGTCCGAACAGCTGATGACGCTGCGCGGGCTGTTCCGCCTCAAGACGGCGCCGGAGATGGGGCGCAAGTCCGTGCCGTTGTCGGAAGTGGAGCCCGCGGCCAGGATCGTGCGGCGCTTCTCGACCGGCGGCATGAGCTTCGGTTCGATCTCACGCGAGGCGCACACCACGCTCGCCATCGCCATGAACCGCATCGGCGGCAAGTCGAACACGGGCGAAGGCGGCGAGGAGGCCGACCGCTTCAAGCCGATGGCGAATGGCGATTCCATGCGCTCGGCCATCAAGCAGGTGGCCTCCGGCCGTTTCGGCGTGACCACGGAGTATCTCGCCAACTCGAGCGTAATGCAGATCAAGATGGCACAAGGGGCCAAGCCCGGTGAGGGCGGGCAGTTGCCCGGGCACAAAGTGGATGCCGTGATCGCTAAGGTCCGCCACTCGACGCCCGGCGTGGGGCTCATCTCGCCGCCGCCGCATCACGATATTTACTCGATCGAAGATCTGGCGCAGTTGATCTTCGACTTGAAGAACGTCAATCCGCGTGCGGATGTATCGGTCAAGCTCGTGTCGGAGGTTGGCGTCGGCACCGTGGCGGCAGGCGTCGCCAAGGCGCGTTCCGACCACGTGACGATCTCTGGGTTCGAGGGCGGTACGGGCGCTTCGCCGCTGACCTCGATCAAGCACGCGGGCAGTCCCTGGGAGATCGGGCTTGCCGAGACCCACCAAACGCTGGTGGCCAACCGACTGCGCGGGCGCATCGCCGTGCAAGTGGACGGTGGCATCCGCACCGGCCGCGACGTGGTGATCGGCGCGCTGCTCGGTGCCGACGAGTTCGGCTTCTCCACCGCGCCGCTGATAGCCCTCGGCTGCATTATGATGCGAAAGTGCCATCTCAATACGTGTCCCGTCGGCGTCGCCACGCAGGATCCCGTGCTGCGCGCCCGGTTCAAGGGACAGCCAGAGCACGCCATCAACTTCTTCTTCTTCGTTGCCGAGGAGGTGCGCGAAATCATGGCCGCCCTCGGCTATCGCACCTTCGACGAGATGATCGGCCAGTCGCAGTGCCTCGACATGGAGCGCGCGATCGGCCACTGGAAGGCGCGCGGCCTCGACTTCGGGAAGTTGTTCCATAAGCCCGAGGTGGCGAAGGGCGTCGCCATCTACAACAGCGAGCGACAGAACCATGGCCTCGACAAGGTCCTGGATAACAAGCTGATCGCGCTTGCCACGCCGGCGCTGGAGGGCAAGGAGCGGGTCAAGCACGAGCTCGACATTTGCAATCGGGATCGTGCCACCGGCGCCATGCTGTCGGGCGAGGTCGCGCGCCGCTTTGGGCACACCGGATTGCCCGAGGATATGATCTGGCTGTCGCTCAAGGGTACGGCCGGGCAGAGCTTTGGTGCGTGGCTGGCGCATGGGGTCACCCTCGACCTCGTCGGTGAGGCCAATGACTACGTCGGCAAGGGGCTTTCCGGTGGCAAGCTGATCGTGCGGCCCCATCCCCAGTCCGGCATCGTCCCTGAGCAGAGCATCATCGTCGGCAACACGGTGCTCTATGGAGCCATCACCGGTGAGTGCTATTTCCGCGGCGTCGCCGGGGAACGTTTTGCCGTGCGCAACTCGGGTGCCGTGGCGGTGGTGGAGGGTACGGGCGACCATGGCTGCGAATACATGACCGGCGGCGTGGTGGTGGTGATTGGTCCCACCGGCCGCAACTTTGCGGCGGGAATGTCGGGGGGCATCGCCTACGTTCTCGATGAGGACGGCACTTTCGAGCGGCGCTGCAACCTCTCCATGATCGACCTGGCCCCGGTCTCCGCGGAGGAAGAGGTGATGGAGCGCCTTGCCAACCAAGGCGGCGATCTCGAAAGCCATGGTCTCGTCGACGTCATGCGCGACATGACGAGCCAGGACGCCGAGCGGCTGCATCAGCTCATCGCGCGACACGCCCACTACACCAACTCGGCCAAGGCCAAGACGATCCTCGAGAACTGGCCGGTTTGGCAGGGCAAGTTCAAGAAGGTCATGCCCGTCGAATACCGCCGTGCGCTGGAGGAAATCGCCAAGCACCAGGCGCCCGAGAAGACGGGCTTTGACGTGCTCGAAATCGGCATTCCGACAGCCAAGGCGTAGTTGAGCGATAGGCGCGTGGTCCGGACCGCGCGCCAGGGGCGCGAGCGGCAGCCACGTGTGATGAAGATCTTCGGCGACCTTGGTTCTGGCAACTGTCTCAAAGTGAAGTATACGGCGGACTATTTGCGCCTGCCGTATACCTGGCGCGATCTCGACATCCTGAAGGGCGAAACGCACACGCCGCAGTTTTTGGCCAAGTTTCCGATGGGCCGCATACCCGCGGTCGAGTTCGATGATGGCCGCCGCCTCGCCGAATCGAATGCCATCATTCGCTATCTGGCCCGGGGCAGCGCGCTGCTGCCGGAGGATGGTTTTGTGCAGGCCAAGATCGATGAACTTCTGTTTTGGGAGCAGTACAGCCACGAGCCTTATGTCGCAACGACCCGCTACCACATCGTCTATCTCAAGCGTTCGCTCGACCAGCGCGAGGCCTGGCGGGTCGAGCGCGGCGAGGCGGCGCTCGACCTGATGGAGCAAATGCTCTCGGAGCGAAGCTGGCTCGTCGGCGACGCCATGACCGTTGCGGATATCGCCTTGCTCCCCTACACGCGATTGGCCCACCAGGGCGGCTTCGATTTGGCCGCCCGGCGCAACCTGCGTCTGTGGATCGCACGTTGCGAGCACTCGCTCGGGCTGGGAATTGCTCCACCATGATCGCGCGCTGCCAATCCAAGGGATTGCGAAGGATGGGCCCCTCCACGGAAGGGTCCAAGGCCCTGCATTTGCCGCACGCTGCCTTGCGCGCTCGTGTGCGGGATGGGCGAACCGAAGAACAATATTTGTGGGTTAGACGTGCCCAACACGGGCAATCCACAGCGACACCGCAGTAGGCGCCAATGGGCAAGATTACTGGTTTTCTGGAGTTCGATCGTCGCGACAGGACCTACCGGCCCGTCGCGGAGCGCCTGAAGCATTGGCGCGAATTCGTCGAGCCATTGTCGAAAGAAGAGGTGAAAAAGCAGGCCGCGCGCTGCATGGACTGTGGCATTCCCTATTGTCACAACGGCTGCCCGGTGAACAACCAGATCCCCGACTGGAACGATCTCGTCTATCGCAACCAGTGGAAGACGGCGGCGCTCAACCTGCATTCGACCAATAACTTTCCGGAGGTCACGGGCCGCGTGTGCCCGGCGCCGTGCGAGGCCGCCTGCACGCTCAACATCGACGACAAGCCGGTCACCATCAAGACAATCGAGTGCGCCATTGCCGACCGGGCGTTCCAGGAGGGTTGGGTCGCGCCCGAGCTGCCCGAAAGGAGGACCGGCAAGCGGGTCGCCATCGTCGGATCGGGGCCGGCCGGGCTTGCCGCCGCCCAGCAACTCGCCCGCGTCGGCCACGAAGTGCACGTTTACGAGAAGAGCGGCAAGCCTGGCGGCTTGCTCGTCTACGGCATCCCCGATTTCAAGATGGAGAAGCACATTATCGAGCGGCGCGTGAAGCAGATGGAGGCAGAGGGGGTGGTCTTCCACTGCAACGCCCATGTCGGCAAGGATATCCCCGCCCTTGCATTGGAGGCATCCCACGATGCCCTGCTGTTGGCCGGGGGCTCCGAGCAGCCATTCGATTTCTTCGCCAGCGCACCAGGACGCGACCTCGACGGCCTGGTATTTGCGATGACTTTCCTGCCCCAGCAGAACCGGCGCGTGGCAGGCGAGCCGCCGATCGCGGGGGTGGAGATCAGCGCCGAGGACCGGCACGTCATCGTGATCGGCGGCGGCGACACCGGCAGCGATTGCATCGGCACCTCGTTCCGACAAGGAGCCAAGTCGGTGACGCAACTCGAGATCATGCCAACGCCGCCTGACAAAGAGAACAAGGCCCTGTCATGGCCGCACTGGCCGCTGAAGCTGCGCATTTCCTCAAGCCAGGCCGAGGGCGCCAAGGTCGAGTATTCGATCGCCACCACCGGCTTCGCCGGGCGTAACGGCAAGGTGGAGAAGCTCCTCTATACGCGTGTCGACAAAGCGTTGAGGCCGGTGCCGGAGAGCGAAGGCGAGCTGCCGGCCGAGCTGGTGTTGTTCGCGATGGGCTTCTCCGGGCCGGTGGAAAGCGACGTCGTCAAGGAGCTCGGCCTCGCCGTGGTGGCGCGCGGACGCTTCAAGGGGCTCGATGCCAACGACCGTGACTACCGCGTCAAGACGCGGTCAAAGGTGTTCGCGGCCGGCGACGTGCGCCGCGGCCAAAGTCTGGTGGTGTGGGCCATTCGCGAGGGCAGGCAGGCTGCGCATGCGATCGATCGCTTCCTGATGGGTCGGAGCGACTTGCCGAGGTGACCCCATCGCGCCCCCGTACGGTGCGCGCGCCGCAACCGCCGTCCGTGTGAACAAAGCGTAACTTCGCGCTTGCGACGGGGCACGATGCCGTCGCTCGTTTCCCAGGCATCGATCATGAGCGGGGTAAAGGTCGCACAGGAGATTGAGAACAATGCGTGCCAACATAACCAAGTATCTAGCACCAGCCGTACTGGCGGCGGTGATTCCCGCTGGCGTGGTCCTTGCCCAGCAGGCCCAGCCGCAGCCCTCCGAGCCGGCACAGAAGCGCGAGTGGCCGGAACGGCCGAGGCTGTCGCCCGACGCCATGAAGCGGCTGCAGGAGGGCAGGCTCGAAGGGCGCATCGCCGAGATCAAAGAGGCGTTGAAGCTCAACGATGCGCAGCTGAAGCTGTGGGCTCCAGTGGAGCAGCAGCTGCGGTCGAGCTTCGCTGCGCGTCAACAGGCCCGCCAGCAATTCCGGGATCGGATGGAGCAGCGGCGCCAGCAGGGCAGTGCGGCGCAAGACTTGGCCTTGCCCGATCGTCTTGATCGGGTTGCCAAGCGCATGAGCGAGCGCGCGCAACGCATGCAGGCGTTCACCGAGGCCTTCAAGCCCTTCTACACCGCCCTGAGCGATGAACAGAAGGCCGTTGCCGGCGTCGTGCTGCGCGATCTGCGCGGGTCCATGCACGGACACGGGGCCTGGCGACGCTGGGCGATGGAACGAGGCTCGCACCCAGGCGGCGCTGGGCCCGGACCGGGTGCACAGCCGCGCTGACGCGTGAGGCGCCGGTTCGGCGGCCGACGGACCGGCGCAGGCTCACGCGTTGAGGTTTCGATTCGTGCGGACGGCGTGCCACCTGCGGTCTGCCGGATCGATCTCCGGGCGCCTGGACACTCCTCCCCCGTCTAGGCGCCCGATCTATTGTTGGGCTCCGGCTCATCGGTGCGGCCGGGCGTACTTATCGAACCCGGCCGCACCGCAAGCGACGGGTACGCGCGACTGGGCCCGGCGCCTTCACGTCTATTAATCGGGGAAAGCGGTTAGGAATCCACCAACGGCGCGTTAAGCAATGATGAGCTCGGCCGCGACCCAGCGGCGAAGGAACCGGTCGAGCCAGGCGTGCACCTTGGGCGCGTGATGGAGGTGGCCTTCGATGTGCTCGTGGCGCGCGCGTGCGCCCTTGATGCCGAGGAGCAGGTGATTGTGGCCGGTCCAGCGGTGCACCTGGGCATAGGTAATCTCGGGATGAAACTGAAGGGCGATGGCAGAACCGTAGCCGAATGCCTGGTTGGGGTAGGCACCGGTGGATGTGGCAAGAAGCCTGGCGCCGAGCGCAAGGCCGAACCCCTCCCGATGCCACTGGTAGACCTGCTCGGGAAATGGTCCGAGCTCTTGGGCTGCGGCGGTGGTGAGAATTGGGTAGTAGCCGATCTCGGCCAACTCCTCGGGATGGAAACCCACCTTGGCACCCAGGTGATTGGCGAGCATCTGCGCGCCAAGGCAGATGCCGAGCAAGGGTTTCTGCTCCTTGAGGGCGACGCCAATCCACTCGGTTTCCCGGCAGATGAATGCATCCTTGTCGTTGGCGCTCATGGGGCCGCCAAAAATGACGGCGCCACAGTGGTGTGCGAGCGTCGCCGGGAGGGGATCTCCGAAGCAGGGTTTACGCACATCCAGCGCGTACCCGTTGCGGCGAAACCAGTGGCCGACGTGGCCAGGATCGGACCGCTCGTGGTGGAGCACCATGAGGACAGGTCTTTTCGCTTTCCGCTGCGGCCGTTGCGGGGCAACCTCGTCAAGGTCGGATGCCTCCAAGCTAACGGTTGACTTGCCCTCGAGCATCGCTGCCGTGCACTCCCGTTGTTTCGGCAACCAACGAGCGCGCTCGATGGTCTCGCCTTGCGCACCTGCTTGAGGATGCAGCCGTCACGATCCCTTAGCAGGGGCCGATTCCCAAGGCCTGGCAACGTCCCGGCAACGCCCTGGCAACGTCCATTCCACGCCGCCGGCGCGTTCGGGAACGTAAATGCAAATTGGTCGCGGGGAAAGCTGCTCCCGGCCTGGGCGCGCAGGCAAAGTCGAGCGAACACACAGCCAATCATGGTGTCTGGTCGCCGCGCCCTTTGCGACCCGCGCTTAGCAAACTCCTTGGTTCGGGGGGCGATCAGCGGTTGCCTCGGAACGCACGATGCTCGTTGGCGAAGAAGATCACCCCCTGCCGTGCCTTCCGGCCCCTCTCATGGCTCCCAGCCGCTGCTCCCGTAAGGTCGCGTGATGACCTCCAGCAGGTGGCCGCTCGGGTCTTCGAAATAGATGCCGCGTCCGCCGTCGTGACTGTTGATCTCATGGGCCTTGGTCTGCGCGGGGTCGGCCCAATGCGACAAGCCATTGTTCTTCACGCGGGCCAAGATCTCATCGAACTCCGCTTCGCTCACCAGGAATGCGTAGTGCTGTTTCCTGATTTCACCCTCCTTGTCCATGAAATCGACGTTCACGTCGTTGGCCGTGGTGACGACCTGAAATGGGCCCCATCGCTTAGGACCCGGGAGCCCAAGCACGCGCGCTAGAAACCTCGCTGAGGCCTCGCTATCGCGCGACCAGACGATGGTATGGTTGAACTCGACGCTCATTGCCACCTCGTCACTTCTCTACGATCGGCACGAAGCCGCCAAAGATCATGCGCTTGCCGTCGAACGGCATGGGGTTTTTGTCGGGCTGCATGCGCGGGTCGCTCATAAGCGCCTTCATGCCCGCGTCGCGGATCTCGCGCGAAGGCCAAATGATCCATGAGAAGACGACGGTCTCGTCCGGCTTGCACTTCACCGCCATCGGGAGAGACGTCACCTGGCCTTCTGGCACATCATCGCCCCAACATTCGACCACCTTGAGAGCGCCCTTTTCCTTGAAGACCTCGGCCGCCTCTTCAGCGTGCTTCTTGAACTTCTCCCGGTTTGCCGTGGGAACCGCAGCGACAAATCCGTCCACATAGGTCATGGGCTAGCTCCTGTTGCGGGCCAGTGTTGCGGGCCAGTGTTGCGGGCCAGTGTTGAAGGCCTGGATTGGCGCCCTCTCGCGTGATGGCCGACCAGGCCATCACGCCCGCAGCGTACCTGGAGCTTACCTAGTGTGACCCCATCGTGGCGGCAAGGCGGGTTGGCCTCTTGAGCTGCATGGCGACACCTCGCCTGTGCGCGCGCCACGGCGGTCGCTGGCCAATCCCAGCAAGCTTCACAGCGCCCTTCGCCGGTTCAACGTCCAGTTCATCGCCAGCCCGTGGCCTTGGACTGGGATGCTGCGGCGCGCGCCGTTGCCTTCCTCCGCAGGGAGGCCGCGGTTGTGGCGCAGAATGCGACGAACATGATCCCGGCATTGCTGGCATGGGAATATTCCCATTGCCGGCGTAGATCGAGCCAATTGGCAGGGCGGGTTGTCCAGTTGCCGGTCGCAGCGTTTGCCGGCTCAGTGCAAACAAAGAAAATGGCGAGGTTGAGGGCAATCAATGCGGCGGCGAACATCGCAAGAAGGAGGGCTGTGCTGTCGCGGCGAGCAGCAACCGCAAGGGCTACGTTGGCCACGAGGGCTGCGGGCAACAGCAAGCCCACGCGCCACCAACCACTGTAGATCCTCTGAACCACGAAATAGTCATTTGGTCCCATCGCTATTTTGTTTGGCAGCTCGAGGAGGTGCGCGGCCGGCGCGATGAGGGCCGATCCGGTGAGGATGATGGCTGCGAAGGCTATGGAACCGGTCAGGCGCCAACTCACTGGCGCCTCCTCTTATCGATGCTTGGTTCGATCGTGACGCGCGACCGGAACGCGATCGGCCGGAGGGAGTTCCGGTCTTATGCAGGCAGAAAAACCGGTATCGCGTGATCGCAGGGCGATCGGGGGCTTGAGCGCCTTCTTTCTATGGGAGTTCGCGACGGCAATCGGATTGTCGCTCAGGTATTTCTTCAAGCCGAAGGCCACCCTCAATTATCCCTTCGAGAAGGGCCCGCTCAGCCCGCGCTTTCGAGGCGAGCATGCTCTGCGCCGGTATCCCAACGGCGAAGAGCGCTGCATCGCATGCAAGCTCTGTGAGGCCATCTGTCCGGCGCAATGCATTGTCATCGAAGCTGGACCCAGACGGCAGGACGGCACGCGCCGCGCCACGCGCTACGACATCGACATGCACAAGTGCATCTACTGCGGGCTATGCCAGGAAGCTTGTCCCGTCGATGCCATCGTGGAAGGGCCCAACTTCGAATTTGCGACCGAGACGCGCGAGGAACTCTACTACGATAAGGAACGCCTCCTCGCGAATGGCGATCGCTGGGAGCGGGAAATCGCCCAAGCGTTGGAGCTCGACGCGCCATTTCGATGATGAACGCGACAAAGGCCAGGCGCATCCTCTCCCGATGGCCGCGCTTTGCAGCTGACGCCGGGGTTCATGAGACATTGCTCTGAGGTCGGCCTTTGACAAACTTTTGCGGAGCAGACCCCGGCTCCGAGCACCGGCGCGCGCTGCTCGATGGGATCCCCGCGCGCTAATCCCTCGTCGTTGGGCTAGAACTGGTCGATGTTTCTTGCCAACGGGGCTTGAGCAACCATCCGACGATGGCAGTCCCCAATCTATGCGGCAAGATGCGCAAGGCCAACGCCAGGGCCGGGTTGAAGACACCGGGTATGATCACGCGCCACCCGAAGGCGAAGCCGCGATATGCGGCCGCCGCCACTCTGTCAGGGGAGGCGGGCGGGACCAGGTAGCGATAAAAGCTGCGCTCGCTGCCCATGCGACGATGGAACTCGGTGCTGACGGGTCCCGGCGCCAACGCGCTGATCCGCACACCCTCGCCCGCGGTCTCCGCCGCGACCGCCTCACTCAACGCCAGCACGTAGGCCTTGCTCGCGTAATAGACCGCCTGGTAGGGACCCGGCGCGAAGCCGCCCAATGACGCGAGGTTGAGGATCCCCCCGCGTCCGCGCACGCGCATGCCCGGCAGAAAATGCCGCATTAGCCTGGTGAGGGCGAGCACGTTGAGGTCCAGAAGCCGCACCACCGCCTCCGGCGGTTGGCGGATGAACGCCCCAGCAAGCCCCATGCCGGCATTGTTGATCAGAACGTCGGCAAAGCCGCGCTGGTCCGCCAGCGCTGCCTCGATGGCGCCAGTCGCCTGCGGTTGGGTAATGTCGACGGTCACGGGAACGGCTGCGACGTGGAAATCGGCGCGGATGCGCGCTGCCGCGGCCTCGAGGGGCTGAGGCCGGCGCGCTACAACGATGAGATCGTTTCCGGCGGCCGCGAAGCGACGCGCCAGCGCGTAGCCGATACCTTCCGAGGCGCCGGTGATCACCACCATCGGCTTGAGGTCTTGATAGAGCGCGAGCGCCGCCCGATCCGGCTGCCATCGCCGACGGCGCCAAGCCTGAAGCAGGGAGGATAGCATGCCGGCCCTTGTCGCCCGTTCGGTCGCCGGCACGGTCTCAAGCCGCAGATGTTAGCGGCTTGCGTCGATAGCGCACGGCCAGTTCCGGCCCCGATGGACGGCGGAAGTGAGTGGCAAATTCCTGCGTGATGTGGCGCGCCAACTCGACCGCGATTTCGTTCTGTCGCGCGGGTGGCAAATACATGTTGACGAGAAACTTGGGCAGCCGGGGCAGGCGGGCGTCCTCCACAACGGTGAGATAGTCCGGGATCGAGCGGCGCAGGAACGGGCCGACAGCAAGGTCGGCCTCAATCGATGCCAGGAGGGGTTCCATACTGGAGACCTCGCACACGGGCCGCCAATCGCGTCCCGTTTCGGCGAGCGCCTTCAGCACGCACTCGCGAAATTCGCACTTCTCGTCGCCCAGTGACACGGGCAGCGGGTCGCGTCGATGCGCTGCCCCGTTGGGGGCACCGGCCCAGACGAGATCGTCCTCCAGCAACACCTCTCCGCCGCGCTGACAGCGCTGCTCCGTTGTCAGCGTCAGGTCGAGAGCGCCTTGGCCCAGCAACTCGCGCAGCAGCGGCGTGGTCGTACATTTCAGGGTCACCCGCACGCGCGGCCAGGCCTTGTCGAAGCGTTTTAGGATCGGCGGCAGGTAGGGTCCGACGATGTCATGGGGCACCCCCAGGCGCAGCTCGCCCACATAGGCCGGCGCGCTCATGGCCCCCCATACCTCGTCATTGAGCGCGATCAGCCGTTGCGCATGGGCGATCAGACGCTCGCCGTTGGGCTTGAGCAGAAGCCGCTTGTGATGGCGCTCGAACAACTCGGTGCCAAACAGCTCCTCGAGACGCTTGAGCTGTTGGCTGACGGCGGCCTGCGTCAGGTTCAGCAGCGCAGCGGCGCTGGTCGCGCTCCCCGTCTCCACGACGGCAACGAAGGCGCGCAACAGGGAGATGTCGATATCGCGGCGCAGGCTTCACCCCTGAATAACGGTTCCTATTGCAAAACATAAACGACATTCGATTTCTTTATGCAAGCGAAAAGCGTATGCCGCCTCTCCAAGACCCCCCTGAGGGGGCGAGCTTATGGAGAGATCATGACCCATTTCGTTCTTCCCCTGGTGCGGCTCGCGCCCGGCAGGGGCGGGGTTCGCCGCCACGTCTGGCAGGCGGTGCACGCAGTTGCGGTTGCTTTGCGCGTGCGCAGCGAGCGTCGTGCGCTGGCGGGTCTCGACGAGCGCTCGCTCAAGGACATCGGCTACACGCAGAGCGCCGCGTGGGCCGAGGCGCAGCGGCGGTTTTGGGATGTACCCGCCGAACGCCTGCGCGCTTGGCGTTAACCCGACTTCAGTTAACATGGCAGGGGTGCCCGCGACCGGGCACCGGCTCATGACCGTCGTGCTCTGGCCGGCGGGGGCTGACCAAGTCACCCCGGCTGGGAAGGCCGCCCGGCAACTCCATGGAGCTGTGGCTCGTCGATCTAGAAGCGGCTGCACCGGCGCTCGAGGCCCTCGAGCGCCAAGTCCCGCGCCTGTCGGGGGAGGACCGCGCACGCGCTGAGCGTCTCCACGACAGCAGCGAGCGCCGGCAGCGGTTGGCGGCCTACACCGCGTTGCGGATCGTCATTGAGCGGGTCGCCGGTGCGCAGGTGCGCCAGCAGGCGTTTATGCGCTCTGCAGATGGGAGGCCTCACCTCGGTGAGGCCGCTCCAAGTTTCAGCCTCTCGCACAGCGGCGCAATGGCACTCCTTGGCGTGGCGCGCTCGCCGATCGGGGTTGATCTTGAGGCCCATCGCCGCCTCAAGATGTCATCGCGCCGCCGACAAGAGCTTCTCGCGATCGGCGCCGGGCTTGCTCAGTCCCTCGCCTGGGACGGGACGGGCGAGGCGCCGGTGCTGCAGGCCTGGTGCCGGCTCGAGGCCTATGCCAAGGCCACCGGCGAGGGGCTTGCGCGGGTTTTGGCAGAGCTGGGCCTGCGTCAGGCCAGCGGCCGTCAGCTCGTTGCTTGGAAGATCGAGGCTGCCGCGCGAGGGCTAGCCGGCGCCAGGGGTGTGGCCGTCCGGGATCTCCAGCTCCCGCCCGGCTTTTATGGGGCCGTCGCCCGTTGCGGTGGGCGTTCGCTTGCGCGCGTTCGCCACTTTCCCACCGACAGGGCTGCCTTTGCGCGGCTCTTTGCGGACCATCCCCGCGCGTCGCGAGTGGCAGGCGGCGGCCGCCTGCGCTAGCTTGTCGCCATCCCCTCTGTTCGCTCGGGGAGGGAGGCAAAGCTGTGAGGGAGGCACCCATGAGCACTTACGATCGCACCGTCGAGGATGTCGGCAATGTCGTTACCCTCGAGCACGTGAACACCCGCGTGCCGGACCAACAGCTGGCAATCCTCTTTTATGCGACGGGTCTCGGCCTCACCCGCGATCCCTACCTGATGACCGGCCTCGGCAACATGTGGATGAACGTCGGCCGCAGCCAATTTCATTTGCCGACCGGGGCGGCGCAGGTGCTGCATGGTCACACCGGGCTGGTGGTGCCCAATCGCGCCGCGCTGCTGAGGCGGCTCAATGCAGTGAAAGGTCCCCTCGAAGGCACCCGTTTCGCCGTCACCGAGCAGGCCGAGTTTGTCGAAGCGAGGTGCCCTTGGGGCAACCGCATACGGCTCTTTGCACCCTGCGCGCGCTTCGGGCGCATGCAGCTCGGCATGCCCTACGTGGAATTCGAGGCGGGGGTCGGCACGGCCGACGGGATCGCGCGTTTCTACCGCGAGGTCATGCAGACGAGGGCGAGCGTTGGTCAGGACGCGGAGGGGCGGTTTGCGTGCGTTTCGGTCGGCGCCGGCCAGGACCTCTATTTCCGCGAGACGGCCAACCCTGCCCCGGCCTTTGACGGTCATCACATCGCCGTCTACCTCGCCGATTTCTCCGGACCCTATCGCCGCCTCAGGGAGAGGGGCCTCATCACCGAGGAGAGCGATCAGCACCAATACCGTTTCCAGGACATCGTCGCGCTCGATACTGGCAAGGTGCTGTTTACCGTCGAACATGAGGTGCGCAGCATGCGCCACCCGCTCTATGCGCGCCCGCAGATCAACCGCAATCCCGAGCAGAGCAACCGCAGCTTCGCACCTGGCCACGAGGAGCTGTCCTCGTCTCTGCCCATCGACGGCTGATCGGCCGGCCGAGCTGGGGAGCTCGCAGGAAGCCCAGCCACCCCTGTTGTGGTGCCCCAGCCGGCCCCGCGCCGGGACGCGTTGGCGAAGCTTTGGTGGCAGCCGCCCACGATTTTTCGCGAAAGAACTCGCAGCGGGATCGTTGAGCGAGATCTCCGCGCGGACCCCGAGCCAGCCGCTCGTCTGATTGTCGGACAACAATTGCACCGGCGCCCATTTCGTTGTCTGCTGGTGGCGGGAGCGGGAACGGTCAGCCCCAGTGAGGGCCGAGGGTATGCAAGCCTATATTGTGCGTCGCCTGCTGGCGCTCATTCCGGCGCTATTCCTCGCGAGCGTCATTGTGTTCGCGACCGTGCGCCTCATTCCCGGCAGCGTCATCGACCTGATGCTCTCTCAGAACGATATTTCCGCCGACAAGCTAAGCCGCGATCAGCTCATTGCGGCGCTGGGTCTCGATAAACCGATCTGGGAGCAGTACGCGCGCTGGATGGGCGGCATCCTGTTCGCGGGCGACTTTGGTCGCTCCCTTTGGGGCAACACGCCGGTTGCCGAATTGCTGCTGGCCCGCCTGCCTGTGACCTTCGAGCTCGGCTTGATGGCCCTCGTGGTGGCGCTCGCTGTCGCCATTCCAATCGGCGCCTATTCCGCCATGCGGCAGGATACGGTGGGCGACTATCTCGGCCGGTCCTTCTCGATCCTGATGCTGGCGGTGCCGAGTTTCTGGATGGGCACCATGGTGATGGTGTTCCCCTCGATGTGGTGGGGCTGGTCGCCGGAAGTAAAATTCGTGCCCTTCCGCCAGGACCCGCTGCACAACCTGTCACAGATGATCCTGCCAGCCATCATTCTGGGGACGTCGCTGTCGGCGGTGACCATGCGGCTCACCCGCACCATGATGCTTGAGGTGTTGAGGCAGGACTACATCCGCACCGCCCGGGCCAAGGGGCTCTCGGAGAACCTTGTCATCGCCCGCCATGGGCTGCGCAATGCGCTGATCCCCGTGGTGACATTGATCGGATTGCAGGCGCCGCTGCTCATCGGTGGCGCCGTCATCATGGAGCAGATCTTCGTCATCCCGGGGATGGGCCTCCTTCTGCTCGAGGCCGTCAACCAGCGCGACTATCCCATCATCACCGGGGTGTTCCTGATCGTCGGCGTGGCCGTGATGCTGATCAACCTTTTGGTCGATCTCAGCTACGGGCTGCTCGACCCCAAGGTGAGGTACCGTTGATGGCGGCGCTGGCCCAACCTCTGGCGAGGCGGCTGACGGTCAGCCCCATGCTCCGCTTCCTCGGCCGACTGTTGCGCGAAAAACCCCTAGGCGCTGTCGGCGGCATCGTGTTCGCGTTGTTCTTGTGCATCGGTCTGTTCGCGGACCTTATCGCCCCTTACGGCGCCAACCAGATCAGCCCGATCAACCGGCTGAAGCCTCCTTCATCGATGTTCCTCTTCGGCACCGACAATTTGGGGCGCGATGTGCTCTCGCGCTGCATCTACGGTGCCCAGCTGTCCGTCATCATCGGCTTCTGCGCGGCCGGTCTGGCGACGCTGATCTCGGTCGCGATCGGCATCGTCTCCGGCTACCTCGGCGGCAAGTTCGATCTCATCACGCAGCGCTTCGTCGACGCCTGGCAGAGCTTCCCCGACCTCGTCGTGCTGATCGTGGTCGTATCGGTGGTGGGCCCGGGCATGCCGCAGATCATTGTCACGTTGGGCCTGCTACTGGGCGTTGCCGGCTCACGCATCATCCGCTCGGCGGTCATCTCCGTGCGCGAGCACATGTATGTGCACGCAGCCCAATCGATCGGCGCCTCCACGGCGCGCATCCTTTGGCGCCACGTCTTGCCCAACGTGCTCGCCCCGATCGTCGTGCTCTTCACAACGCGGGTGGGAGCGGTGATCCTGATCGAGTCGGCGCTGTCGTTCCTTGGGCTCGGTGTGCCGCCACCGGCTCCCACCTGGGGCGGCATGCTGGCGGGCAGTGGGCGGGCCTTCATGTTCCATGGGCCGTGGCTTGCCCTGGCACCGGGGCTCTGCCTCACCATCGTGGTCTATGCGATCAACGTCTTTGGCGATGCCTTGCGCGATCTCTTCGACCCGCGCATGCGCGGCTCCCGCTGAGGGTGGAATGTCACACAACGAAACAGGGAGGACCCAATGAAACTCAACACGGCGAGCACCGGCGTCCTGCTTGCGGCTGGCGTCCTCGGGGGCTGGCTCGTGTTCGGCGCGGACAGGCCGCGGGCGGAGACAGAGACCCCGAAATACGGTGGCACGCTGGAGGTCGGTACCGTCTACGTGACGCTCACGGCATTGTCATGGGATGCACAAGACTGGAACTGGAAGCACAACCACGACACCGGCCAGGTCTACGAGCAGCTGTTCGCCGCCGATCTGTCGAAGAGCGTCAAGAACGGCGGTCCATATCCCTTCTATGCCGATGCGTGGCTGCCCTCCGATGCCATCCGCGGCGAGCTGGCGGAGAGCTGGGAGTGGCAGGAGAACCCGTTGCGGGTCGAAATCAAGCTGCGCAAGGGCATCATGTTTCCCGACAAGCCCGGCGTGATGGCGGCGCGTGAGCTGGTCGCCGACGACGTCGTGTTCGCCTTCAATCGGCTCAACAGCAGTCCCCGCAAGCTCAAGGACTACTTCAATCACGTGGCCAAGGTCGAGGCCACCGACAAACACACGGTGGTCTTCACGTTCAACGGCTACTTCGCGGAATGGGACTACCGCTTTGGCTATGGGTACTACTCGGCGATCTATCCCAAGGAGGTGGCGGACGCGGGCGCCGCCAACTGGAGAAACGTCAATGGCACAGGTCCCTTCATGCTGACGGATTTTGTGCAAGGCAATTCCAACACCTACAGCAAGAACCCGAACTATTGGGGCAGGGACAAGGTCAACGGCGGCGAATACCAGCTTCCCTTCATCGATAAGCTTGTCTTCCGTACCATCAAAGACGAAGCCACCTTCGTCACGGCGCTGCGCACGGCCAAGCTCGACATCCTCGAGAGCATGCGCTGGCAGAACGTGGACGAGCTCAAGCGGAGCGCGCCACGTCTGCAGTGGTCGCGCTGGCTCAACATGTCCGGGACTTTCCTGGCGTTCCAGGTCGATCAAAAGCCGTTCGATGATATCCGCGTGCGCCGAGCGCTCAACATGGCGGTCAACAAGAAGGAGATCGTCTCCGCGTACTACAACGGCGACGCCGAACTCTTCGCCTATCCCATGCACCCCGATTACAAGGGCTACTACGAGCCGCTCGAGGCCATGCCGGCGAGCGTAAGGGAGCTCTATGAGTACAATCCCGACCGCGCAAAGAAACTGCTGGCCGAGGCCGGGCTGCGCAATGGCTTCAGCTTCAAGGTGCAGGTGTGCGCCTGCAGTCCCGACCACATGGACCTGCTTCCGCTGGTGGCCGCCTATCTGGAACAGGTCGGCGTAAAGATCGAGATTGAGCCCATGGAATATGCGGCATTCCTGTCGGCAATGACCACGCGCAAGATGACAGCCGGATACTTCATGGCCAACGGCCACACCAACCCGACAACGACCATCCGCAAGAGCTTCACCAGCGGGCAGCTGTGGAACCCATCGGGCTGGTCGGATCCTGCGTTCGATAAGAAGATGGACGATGTCAATGCCGAGCGCGATGAAACGAAGCGTCAAGCCTTGCTCAAGGAGATGACGCGCGAGATCATCGACAAGGCGCCCTACATCTGGCTGCCCACGCCATACCTTTACACGGCGTGGTGGCCTTGGGTGAAAAACTACAACGGCGAGCTGCGCGCCGGGGCCGTCCGTCCCGGCCCGATCTACGCGCGCATTTGGATCGACCAGGACCTGAAGAAGAAGATGGGTTACTGAAGCGGGCGACCGCGGCGTCGGTGAAGGCCTTGCCCGCCGGCGCCGTGGTCGATGGGTGCAAATGCCTCTACCGCTCCTGCAGGTGCGCAATCTCACCACCCGCTTCGCCAGCGAACGTGGGCGAGTGACGGCGGTCGACAACGTCTCCTTCGACATCGATGCCGGCGAGACGGTGGCGCTTGTGGGCGAATCGGGCTCGGGCAAGAGCGTGACGGCGCTGTCGATCATGCGCCTCATCCCATCGCCGCCGGGTCACATCGAAAGCGGTGAGGTGGTGTTCGAGGGTCGGGACCTCTTTAAGCTCGACGAAGCTGACATCCGCGCCGTACGCGGCAACAAGATCGCCATGATCTTCCAGGAGCCGATGTCATCGCTCAATCCTGCATTGAGCGTCGGCATGCAGATCGCCGAACCGCTCAACGTGCATCGGGGTACGGCGTGGGCCAAGGCGCTGGAGCAGGCCAAGGCGCTGATGGGCCGGGTGCGCATGCCCGAT
>JAMXLN010000215.1 GCA_024281145.1 Hyphomicrobiaceae bacterium | reverse complement strand
GATCTCGCCCAGCAGGAATCCGTCTCTCGGGCGTTTGCTACCATCCGCGAGCGGGTCGGCGACCCACACGTGCTTCTCTACAACGCCGGCTACCTCGAAGGCCGTGACCTGCCGCCCGAGAAGGAATTGTTGGAGCACGTTCCCCTGGAGATTTTCGAGACCGCCCAGCACATCGCCAGTCGCGGTCCCTTCCTGGTCGCCAAGGAGGTGCTCCCCGCCATGCGCAAGCGCGGCGAGGGTTCCTTTCTCATTACGAACAACGCCTCCTCGTTGCGCGGACGCAAGCGCATGACCGGTCAATCGTTGTACTACCCGCGCGTGATGATGCGCACGCTGGCGCAGGTGTTGACGGAGGAGTATTCAGAGCACGGCGTGCACGTGGCCAACGTCATCATCGACGGCCTCATCGACTCGCCCGGCACACGCGCCTTGCCGCGCGCCCAGCAGCACCCTGAGATCGTCATGAATCCCGAGAAGATCGCAGAGGCGTTCTACTATCTGCACACGCAGGACAAATCCTGCTGGACACACGATCTGCAACTGACGCCGTTTGCGACGAAGCCGAGCGTCTGAGGCCTCCAGCGCCAGCCCTCTGTTTTCCCGGCCAGGAAACCTTGATGGTCGAGCCCCAGCATCATGGCGCGAGGGATATTGGGATCATTGAACGGTGGTCTATCGCGATTGACGATCGGGTTGGTGTGACATTGGTGGCACCAGTCTGCATAGCGCTGTTCTTGGGGCGATGCCGATCTGCACGCAACCGGCTCCGAGGCCTATCGTCAGGATCGAAAGGCGTGTTAGCTTCCTCTTGGGCTCAGGCAACACGCGATTAGATCAGTTGGCCGCAGCGAGCGCACCGACCGCAATCGTCGCGATCCGGCCAATCGTTCGAGAGGAATTGCTTGGACGCAGGAACGCCCTTCCCATGGCCCGCGCATCATCGATGGAGGATCAGCCATGAACCTCAAGAGAAACGGCCGACAGTGGCCGCTAGAAGGCAATACGCGCGTGCCCTATTGGGTCTATAGCGACGACGAAATCTACGCGCAGGAACAGGAGCGTATCTTCCGGGGGCCGAGCTGGAGCTTCTTGTGCCTGGAGGCCGAGCTGGCGAAGCCAAATTCGTGGCGCACCTCCTCGCTTGGCGAGATGCCCGTGGTGGTGGCCCGCGACGGCCGGGGTGAGCTGCGCGCCTTCGAGAATCGGTGTGCGCACCGCGGAGCACTGCTGTGCCTTAAGGACCGGGGCGAGGATCGCAAGATCGTCTGCGTCTACCACAATTGGACATACGATTTGGAAGGCAATCTCACCGGCATCGCATTTCGCCGCGGTCTTGGTGGGCAGGGTGGGCTGCCCGAGGATTGCCGGCCCGAGACGCAAGCTCCGCGCAAACTGCGCGTTGCGACCCTGGCGGGCCTGGTGTTCGGCACCCTTTCGGCCACAGCGCCCGCGCTCGAGACATATTTGGGCGAGGCAATCATCGAGCGGATCCGCCGCGTGATGCGCGCACCCATAAAGGTGCTCGGCACCTATAGCCAGATCGTGCCCAGCAATTGGAAGCTCTATCTTGAAAACGTCAAGGACACTTACCACGCAAGCCTGCTGCACACTTTCTTCACGACCTTTAGGCTGGCGCGGTTGACGCAGAAGGGTGCCCTTATCATCAACGACAGCGGAGGCGGGCACGCCAGTCTCACCATGGCGGCCGATAGCGGCGGGCGTGAATACGAGCAGGCCGGCATGCGCACGGCCCAGGAAGGGTTGAAGCTTGAGGCGCCGGAACTGTTGCAGTCGGTGGATGAATTTGGTGATGGCTGCGGCGTGCAGATCGTCGCCGTGTTTCCGAGCTTCGTGTTGCAGCAAATCCGCAATAGCCTCGCTGTGCGCCGGATCGTGCCGCAGGGGTTGGGGCGGACCGAGCTCATCTGGACAGCCTTCGGCTTTGAGGACGACAGCCCGGAGTTGACGGAGATGCGGCTGCGGCAAGCCAATCTCATCGGCCCCGCGGGCTATGTGTCGATGGAAGACGGGGCCGCCCCAGGCTTCGTGCAGCGGGCGGCGCTCGCCGCACCGGAGCTCCTCTCGGTGGTCGAGATGGGCGGCAGCGGCATCAGCTCGAGTGAGAGCAAAGTCAGCGAGGCCGCAGTGCGCGGTATGTGGCACGCCTGGCGCGAACAAATGGGAATCTAGCAGGAGCCGATCCATGCTCCCGGAGTTACAGCTGGCGATCCTCGATCTCAACGCACGCTATGCTCAGACGATCGACGACGGTCGGCTTGAGGATTGGCCGGAGTTCTTCACGGAAACTGCGCGCTATGTGGTGACAACGGCCGAGAACTTCGAGCGCGGCCTGCCGCTCGGGATCATCTACGCCACGTCGCGCGCCATGCTGCGCGACCGCGTGCGCTCGCTGCGGGAGGCCAACGTCTACGAGGCGCAACGCTACCGTCACATGGTCAGCCTGCCGCTCGTCGAGCTGGGACCGGATGGTGCCGCACGGGCGACAACAAGCTTCATGGTCGTGCGGGTGATGCACTCGGGTGAGACTTCGGTGTTCGCTTCCGGCCGTTACCGCGATCACATCATCAGCGATGCCAACGGCGGCGCCTTGCGCTTCGCGGAACGCATCGTGGTGCTCGACAGCCGCCGGGTCGACACTCTTTTGGCGTTGCCACTTTGACGTGGACAGCGTCGAACACCATCGGACACCAATGTGCGCCCACAAACGCCGCTCGCTGCGGCGCCCTCGCCTCGGGCGGAGTGCGTGGGGCCGCGCGCTTTAGAAAGTTCGGTCCAAACGACCTGCACACCGCAAGAGGCATGGACCCGCGCGCCCGAGCTGACATTCGTGCACTTTCCGAGCCAACTTCAGCGCGCGTCTTGAGGTGGAGGTCCCGCCTCCAGCCATCCGGGTGCATCGCCGCCCAGCTGCGGGGTTGGCCTCGACCAATAGGGCTGCGTCTCCGACAACGTGAGAAGTGGCCCCAGATGCCGTAGCGGCCCGCCGTTCGGCCGGCTCGATATACGGATCGCGTCGATCTCGCCCGTGGAGAGGTCGCGATCGAAGCCGGGGAACTCCACCTTGCCTTGGCGGTAAATGAACATGCCTGACTGACAGAGCGAAGCGCGCACGTGATAGCTGCCGCCCTCCCGCGCACGCTTGGCTAGCGCCAATAGGATGCCGTAGGCCGCGACATAGCCGGTCGTGTAGTCGCAGGCGGCTCCCGGCAAGAGGGCTGGTCCATCGGGACGGTTGGCCGTTCGGCCTTCGTGACAAAGCCCGGTCATGGTCTGGGCCACCTGTTCCCAACCACCGCGGTGACTGAAGGGGCCGTCGCTGCCGTAACAGCTGATCGACGCACACACGATGCCAGGCCGGAGGGCGGCCACCTCCCTAGGCGCGAAACCGAGTTGGCTGATGGCGCCCGGTCGATAGCCCTCCACGAAGACGTCTGCCGCGCGGATCAGCGCTCGCAGACGATCCCCCTCCTCCCGTCGCGAGAGATCGAGGAAGCAGCTGCGCTTGCCGTGGCTCGTGTCGAGGACGTGCTCGGGGATCTGCGGCAGGCGCTCGGCCGTCACCATCAAGACGTCAGCGCCGTGCTCGGCAAGCGTGCGCGCCGCCATCGGGCCCGCCAAGATGCGTGTAAGATCCAACGCGCGGATGCCGCTCAACGGGCGTCCGTGCTCCGGGAACGGTTCGACATCGCTCTCGCCGATCTTGATGATCTCAACGATCGGCTTGGCGGCCAACACCCGTCCATGCGGATGTGCAAGCCACTCCGCGTTGGAGCGCACCATGCCGCCACACAGGCGCGCCTTGTCGATGGCTGTCTCGAGATCGAGGGCGTCCCACTTCTCCACCGCCCTGGCGACGGAGCCCGGTTCGGGCTCGCAGCCGAGCAGCTGCAGCATTCGCGCCTGCAGGTTCGGCAAGCCGAAATGCGGCAGGACCCAGCGCCCATCCTTGGTTGGCCACGGCTGCGTGATCGCCCGCATCGCTTCGTGGTGCTTATTGACCACTGGCCTGAAAACGCCGTCAGCGCCTGGGCGCTGCAGGTAGACCGAGCTGCGCAGTCCGGCCGACGCATGCCGCACATCAATGGCGACGCGCTGGCGTCGGCCGGTCTTCATTTGCCAGATATCGGAGACGGCAACTCCAACCCCGCCGAGCACGGCCGCGCAGGTCTCCCCGATCTTGAAGCGCGTCGAGAACACCGGGTCGGTGCCAGTGATGGTGACTTCGTCGGCTGCAGGCGGCGCAAGCTCAGCGAATGCCCGGCGCACGCCCATGACCTCGTCGAATGCCGTTGCCACGATGCAACCCTCCACAAGCAGGCCGCCATTGTGCCGCATCCGCTCCGGTAAGGTCTACATCCCAGAGCACCACCCCCGCCGGCCCTCGCGTAGACCTCGCATCGTCGCTATGCTCACCCCTGACAAGGGAGAGCGGCCATGCAATGGCAGATCGGCGACGTCACCGTCACCAAGATCGTGGAGCTCGAGACGACCGGCGGCAGCCGGTTCATCCTGCCCCAGGCCACGCGCGAGGCGGTGCTCCCCATCTCCTGGCTAATCCCGCATTTCGCCGACGAGAACGGGCGCCTCAAGATGAGCATTCATGCGCTTATGGTCGAGGCACCGGGACGGCGGATCATCGTCGACACCTGCCTCGGCAATGACAAGAAGGATCGGCGGATCCCGACCTGGAATGACCGGCATGGGCGCTTTCTGGAAGATCTGGCCGCGGCCGGCTTTCCCAGCGAAACGATCGACACGGTGTTGTGCACGCACTTGCATGTTGATCACGTCGGCTGGAACACGATGTTGGTCGATGGCCAGTGGGTGCCGACCTTTCCCAAGGCGCGCTACCTCTTCGGCCGCGTCGAGTACGAGCACTGGAGCACCCAGACCGAGCGGCCCGACATGCTGCCGGTCTTTGCCGACAGCATCCGTCCCATTTTTGCGCGCGGCCTCGCCGATCTCGTCGAGTGCGACCACCAGATTTGCCCCGAGCTCCAGCTCATGCCGAGCACCGGCCACACGCCCGGCCACACCAGCGTCCTCATCAGTTCAAACGGCAAACGGGCCATGATCACCGGTGATTTTGCCCATCACCCCTGTCAGATGGCACACCCGGAGTGGTCTTCGACGGCCGACTATGACCCAGTCGCAGCCGAGGCGACGCGACGGCGCATCTTCGGCGCGTTGGCGGGGGACCCGGTGCTGGTGATCGGCACCCACTTTGCGGGCCCCACGGCGGGTCACGTCGTGCGGGATGGCGAGGCCTTCAAACTTGTTGTCTGAGCGGGGCGTCGGGGGAGCCGCGGGGTTGGGGATTCGGCGCGGTCTTGAGCCTCCGGGCTCAAAGGGGATGCGCGCCCGCCCCCGCCAAAGCGAACCCTTGGGCTCCCCACCCGTGACTGGCCCGGTACGCGCCGTTGCCACCGCCAAGCCGATCCCAATGGCGGCATATCCGGATTGACCCTCCCGCATCCCGCACCCCATACTCGCGCGGTTAGAGCGCCACTCCAGTTCGCGTTGTTTCTGTGCGCCCGGAGGGACCCATGCCTGCATTTGGGCTACAGCGCTGGGCGCGCACGCTTGCCCGGTCGCTTCTCGTTCCTCTCCTCGCCCTGGGGGTCATCCCCGCATCGGCCGCGGCGCCCGCGGGGCGGGTTGTCATGGCCTGGCACGTGACCGTCTCGCCCAGTTGGTTTGACCCCTCCACCGCTCCGCCCCAGATCACCCCATTCGGCATGCTCTACGCCATTCATGATGCGCTGGTGCGGCCCTATCCCGGACACAAGATGGGGCCGAGCCTGGCGGAATCCTGGATCGAGAGCACGGATGGCAAGACCTACGAATTCAAGCTTCGCCCCAACTTGAAGTTTCACAACGGCGATCCCCTCACCGCCGAGGACGTGAAGTTCAGCTTCGAGCGCTACCGGGGCGCGTCGGCGAGCATTCTGCACGAGCGGGTCGCGCAAGTGGAGATTGTCGATCCGCTCCTGGTGCGGTTCCACTTGAAGGAGCCATGGCCTGATTTCATGACCGTCTTCGGCACGACGGCTAGCGCCGCGGGTATCGTCGTCCCAAAGAAGTATTTGACGCAGGTGGGCGACGAGGGCTTCAAGAAGCATCCGATCGGCGCGGGTCCCTACAAGTTTGTCAGCCAAAATCCGGGCGTCGAGGTGGAACTCGAAGCCTATCTTGAGTACTGGCGCCGGATACCCAATGTTAAGACGCTGGTCATGAAGAGCGTGCCCGAGTCGACGACGCGCGCCGTGATGCTCAAGACCGGCGAGACAGATATCGCCTTCGTTCTCGACGGGCCCGATGCCGAGGGGATCCAGAAGGATCCGCGCCTGCAAATCGTCCCAACCAAACATGCTTCCATCTTTTGGATCGAGTTTGCGGAACAGTGGGACGTCAAGTCGCCCTGGCATGATGCGCGCCTACGGATGGCTGTAAACTTGGCGCTCGATCGCAAGCGGATCAATGAGGCCGCGTGCCTTGGCTTCTGCCCGCCCGCCGGCGTGATCGTTCCCCGCGTCATGGATTATGCCCTGCAGGTTGAGCCGCCGCCCTACGACCCGCAAAAGGCCAAGCAGCTGTTGGCCGAGGCGGGCTACGCAAACGGGATCGATGCAGGAGTGTTCGCGGCCATCCCTGGCTTTCCCACTGTGGCAGAGGCGGTCGTGAATGATCTCAATGCGGTCGGCATCCGTGTGACGCTGCGTCCCATGGAGAGGGCGGCCTTCTACGCTGAGTGGAAGGAGAAGAAGCTGCGTGGCCTATTCATGACCGCCGTCGGCAACTCGGGCAATGCCGCCAGTCGGGTGGAAAGCTTCATGCAGTCCAAGGGTGCCTACGCCTATGGTGGCTATCCTGACATCGACGAGCTCTTCATTCGGCAAGCGGACGAGCGAGATGCACACAAGCGCGAAGCCATGCTCTTCAAGATCCAAGAGCTCACGATCGAGCGGGTCATGTACGCACCGCTCATGGACCTGCGGGCGCTGATGGGCGTTGGCCCGCGCATCGCCAGGCACACGATCACCGACGTGTGGATGAGCCCATTTCCTGCCTACGAGGACATCGAGCTCAAAAACTAAATGCTGTCCTCAAAAGCCCGCACCGCCCGCCCCGGCACGGGCTTGGCGCGGGGGGCCACCCGAGGTCGCTTGAGCTCCGCGACAAGGGCAAGCGCCGCGAAGGCGGGTCCGGCTCATGCAGCAAAGCCCGCGATCCACGGCGCCGGCGATGGTCATTCCCTCGTCGCTGCACCCAGCACCGGGGTCTAGACGAACCCGCACGGGCCTATTGCCCGTCAGGGTTGCCTTGAGGTCTTGGCGCGGATCGGCGCTCGCGGGCGGCGCGCCTCGCCGCGCTCCACCACAAAGCGCTGGTCGAGCGAGTACCAGGGTGGCGCGAACCCCTTGACCGCATCCGCCTCGTCGTGGCGGACGTAGGCGCCAATAAGCGCGCGTGTCACACCGAATTGTACGTCGGAGTTGAGATGTTCGTCGTCAGGCACGTAGATTTGTGAGACGAGGGTTTTAAAGCCCGGCTTGAAGATCATGAAGTGGAGGTGCGCGGGCCGGTAGTTGTGCCGCCCCGTGGCCTTGACCAGCTCGCCCACCGGCCCATCGATCGGGATCGGATACCCGGCGGGCTTGACGCTCTGGAAATGGAACCGGCCCTCCCGATCGGTGAGGAAGCGGCCGCGCAAGTTCATCTCCGCTTGCGTGGGATCCTGGTTTTCGTAGAGCCCCTCAGGTGAGGAGTGCCAGACATCGACCTCGGCCCCCTCGACGGGACGACCCTCTCTGTCCTCCACCCGGACGTGGGCGATGAGGGCTGGGCCGGGGGTGAGCGAGCGCACCAAGCTCGCGCCATTCGGCATGAGGGGCTGGTCCTCGCGCCAGAAGGGCCCGAGCAGGTTGGCCTGCGTCTCGGTCTGCCCGTTGTCGCCGTTGTTGAGCAGGCAAACGAGCGCCGAGGCGCCCAGTGAGCCTGCCATCAACACGACCTCGTTGTGGGATTGCGTGGTGCGCTGACCCATGGCAGCGATCAAGCGCGTGGCTTCCTGGAACTCCGATTCCGTCAGGCGGACCTCACGGATGAAGCCATGCAAGTGCTGCACAAGCGCCAGCAGGATTTCGCGCAGGCGCGGGTTCGCTGTGCGGCCAAATGCTTCCGTGACCGCATCGGTCACCCGGGCTTCATTCTCGATAATCATTGCACACCTATCCTGCGACGTGACGCCTTACCTATGATAGCAACGGACGTAGACATGCGCGAAGCGGAGGTCCCCAATGCCGCAGCTCCCAGAGAATCTCGTCAAGGGAAAGAAGCGCCCGTTCACGGGGGCAGAGTTCCTGGAATCGCTGCGCGACGGCCGCGAGGTCTATATCTATGGTGACCGCGTCAAGGACGTCACCAGGCATCCGGCCTTCCGCAACGCCGCCGTGTCCGCCGCAAAGCTCTACGATGCGCTGCATGATGCCAACTCCAAGGCCGTGCTGACGACCCCGACCGATACGGGCTCAGGGGGAATTACCCATCGTTTTTTCAAGGCCGCTCGCTCGCGCGATGAACTTGTGGGTCAGCGCGATGCCATTGCCGCCTGGGCGCGTCTGACCTACGGCTGGATGGGCCGCAGTCCCGATTACAAGGCGGCCTTCCTCAACACGCTGGGTGCCAACGCCGAATTCTATGGGCCCTTCGCAGGCAATGCGCTGGCCTGGCACGCGCGGGCTCAGGAGGCGGTGCTCTATGTCAACCATGCCCTCGTCAATCCGCCCATCGACCGCGCGAAGCCGGCAGACCAGGTAAAGGACGTCTACGTCTCCATTCAGAAGGAGACGGATGCTGGCATCTACGTGTCGGGTGCCAAGGTGGTGGCCACCAACTCGGCGCTGACACACTACAACTTCCTCGGCCAGAACATGGGCCAGGATATCAACGATCCCAGCATGGTCGTGATGTTCATGGCCCCAATGGATACGCCAGGCATCAAGCTGATTTGCCGACCCTCCTACGAGCTCGCGGCGGCAGCCGCCGGCTCCCCATGGGACTACCCGCTCACCAGTCGTTTCGAGGAAAATGATGCGATTTTCGTCATCGACAACGCCTTCATCCCCTGGGAAAACGTCTTCATCCATCGCGACATCGAGAGGCTGAAACAGTTCTATCCGCGCTCGGGATTCGCCAACGGCCTAACCTTCCAGGGCTGCACACGGTTCGCAGTGAAACTCGATTTCATCGCCGGCCTGCTTTACAAGGCAGCCCGCGCATCAGGAGTGGAGGCCTTTCGCGGTGTACAGGCACAGATCGGCGAGGTGATCGGCTGGCGCAATCTCTTCTGGGCCTTGACCGACGCCATGGCCCACAATCCCGATCCTTGGGTGGGCGGCGCCGTGCTGCCCAACATTCGCGCCTCCGTGGCCTACCGCATCTTCGCGACGGAAGCCTACCCCGCCGTGCGCTCCATCATCGAGAAGGTAATCGCCTCGGGACTGATCTATTTGCCGAGCAGCGTGCGCGATTTCAAGAATCCCGACATCGACAAGTATCTGCAACGCTATGTGCGCGGCTCCAACGGCATCGATTACAAGGAGCGCATCAAGATCATGAAGCTCTTGTGGGACGCGATCGGCAGCGAATTCGGTGCCCGCCACGAGCTCTACGAAATGAACTACGCCGGCAGCCACGAGTTGATCCGCCTATTTGGATTGCAACAGGCGCAGGCTACCGGCGCGCTCAAAGAGATGGAGGCCCTCGCCGAACGCTGCATGGCGGACTATGACGAGAGCGGTTGGAACGACCCCGCCTACCACGATGGCGCCGACATCACGGTGCTGGACAAACTCGGCGGCTGAAGCGGCCACGTATCCTGCCGCGGTGCCAGGCTCGTCGAAGGCGCTGCGCATCGCCTCAACACTGCGAGCGCGGCGCCGGTCACGGCGATAGCGCGCGCCGCAGGGCGGCAACGAAGCGCTCGATGTCGGCTTCGTCGTTGTAGACGTGGGGCGAGATGCGCACGCGGCCGAGGCGAGCAGCGATGTGGACATTCTCCGCCGCCAATCGGGCGACGAGGCCGTCGGCGACGCGCTCCGGCAAGGCAAAGCATAACACGTGCGGGGCGCGCACGTGCGTCGGCGCGATGACGAGATCGAGGCCGGTCAGCCCATCGACCAGGCGAGCAGTCAGCATGCCGAGCCGCTCAGCAATCGGCGCGCTGCCCCAACCGGAGACCATCTCGATGCCGATGGAGGCCATCTCCAGCGAGATGAAGTGGTCGCGTTCGCCCATGTCGAAGCGCCGCGCGTCTGGGAGGTAGCGCGTGTCGGCGAAATAGGTGACCTGCTCGGCCCGTACGGCGCGCCGGCCGAAGGCGGTCTGCTCGAGCGGCGTCTTGTCCTGGTGGCGCTTGGCGACATAGAGGAAGGCGCGGCCGTAGGGTCCCAGCAGCCATTTGTACGTCGGGAACACCACGAAGTCCGGATCGAGCGTCTTTACATCCATCGGCAGCACGCCGGCGCCGTGGGTGGCATCGATGAGGAGCGCGGCGCCCTGGGCGCGCAAGGCGGCGGCAACCTTCTCTAGGTGCACCAGGCCGCCGTCGGACCAGTGTATCCAGGAAATCGAGGCGATCGCCACAGGGGCGGCGCCCGGCCGTCTGATGGCGGCCAGCAGGGCTTCCGTCCAGTCGCCGTCGCCGGGCCGCTCGATCGTTTCGAGGCTAAAGCCGCCCTCGGCCGATCGCGCCATCCATTCCAGCACGGGCGAGGCATGATCCTCTTGCAGAACCAGCACGCGAGAGCCCGGCGCGACCGTGAGCCCCTTTGCGGCCGTCGCCACGCCATAGGCAACCGAGGAGATGAGCGCCACGTCGTTTGCGTCGGCGTTGATCAAATGGGCGGCCGCGTTGCGCGCGCGCTCGCATTCGCGCGACGGGAACGCTTGGTCGATGCTCCAGGGCCGCCCTTTGCGGGCGACGCCCCTGCGCCCTGCCTCCTGCACTGCGAGCGGCAGGGGGCTCCATGCGGCGGCGTTGAGGTAACAGACGTCGCGCGGCATATCAAACAGTGCTCGTTGCGAGGTCAGCATCGAACGCCCTCCAGCGTTAGTGAAACCTATCCCCAGGCATCCTCGACGCAGGAGCTACGCGAGCCCAATTGGCAGCTTGCACTGCGATGCGCTTGAGTGCCGTCGCGGGCTGGATGTCGCACGTCCTATTCATCGAGCCAGACCTCGACCAAGTTCTGGCCGGTGAAGTGGCTTGGAGTGAGATCCCAACCCTTCACCTTCTTATTGTACACGACGATGCGCTGATACCACAGCAACGGGACGCTGTAAGCCATCGTCAGGGCATGCCGCTCGAATGCGTTGACGACTTTTAACCGCTCTTGCGGGTCGACAATCTGTGATTGGCGGTTGAACAGCTCAT
The DNA here is from genome assembly GCA_024281145.1 of Hyphomicrobiaceae bacterium. GTDB lineage: Bacteria > Pseudomonadota > Alphaproteobacteria > Rhizobiales > Hyphomicrobiaceae > AWTP1-13. The sequence goes on along the minus strand of JAMXLN010000215.1, from coordinate 16,770 downwards.
CGAGCTCGGTGTCGTTGTGGCGTGAGTAGGCGATCGCCGACGCGTGCTTGCTCAGCAGAGTATTGAATTGAGCCGTCGGATCGTCGGCGAAGTCGGAAATGTTCTGCACCACCACGTCGAATTCGCCGCTCTCCATCGCCGCGTACCATAGCTTGGTCTCGAGCGGCGCATGTTCGGTTTCCACGCCGATGCGCCGCCACTGATCGACGGCATAGATGCCGGCCGGAATGAAAGGCTGATCTATGGTACGATTGACGAGTTTGATTTTGAGGCTGGTTTGGCCCGCCTCCTGCAGCAGGCGCCGAGCCTCGGCGCGCGCCTTCTCGATGTCGCGCCCAAAGCCGGGGAGCTGTTCGAGTTGCGACATCGGCAACGACCAGGAGGCGCCTGGCCGGAATGTGCCGCCAATGCCCTTGATCAGAGAGATCTTGCCAAGGGATTGCGATCCGCCCCAGCGGTCGATTGCCATTGAGAGAGCTTGGCGGACGCGCAGGTCGTTGAACGGCTTGCGCTCCGTATTGAAGGTAAGGAGAATGTTCGTCACCCACGGCCCCTCCAGAACCGTGACCTGATCCTTCATAGCTGCCACGAGCTGGTCGCGCTCCTGCGGTGTGCGGCCGCGGAACTCGGCATCGTATTGGCCACCGCGCAGGCCCTGCACCACGGTGTTGCCGCGCACGAAGATGGCCTTGTAGCCGTCAAGATAGGGACGGTCGGGTCGAAAATATTGATCGAACCGCACAGCGCGCCAGTGCGAGCCTTTCACATACTCAACGAACTTGAACGCTCCCGTGCCCATCACCTCCTTCTCGGGATACCTAGGGTCCTCTTTGAGCTTCTTGGCGCTGTAGATGCAGTTGAATGGCGAAGCGAAGTGCAGTTCCATCGACATGTTCACGCGCGCCATCTTGAACACCACCGTGTAGGGGTCGGGTGTCTCGATCGCCTGGATGTCTTGGTGCTGGGCTCTGCGCGAGGAGACCACGCCTGCCGGAGGGTTCATGATGCGCTCGTACGTGGCCTTGACGTCCGCGGACGTGAAATCGGAGCCGTCGTGGAATTTGACGCCCCTGCGCAGCTTGAACGTGTAGCTGAGGCCGTCCTTAGCGATTTCCCAGGACTGTGCCAGGTCACCCTCGATCTTGATCTTGTCGTACGGGCCAACGATGGCCAATAGCGTGGAATATTGCGGTGCCACTGGATGCACCATGGCGAAGGTCGTTGTGGCGTGGCAATCCGTCGTGGGTGGCTCGGCGACCACCGCAAAGTTGAGCGTCCCACCGCGCTTGGGCACCTCGTTGGCATGCGCGGCGCCGCCCACCCAGAGCCCACTCCACAGGCCGACCAGCACGCTGGCGGTCAGGGCTGATCGCATTCTCGTTCCTCCTGTGGGAAGTGATAGTCTGACCCAGGGACGCGCGGCTGGCCCGGGCAGACGGCCACGGACCCTAGCGAAGGGGGAGGGTAGGGACAAGAATTCGCTCGTGGTTGGCCGATATGTCGGGCCGTCATAACCGGCCACGACTTTATGAGGCTAGGTTTCCTGCTAGCCTGCTGCTGGTCCCTCAGCCCTGGAGCGCCGATGCTTCCTTTCCGACCCGACGTCAGTTGTCCTCTCGACGGCGTCAGCGTGCTCGATCTTTCCCGTCTCGTGGCAGGCAACATGCTCTCGCTGCAGTTGGCCGATTTCGGCGCCGAGGTCATCAAAGTCGAGGATCCCGAGCACGGCGATCCGCTGCGCGCCTGGCGCGTGGAGGGGCACTCTTTGTTCTGGAAGGTCTACGCGCGCAACAAAAAGTCCATCACGCTCGATCTCAGAAAGTCCCGCGCCAAGGAGCTCTTGCTCGATCTCGTGCAACGCTCGCACGTGCTGATCGAGAATTTTCGCCCGGGGACGTTGGAGCGCATGGGGCTGGCTCCAGCGATCCTCCAGGCCCGCAATCCACGCCTTGTCATCGTGCGAGTCTCAGGCTGGGGCCAGACCGGGCCCTACGCGCAGAAACCAGGCTTCGGTACCTTGGTGGAGGGCATGTCGGGATACGCCGCGAAAACCGGCTTTCCAGACCGCGCGCCGGTGCTGCCGCCCACCGCACTTGCCGACATGGTGGCTGGGCTCTACGGCGCCTACGCGGTCATGGTGGCGATGCGCGAGGTCGAAGCGAAGGGAGGCCAGGGCCAGGTCATCGATCTGTCATTGCTCGAGCCGATCCACTCGGTGATCGGCGCCGACGCGGCCGCCTACCGGGCAGCCGGCATCATCCCGAAGCGTCAGGGCAGCCGCTCGAATGTAACCAGTCCTCGCAACGTCTATGAGACCCGCGACGGTCGGTGGATCTCCATATCGGCCTCCATGCAGTCGATGGCCGAGCGCCTCTATGCTGCGGTTGGTGTGCCGAACATGACCAAGGACCCTCGCTTTGCCGATAACAGCGCGCGGCTCGCGCATGCCGAAGCGGCGGAGCGACCGGTCGCCGAATTCATCGCCCGGCACGACTGCGCCGAGTGCCTCGCCATTTTCGAAAAGGCCGAGGTGACGGCAGCGCCGATCTACGACATCGACCAGTTCGTCGCCGATCCTCACGTCGAGGCGCGCCAGATCGTGATCGATGTCCCCGATGAGGAGATCGGCCGTGTCAGCGTGCACAACGTGATCCCGCGCCTGTCGGCCACACCAGGTGCCCTGCGCCGGCCTGCGCCGAAGCTTGGTGAGCACACGGGCGCGGTTCTCGCGCGCCTTGGCATCGACGCAAGCGAGCTTGCTGCACTCCGCGACGAGGGGATTGTGTAATGGCCCATATGCAAGTCGAACTGCCGGCCTGGCGCTCGCTGCTGTTCGTGCCAATCGTGCGCGACAAGTTCGTCTCCAGCGCGCATACGCGAGGCGCTGACGGGATCATTTTGGACCTCGAAGACAGCGTGCCCGAGGTGGCGAAGGAACGCGCGCGCGGGCTGGTACCGGCGGCCGCCAGGGAGGTGGGCAAAAGCGGCGCCGATGTGCTGGTGCGCATCAACCGGCCGTGGCACCAGGCCTTTCGCGACATCGAGGCGTCGGTGGGTCCCGGCGTCATGGCGCTCATGTGCCCAAAGGTCGAAAGCCCCGAGCATTTGCGGGTGATCGCCGAATTGCTCGATGCGCTCGAGGCGGCGCGCGGGTTGCCGATCGGGTCTACCCGGCTGGTGGCGCTGATCGAAACTGCCGATGCCTACTTTCGTACACGCGAGATCGCCAAGGCGACACCGCGGCTCGTCGCTCTCTCGCTGGGTGCCGAGGACTTCGCGCTCTCGGTCGGCATGGAGCCGATTGCGGAGACGCTCCAAGCGCCGAAGCAGTCCGTCATCATCGCCGCTCGCGCCGCTGGCATTCTCCCGCTAGGTTTCATGGGCACTGTGGCCGACTTCAAGGACACCGAAGCGTTCCGGGACGTGGTGCGGCGCTCGCGCAAGTTCGGCTTTGTGGCCGCGAGTTGCATCCACCCTAGCGCGGTTCCGGTCCTCAACGAGGAATACGGAGTGTCGCCTCACGCCGCTGCTCAGGCACGGCGCATGATCGCCGCCTACGATGACGCCATTCAACGCGGCATCGGCGCGGTCACGTTCGAGGGCAAGATGATCGACGTGCCGGTGGTGGAGCGCGCAAAGGCAATGCTGGCCTTGGCGGAGAGGTTCGCGGTCCGGCATTCCAGCCGGCGAGGCCCAGACACCATGCGTTCGTCAAAATAGTGCAGATCCAACCAAGGAGAGCAAAATGCGTTCCAGGATCGTGCGGGCCGCGGCCCGACCCACCAAGCAGGCGCCCGCCACCAACTTCACGGGCACCGTGTTCCAGGATGAAGTGTTCGCCCCAGAGGCACCCTCGCGCCTGCGCGCCTCGAAGGTGACTTTCACGCCCGGTGCCCGCACCAACTGGCACACGCACGCCGTCGGCCAGGTGCTACACGTGCTTGCCGGCGTTGGTCGCTATCAGTTGGAGGGCGAACCCGTGCAGGTGTTGCTGCCCGGCGATACCGTCGTCATCCCTCCGAAGGCCCGCCACTGGCATGGCGGCGGGCCCGACAGCATGATGACGCATCTGGCGCTGTCCGAAACGAGCGAGACGGGGGAAGCGACCACCTGGCTGGAACCGGTCAGTGATGCCGACTACCGCAAGGCGCCAACCAGACCCGATTGATTTGGGATCGCAACCTGCACTGCCACGCGCGCACCGACCTCTGCCAGGAGTGCCAGGTTCGGCCGAAGTTTCGGGGGCGTGCGGGCCTAGTATTTGCCAAGCACGCCTTCGTTGCAGCAGGCGTTGGGTCCGAATAGGACGCTGAGGCGCGCCATCACCGTTTGCGTGTGAATGTCGTTGATATCGGCATGGAAGGGCAGGCCCGCATTGCTGCCGTTCGTCACTGCCGTGAAGCGGTCGCCGGGGAAGTCAACGAAGTTGTATTCGATCCCGAACAGGATTTCGCTGAAGAGGCGCATCTCAACGCCGCCCCCAACGGTCCAACCGTTCATGCGTTGATTCGTGCTTGCGGTAGTTCCCGTGTTTATGGCGCTCACGTCCACGCCAGCGTTCGCGTAGCCGCCCTTGCCATAAAAGAGGAATTTGTCGTGCACATAGCCGAGGCGCCCGGTGAGGGTGAAGAGATCCTCTGAGCTGATCCTGTAACGGTTCAACGGGGCGCCGATCAGGGGGCCAATTCGCGTCTCCTCAAGGTCGGTGACGGCGGCCGTCACCTCCGCGCCGACCAGAAGGTGGGGGCTGAACTGATAGTTGAAGCCGGCTTGACCGCCAAACAATGCGCCGTCCGCCGAGAGCGAGAAACTCTGTCCCGGCGCGGTATTGAAGCTTTCGAGGAATGGGAACGACCAATTCCGCTCGCTCCACGCACCGCCGACATGTAGGCCGAGATAAAAACCCGACCAATCCGGCGGTGGCACGTAGGCGCAGCAATTGGGTGCGACCGGAGTGGGCGCGGACGGCAACCCGTCGGCCTCGGCTGCGAGCGGAGCAAGGCCCAATGCCACTGCGGCTGTCAGCAAGCGAACGTTCATAGCGGCCAGCACGCCCGGATAATGATGATGCACGCACAAGCGGTGATTCGGGCCGGCCGTGCAATGGCCTTGTGCCTACAGGCCGGGTGTCCGTTGCGATTGAGACACAATTTGGACCTGGGGCGGAGCCGTAAAGGCGCGTTGCAACGCGACGGCCGAGACGGTTGGCATGGACTGCTGCCGGATGGTCAGGACATGACCGCGGCGGTCTGCCAAAGGGCGTGGATGGGCCGCATAGCGCTCCTGGTGGTCGCGAAATGCTTGACCGCCGAGCCGATGGCGCAAATCGGCAAGGTCCAGCAAACGGGAGATGGCCGCCACCAGCGCCTCGAGATCCCCGACCGGGACGAGGCACCCGTTCTCTTCGTGTTGGACCGCGTCCTTGCCCTTCGCGTCAGCCCCACGGTGCGAGTGCGCTTCAGGGGGGAGGACCGAATGGTTTGCCCGACAAGTGGAGTGAGCCGGTCAATGCCGCGAGCTCCGGCGAGCCCGCGTGAGGCAGTCCACACCACGCGAGCACTGTGCGCGCGATGCAGCGCAAGCCCGCCCCCGAACGGAGGCTCGGTTGCAAACTCCTGGCTGTTCCGAATTTTTCAGTTGGAGCGAACGCGGCAGTCCTACTTGGTTGAGGCACGCCGGCGCTTGCGGCTTTGCTAACCCGCACCCAGGCCTCATGCAAACAGCTCAAAGCGGCTCGGGGACCGGCTCAACACGGGAGCATGGTTAAGCAACCGGCCAGCATGCACTCGTCTGCTGGCGAGCTTCGTGCGATAAGCGGCCCCATGATCGGGGCGCAATTGCGGGGCGTGAAAGACGAGATCGCTCGTTGGCGCGCCATCGGACAAAGGCCGACCTTTTGGATCCGCGACGACGACGCGGATGCCGTGTGCGCCGAACTCGAGCGGCTCACAGCCATCGCCATCCGCCATAATGTGAGCGTGGGCCTTGCCTTCGTCCCAGGCTTGCTGGTGGCTGACCTTGTGCCATTTCTGCGCCGGCAAGCCGACAAGCTCTATCCGATGTGCCACGGCTGGAAGCACGTCAACCATGGCAGCCCCGACAATCCCAGCGAGTTTGGGTCAACCCGGCCGCAGCCGGCGGCACGTCTTGACGCGCAGCGCGCGCTCGAGACCTTTCGCCATCATTTTCCGGAGGTGCCGGCCATCTTCGTCCCGCCATTCAATCGCATCGCGCCAGAGATGATCGATGCATTGACGGGTATCGGTTTTGCAGGGCTTTCGGCAGCACCGCGGCCGCTGGAACGCCGCATGGCGCGGCTCATCGGCCGCCTCGACTGGGCGGTGCCGAGCCTCAACATCGCGTCGAGAGGATCCCTGCCGCGCGTTGATGCGCACGTCGACCTGATCGACTGGCGGACGGGATCGGCTCGTGACCTAAATGGCATTGCCGATGCCTTGCTGGGCCAGCTCCGCCTGCGGCGCAGGGCCTTCCTGCCGGCGCGGGCTCCGATCGGCCTCCTCACGCACCATCGCGTGCATGACGAGCCGATCTGGCGGTTGCTCGAAGCCTTGATCGTGTTCGTCAAAGATGAACTGGGGGGCGAGTTCGTCGACGTCGATCGCATGTTTCATGCGTGCCGGCCGGAGACTTCAATCGGTTCGCACGCCTTGCCTTAGACGGCAACAAAGGCACGCCGGTCAAAGCCCGCGAAAATGCGCGGGCTCTGGCGCCCCTAATCGGCGGATCGGTGGGTGCCCGCTTGCCGAGCAGCTTCCTTTGCAAGGTAATCGTCAGGTGGTGGGCCGGGTGCCCGCGTGGCCTGTCCGCGGCTGCGCCGCAGATCGCGGGGCCCGTCGGCTGCCGCACTGGGCAACACCCTAGGCGAGCGCCTGCCGGATGGCGCGGCCCACGTCTTTCAGCGCTTGCTGTGCGTAGGGGATGATGCCGGCCATGCCATAGAAGTGGTGGATCATGCCGGGATGGCAGGTGTAGCGCACACTCACGCCGGCAGCAGTGAGGCGGGAGGCATAGGCTTGGCCTTCATCGCGCAGGGGATCGAACTCCGCGGTGTGGATTTGCGCGGGTGGCAGCCCTGACAGGTCCTCTGCCAGCAGCGGAGACAGGCGCGTGTCCTTCAAATCGAGGTCGGGTGGGCAGGCATGCTTCAGCGCCCACGCCAGCGTCGCGCGGTCGAAGAAATAGCCGCTGGCAAACGCGCGACGCGAAGCGGTTTCCGCGCTGACGTCGGTCTTCGGGCACAGCAGCACCTGCAGGGCGAGCTCGGGTCCGCTGCGCCGCTTGGCGAGCTGGCAAACCACTGCCGCCAGCGTGCCGCCGGCGGAATCGCCGCCAACGGCGATGCGACGCGTGTCGATCGCGAGGGCGCGCGCGTGGTTGGCCAACCACTCGGTCGCAGCGTAGCTGTCCTCCATTGCGGCCGGCAGCTTGTGCTCGGGTGCCTGCCGGTAAGCCACCGAGACGAGCCGGCAGCCGCTCTCGTTGGCCAGCGTCCGGCAGAGACCATCGTGCGTGTCGAGATCGCAAAAAACCCAGGCGCCGCCGTGAAAATAAAGGAGAGCTGGCGTCGGGTCGAGATGCGGCGTCGTCGGAGTATAGACGCGGATTGGCACCGGTCCAGCGGGGCCCGGAATTTCCCGCTCCTCGACCCGTTCGATCGACACGCCTTTGACGTCGACCGTCTCGGCCAGCCGACGGAAGGCCGCCCGCATGGCGCTCGGATCTTGCTCCGAAGCCGCCGGAAAGCCACCCACCGCGAGCATTCGCAGGAAGCGTTGCACGCTGGGATCGAGAGGCATGGGAGGTGGCTCAATGGGTAACGACGCTGCTGAGGGCTGAACGAGCCGTCGCAGCCGCGCGGGTGGAGTTGGCGGCGCAGCCCTCAGGCGCGGCGCAGTGAACTGATCAAGTTGTCGATCGCCGCGACCGATCTGAAGTTCGCTGGCGTGATCTCCCGGTCCGGGATGGTCACTCCGCACGCCGACTCTACCTTCAACACGATGTTGACCATGTCCATCGACGTGAGACCGGCGTCGCGCAGATTGTCGTCCGGGCGAATGGTGCGAGTTACGGATTGGCGCGCAAGAAAATCGGCGACGATTTTCAAAATTATATCACGCGGTGCAAGCTCAGACACATTCGACATGGTAAGACCCGTATAAATCCCCGTTTAGAGTGGATAGGCAGCGAGCGTTGCCGCCAGCGCGGACATAGGATGCTGGAGCGCGCGGAAAGTCAAAGGGCGACGTGATTGGATCTCGGCTGTGTGAGGTCACACGGACGCGGCGCGCGAAGCGCGCTCGGAGCGGTCACGACGTGCCGTTGCAGCGTGCCGCGGGCTCGGCAACGGCCGCGATCAACGCAAAATTTCTATTGTCCGCCAGATAGTTGCAGAATTGTTGCGCCAAGACGGTCGCACTCCCGTAAGGCGCCATTTGGCGCATCGCGAGACACGCGAAATCTCCCACTCGATATCGCTAACCATTTTTGGAAGTTGTCGGGCCGGCAGTGTTGCTATCCGCGGTGCAATCGTCAAATGTGCCTCGAGCACACAGTTCGCGATTGCGATCGAGAAAATTCCCTCGGTCGTGAACGGGATGCGAGGGGATCTTTTTTGACGGGAGCGTAAATGAACATCCAAAGTCCCGTAACTGCGCTTTTTCAAACTGACAAATGGGATCGCAGTCGCGGCTCCAAGGCGGTCGCGGCGGTGGCAGCGGTGCACGCGGAAGCGGTGGACCGTAGCGCGCGGTTTCCAAGCGAGGCCTTTGCCGCGGCACGCGCCGAGCGCTTGCTGGGGGCTATGATCCCGACCAACTTGGGTGGGCAAGGGGCCAGCGTCTCGGAGATCGTCGAGGTCTGCTACGCGCTTGGGCGGGCGTGCGCTTCCACTGGCATGATCTACGCCATGCACCAGATCATGGTCGCGTGTCTGGTCCGACACGGCGGTGACGCCGACTGGGCGCGCGATCTGCAGCGGCGGGTCGGCACCGAGCAGCTGCTGCTGGGATCGTCAACCACCGACGGCAAGGGTGGCGGCGACTTGCGCAACAGTTCCTGCGCCGTGACGCAGCAGGGCAGCGGCATGGAGCTGACGAAGAGCGCCACTGTCATTTCCTACGGCGCCCAGGCCGACGCCATCCTGACGACCGCGCGTCGCTCGCCCGAGGCCGCCTCCTCCGACCAGGTGTTGGTCGCGGCAACGAAAGAACAGTATACGCTCGAGCCTTCGGTCGGCTGGGACACGCTTGGCATGCGGGGCACGTGTAGCAGCGGCTTTACCTTGCGGGCGAACGCGCCCACGCGCCAAGTCTTCGAAGACTCCTACCAGCTGATCAATGCCCGCACTGTGCTGCCGATCGCGCATCTTACGTGGGGCGCGGTTTGGGCCGGCGCTGCCGCCGGTGCAGTCGAGCGCGCTCGTCAATTCATCCGGGGCGCGGCGCGGAATGCCTCTGGCCAGCTGCCGCCGGGTGCGGCGCATCTGACGCGTGCCAGTGCCACCTTGCGCGCGCTCAGAAGCACGATCGCTTCCGCGATGGCACGTTATGAAGCCGCCGCTCAGGATCACGATCACCTGGATTCGCTCGACTTCCAAGGCGCGATGAACCTTTTGAAGGTGAACGCCTCGGAGATGGCGATCGCCACGGTGATGAGCGCTCTGCAAGCGACCGGCCTTTCGGGATATCGCAATGACAGCGCATGCAGCGTCGGTCGCAACCTGCGCGATGTGCTGTCGTCGTCGATCATGATCAACAACGATCGCATCCTCGCCAACGTTGCGAGCGCGACGATGTTGACCGAGGTTCCTCAATCCCTGCGCGATTGAGCTCGGTATTTCTAGACGGATGAGGGGGCTTATACTCGCATGTCGCAGGCTCTGGACGATAGAATCGCGCTGCTAGCGCCGGCCTTGTTCCACCACTTGGGCGCGGATGGCGTCTATGCACGCACCGCGCTCTTCGAGCGCGTGATCGAAGGGCTCACCAAGCTGATATCGCGCTATCGCGATCCGAGCGCAGAGGTGATGCGGTTCCCGCCGGTCATGAGTCGAGCACAGTTGGAACGGACGGACTACCAAAACAACTTCCCCCAGCTACTGGGCGGTGTGTGCTGCCTTCATCTCCACGGCTCCGCCGAACCTTCCCTGCCCGGCGGTGATTGGGCGGCGGCGGCCTCCACCTCCGATCTGGTGGTGACGCCGGCCGCCTGCTATCCAGTGTACCCGCTGGTGGCCGCGCGTGGCGCGGTAGCGGAGAAGGGGCTGCTGTTCGACGTGAGCGCCGACTGTTTCCGGCGCGAACCATCGCGCCAGCTTGACCGGCTGCAATCGTTTCGCATGCGCGAATTCGTGCGTGTGGGATCGGCGGAACAGGCGTTTGGTTTCCGCAGCCAATGGCTCGAACGTGCCAATGAGCTGGCGGGACTGCTCTGTCTCAATTACCGCATCGACAAGGCGAGCGACCCCTTCTTCGGTCGCACCGGCCAACTTTTGGCAATGAGCCAGGTCGAGCAGTCGCTAAAATACGAGCTGCTCATCCCCATCTATTCCTCGGAGCGGCCAACCGCCTGCATGAGCTTCAACTACCATCAGGACCACTTTGGCTCGACCTGGCAGATAAACGGCAAGGATGGGGAACTGGTGCACACGGCCTGTGTCGCGTTCGGCATGGATAGGCTTGGGCTCGCTCTGTTTGCGACCCACGGTGCCAGGCTCGATCTATGGCCGGAGCGGGCACGCGAGACCTTGGGACTGTGAGGCAGATCGCGCCGTCGATCGCTTGCTGCTGGCGGAAAGGGACCGCTGGTGTTACGCAGGAGAGATGCAGGTTGCGCCGACGGTACGGCATTTGCATCAGCAGGTGGAAATTTTGCTTGGGGGCTTGGCGGAGCCGGGCCGGAGCTTGTTGGTGAGTGGGAGTGAGTTGCGAAATGAGTGACGGAACGAAACTAGAAGCAATGTCCACGCGGGCGACGATCGCCGCCGAGGTCGAGCAGATCGCCAAGGAGCAGAACAAACGGCTGGCGCCTCTGGCCGATGATCTCATCTTGCTCGATTCTGGGCTCGATTCGCTGTGCTTCGCCATCCTTGTGGCGCGGCTCGAGCAGAGGCTCGGCTTTGACCCCTTCAGCGCCGCAGAGGACGTGTACTTTCCGGTCACATTCGGCGACTTCGTACGATTTTATGACGAAGCCAGACAATAGTCCTCGATCGCTGCGCGCCCGCTTGCGGAGCGCGGCCCGGTTGAGCGAAGTTTTTCTTTGGGACGTCGACAGGAAAGCCGCCCTGTCGGGGCTCATCACCGGTACCTACCTGGGGGGCGAGCGCGAAGCGCTGAGTGGACGCTCGGTTCTCATCGCCACCCAAGGTCAGCTCGCCACCGCCCTGGCGCTCATCGAGCTCGACGGCGTCGTGCGCCGTTTTGTGATTTGTCCCTCCGACGTTCCGGCAGCGCAGTTGCCCTCGATCATCGCCACGGCCGAGATCGATGGCATCGTCTCAGACCGTGCCATCCCCGGGCTTGGCGAGCTGGTGAGGGGACCTTGCATCGCGCCATCGCGCGACCCCGAGCCGAGCGCAGGTGAACCGGCCGATCGCTTTGCAACCGAGTGGGTCTTGCTGACCTCGGGCACGACCGGTACGCCGAAGCTTGTCGTCCACACCCTCGAGGCGCTCACCGGGGCCTTTGCGGGGCGGGCGCAGCCGCTCGCCGGCGTCGTGTGGGCGACGTTCTACGACATCCGGCGCTACGGCGGCTTGCAGATCTTCCTGCGCGCGGTGACGGGTCCCACCTCCCTCGTCCTATCCAACCTCGAGGAAAGCCCCAGCGATCACCTCAATCGGCTCGCTCAATGTGGCGTGACGCATATCTCCGGCACGCCGACGCACTGGCGCCGGGCCATCATGAATCCGGCTGCCAAAGTGTTCCAGCCGCAGTATGTGCGGCTGTCCGGCGAGATCGCCGATCAGGCCATCCTGGACGGCCTCAAAGCGCTTTGGCCGCACGCCAAGGTCGGCCATGCCTACGCCTCCACCGAAGCCGGAGTGGGTTTTGAGGTTGTCGACGGGCGTGAAGGTTTTTCGGCAAGCCTCCTCGATGCTGCGCACGGTGAGCTGCGCATGAAGCTTGAGGATGGCTCGCTGCACATCAGGTCTGATCGCGTCGCCAGTCGCTATCTGGGCGAGGCTGCGCCGGCACTGGCGAGCGCGGACGGCTTCGTTGATACCGGCGACATGATCGAACGCATCGAGGATCGCTGCTACTTCCGCGGCCGCCGCGGCGGCATCATCAACGTGGGCGGGTCCAAGGTGCACCCCGAGGAAGTCGAGGCAGTAATCAACCGTCATCCCAAGGTGCGAATGTCGCTGGTCTCGGCGCAAAAGAGCCCGTTCACCGGCGCCATCGTGGTGGCCAAAGTGGTGTTGAACGGTTCCGCCGCAGCCGCGGATCCGGCCGCGGTTGCGCAGACCGAAAGTGAGATTCGCCAACTCTGCCAACAGCATCTGGCCCGCCACAAGATCCCCGCGCTCATGCGTTTCGTGTCATCCTTGCATGTCACGGGCGCCGGTAAGCTGGCGCGCGGTCATGCGTAACGTCATCGTCACGGGCGGCAGCCGCGGGCTCGGTCTGTGCACCTTGCGCAAATTGGCCTCGGCAGGCGATCGCGTCATTGCCATTGCGCGGCGGGAGACCGAAGCACTGGCTTGTGCGATTGCCGAGAGCAAGGCCGCATCGAAGGGCGCCATCCATTTTCGCCCCTTCGACCTCGCCAATCTGGCGGAGATCGGCGACCTCGTGAGAACCATCAGGGGCGATTTCGGACCGATCTATGGGCTCGTCAACAACGCCGCCGTGGGTACCGATGGGCTGTTGGCGATCATGCACAACTCGCAGATCGAGAACCTCGTGAAGGTGAATACAATATCGCCCATGGTTCTCACCAAATACGTGGTGCGGTGGATGTTGGCCGACGGCGGCGGCCGGATCGTCAATGTCTCCTCCATCATCGGGTTCACCGGCTACAGTGGGCTCTCAGTCTACGGTGCCACCAAGGCCTCCATGTTGGGTTTTACGCGCTCGCTTGCGCGCGAAGTCGGGCGCAGCAACATAACGGTCAATGCTGTGGCGCCGGGCTTCCTCGAGACGGAGATGACCAAGGGGCTTGACGGCGAGCAGCGCGAGCAGGTGGCACGGCGCAGTGCACTGCGCCGCCTGGCCGATCCCGAAGACGTCGCCAACGCGATCGAGTACCTCTTGAGCGACAAGGCGGCGAGCGTCACCGGCACGGTGATGACCGTCGATGCGGGCAGCACGGCGTGAATGGCGACTGCCCCGGCCAAGGTCGAGCGAACCTCGCTAGCAACGAAGCTCCCGGGCCGTGATCCGCTCATAGAGCTCGACCGTCATCGGTAGGAATTGTTGCCCCTCGGGATCGCTGAAGTAGATGGCGTCTTCGGTCGCTCGGGGGTCGAAGCCCTCACGCGCCAGCGTGTGCTTCTTGTGCTTGAAGGTGTCAGTAACTTCGAGCGCGGCGCGGATGCGCACAAAGACCGGGCGGGCATAGGTCGGCAAGACGTCTTTGAGATATGTGTGCAACGCCGGCAGATCGAAGCCGGCACCGGCCACGATCGTCGCCATGCCCGCTTTCCCTTCGGTTCCTGGGACGGCCACGCCGTAGACGGCAACGTCGAGGATACCGGGAAAGCTCAAGAGAACGTTGGACACTTCGCTTGTTGCCACGTTCTCACCCTTCCAGCGGAAGGTGTCGCCGAGGCGGTCCACGAAGTAGAAGAAGCCCTTCCCGTCCTTGCGCATCAAGTCGCCCGAGCGGAGCCAGAGATCTCCCTTGGCGAACACGTCGCGCATGAGTTTCTTCTCCGATGCTGCCCTGTCGGTGTAGCCCTCAAACTTCGATCCTTGCGCTCCGCTGCCTGCGTGGATTTGGCCGAGGGCGTCTCCAGGTTCATTTGGCGCGCAGTGCTGGCACAGACCGCTCGCGTCGCGCAGGGGTTCTCGGCCGTCGGAGTCCATGCGGACCAGCGCAATATTGAACCTGTGGCCCAGGAAGGAGGGGATCCTTCCGATCGCGCCCGGTCTTCCATCGCAATTGAAAAGTGAGAAATTGTTTTCCGTTGCGGCGTAGAATTCGATGATTTGCGGGATCTTGAAGCGCTCGACAAACTGTTCCCAGGTGTCGGCGCGCAAGCCGTTGCCGCAACACAGTCGCAGCCGATGCTGGGTCTCCCGTGGGTGGTGTGGTGCGTTCACCAGATAGCGGCAAAGCTCGCCGATGTATTGGAACAGTGTGCAGCCGTGGTCGGTGACGTCGCACCAGAAATGGCTGGCTGAAAATCGCTCGCGCAGCAGCACCGAGCCCCCGGCGACCAAAACTGCGCCGATCGCCACCACGCCGCCGATGCTGTGGTACATGGGCAGGCAATTGTACATCCGGTCGCTGGGGCGCACGTCCAGCATGCCGGAAAACCAGTGGCTCCACGTCATGATGCGGTGATGACTGACGTTCGCCGCCTTGGGGAGACCCGTCGTGCCGGAGGTGTATATATAGAGTGCAGGATCGGAGGTCGTCACTGACGGTCGCTCGCGTGCACCAAGCGGGTCAGCGCACTGGCGCATGAGCGCGAGCTCGAGCGGTGCAAAGTCTGGGACGTGGGCACCGTAGGCCCAGCAGGCGATGCCGCTGTTGGAGGGGGAGACCGCGCCGGCGAATTCTGCACAAAGCGTGCTGTCGACAATGGCAAGGCGCGGCCGGGCGGCCCCCACGCAGTGCGCCAGAGAGGCGCCGCGCAAGCTCGTGTTGAGGAGGGCCACGATGCCTCCGACACGCGAGATGCCAAGCCAAATGGCCACAAACTCCGGTCGGTTTGGCATCATCAAACACACGCAATCGCCGACGCGGACGCCCTGCTCGAGCGCCCAACGGGAATAGCGATTGGCGGCCCGCGCAAGCTCGCGGTAGCTGAGGCTCTGATGCTCCGACAGCAACGCGGGCAAATCGCCGAATTGGTCGGCGAGCTCATCGATCACCAAGGGCAAGATGCGCGCAGGCTCTTCGCCGATGCGCGCGGTTCGCTCCAGCGCGCGCATCCAAGCCTGGGTCGGCGCCGGATAGGTCGAGCGTGTCGGATTTCCAGCTACGTCAACGGTCATGGTCCCCCCGCAGTATCGCGCACCTTTGAGCTAATCGGAAAGTAGCGCGAGCGGCATCCATCTATCGCTCAATGGTTAAGCTTTGCCGTCGCAGGGTCCGCGAAGTGCCGCGGCCGAGCATACTTCGGGACGTTAACCAATTAATCACGTCCGTAATATCGCGCATCAAACGCCCGGGAACTTGGCTAAGTGTTTGCTGCGGCCCCTGGGGAATGGCGAGCCGGTTGGGGCGGACACGGAGGGGCGCAGCGTGCAAAAACCAAAACCAAATGCAATGCGGCCGGAAACCATCGCGGTGCACGGCGGCTATGATCCGGAGGCTGCTCATCGGGCCGTCGCCGTACCAATCTATCAGACTGTCGCTTATGCCTTCGACAGCGCCGAGCACGGCGCTGCGCTCTTCAATCTTGAAGTCGAGGGGCATCGCTACAGCCGTATCAGTAACCCGACCACAAGCGTGCTCGAAAAGCGGGTTGCGGACCTCGAAGGTGGCGTCGGTGCGCTCTGCGTGGGCAGCGGTCAGGCGGCTCTGAACTACGCGGTTCTCAATCTCACTGACATGGGCAGCAACATCGTCTCTGTGCCGCAGCTCTATGGCACGACCAGCACCTTGCTCTGTCACTTGCTGCCGCGCCTGGGCGTGACCGCAAAGCTCTCCAAGGATGACCAGCCTGCCAATCTTGAAGCCCTGATCGATGACAATACCAGGGCCGTCTTCTGTGAGAGCGTCGGCAATCCCGCGGGCAACATTTGCGATATCGAAGCGATCGCCAAGGTTGCCCACAGGCGCGGTGTGCCGCTGATCGTGGACAATACGGTGGCCACGCCGATCCTTTTGCGCCCGTTCGAGTATGGCGCTGATATCGTAATTCACTCGCTCACCAAGTTCCTGGGCGGGCACGGCACCACCTTGGGCGGAGCTGTCGTCGACAGCGGTAATTTTCCCTGGGCGAGACATGCCTCTCGCTTCCGCATGTTCACCGAGCCCGACGTCTCCTATCATGGCCTCGTCTACGTCGAGCATTTCGGCCGCACCGCTTACATCGAGCGCTGCCGCAGTGTGCTCATGCGAACGACCGGCTCGGTGCTCTCGCCGATCAGCGCGTTCCTGCTTCTGCAGGGCGTGGAGACCGTCGCCATCCGCGTCGATCGGCACGTGGAGAATGCACGCACCGTTGCGCAGTTCCTGCGCCAAGACCGGCGCGTCGATTGGGTGAACTACGCGGGCTTTCCGGACAGCCCCTACTATGCCCTCGCAAACAAATACCTGCAGGGCCGCGCCTGCTCGCTCATCACCTTCGGCGTGCGCGGCGGCTTCGATGCGGGCGTGCGTTTCTACGACCGCCTCAAACTGTTCAAGCGGCTCGTCAATCTTGGCGATGCAAAATCGCTCGCCTGTCATCCAGCCTCCACCACCCACCGTCAGATGTCCCCGCAGGAGCTCACCGCTGCCGGCGTACGGCCAGAGATGATCCGTCTCAGCATCGGCATCGAGCATCCCGACGACATTATCGCCGACCTCGACCAAGCGCTGGAGGGTGCGATGGCGCATGCGGCTTTGCAGGCTGAATTGATCTGAACC
>JAMXLN010000214.1 GCA_024281145.1 Hyphomicrobiaceae bacterium | reverse complement strand
GCGCCATATGGCATATGGTATGCCACTTCGCCAGTGTTGGCTCGCCGCAGGTCGGCTGCCCAAACAGCCTGGCCTTGAGCAGGAAACCACGCCAGGCTCGCGAGCATGAATGACACCTCCAAGGGCGGCGGCGGATCGCCAGTGCGCCGGCGTTCGATCCATCCGGGCTCGGGTCGGCGCAAGGCGGCGCCGTTTCCGCGTGGGCGGGTGCTGCGCCAGGAGGAGGCGGCTGCGGTCAAGGCGCTGCTGGGCGAGGGGCCGCGCGAGCGAGCGCTGCTCATCGAGTATTTGCACCTCATTCAGGACCGTGAGGGTTGCCTGTGGGAGGGCCACTTGCAGGCGCTGGCGGAGGAACTGCGCGTGCCGATGGCACACGTCTACGAGGTGGCGACCTTTTATGCCCATTTCGACGTGGTGGGCGCGGGAGAGGAGCGCCCGCCGAAGGTGACGGTGCGCGTGTGCGATAGTCTGAGCTGTGCCTTGGCCGGCGGTGATGAGCTCATCCGCGCGCTCAACAAGGCGCAGCTGCCGGGCGTGCGCGTGCTGCGGGCCCCATGCATTGGCTCCTGCCATACGGCACCGGCGGCCGAAGTGGGGCACCGGCATGTGGATCACGCGAGCGTCGCCAAGATCACCGAGCTCGCCCAGCGTGGCGAAGTGCACCCGCAGATCCCGGCCTATCAGACGTTCGAGGCCTACGCTGAGGCTGGAGGCTACCGCGTGCTGCGCTCGTGTCTTGCGGGAGCGCGTAAGGTCGAAGACGTCATCGCGGCGCTATCGGACGGCGGCCTGCGTGGCCTCGGCGGGGCCGGATTTCCGACCGGGCGCAAGTGGGCGCTGGTGCGCAGCGAACGGGCGCCGCGGCTGATGGCGGTCAACGCTGACGAGGGCGAGCCCGGCACCTCCAAGGACCGCATTTATCTCGAGACGGAGCCGCACAAGTTTCTGGAGGGCATGGCGATCGCGGCCTGGGCGGTGGAGGCCGAAGAGGTGTTCCTCTACATCCGCGATGAGTATCCCGCGGTGCTCAAGATCCTCAAGGCCGAGCTGCCAAAGCTGCAAGCGGCGGGCTTGCTCGCGCACACCAAGGTCCACGTGCGCCGTGGTGCGGGTGCCTACATCTGCGGTGAAGAGAGCGCGATGATCGAATCGATCGAGGGCAAGCGCGGCTATCCGCGCCACCGTCCGCCCTACGTTGCGCAGGTGGGCTTGTTCGGCAGGCCAACGCTCGTCAACAACGTCGAGACGCTCTACTGGGTGCCGGCGATCTTGGAGAAGGGCGCGGCGTGGTTTGCCGACCAAGGCAAGAACGGTGCCAAGGGTATGCGGTCCTATTCCGTATCGGGGCGGGTGAAGACGCCCGGTATGGTGCTGACGGCGGCAGGCTCCACGTGCCGCGATCTCATCGCGTTGTGCGGCGGCATGGCCGAGGGCCACCATTTCAAGGGCTATCTGCCGGGCGGTGCCTCGGGAGGCATCCTGCCCGCGTACATGGCCGATATTCCGCTCGACTTCGGACAGCTGGAAAAGCACGGCTGCTTCGTCGGCAGCCACGCCGTCGTGATCTTATCGCACAAGGATGACATGAAGGCGGTGGCGCTCAATCTCATGCGCTTCTTCGCCGACGAAAGCTGCGGTCAATGCACGCCCTGCCGCAACGGTACGGAGAAGGCGGTACAGCTGTTGGCGACGACGCGCTGGAATGAGGAGTTGCTCGCCGACCTGTCGCAGGTGATGGCCGATGCCTCCATCTGCGGTCTGGGTCAGGCTGCTCCCAACCCGATCAAATGCGTGTGCAAATATTTCCCGGAAGATTTGCGATGAGGCCGCTGGCTTGCGCGTTCGTGCGCCCAAATTCATTTTCGGAGGAGAAATGAGCAAGCTCCCGCAGGCGGTCGCCACCGTGCAAGTTGACAACGAGCGCGTGCGCGTCACCGAATGGCGCTTCGCGCCGGGTGCCGAGACCGGCGAGCACGTGCACCAGATGGATTATATCGTGGTGCCGATCTGCGATGGGCGGCTCAAGCTTGTCTCGCCTGCGGGCGAGATAAGCTTTGCGGACTTGAAGCTCGGCGTCTCCTACGCGCGCAAGGCCGGCGTTCACCACAACGTCATCAACGCCAACGCCTTCGAATTCGCCTTCATCGAGATCGAACTGAAGAACGAGAGCCATGCCTGAAAAGATCACATTGACGCTCGACGGGCGCGAGGTCGAGGCGGAGCCTGACGAAACCCTCTGGCAAGTGGCGCAGCGGTATGGGACGAAGATCCCGCACCTGTGCTGGCATCCAGCGCCCGGTTATCGCGCCGACGGCAATTGCCGCGCGTGCATGGTGGAGGTGGAGGGGGAACGCGTGCTGGCAGCCTCCTGCCAGCGCAAGGCCACCGCCGGGATGAAGGTCAAGACCGCGAGCGAGCGGGCCCGGAAATCGCGCCAAATGGTGTTTGAGCTCCTCCTTGCCGATCAGCCGCTCCGGGAGGAAAGCCACGACCCTGCCTCCAAGTTCTGGGACTGGGTGGACGCCATGCACGTGACGCCGGTGAGCCGGTTTCCGAAGGATCGCCGCCCGGCGGCCGACGCAACGCACTCCGCCATCGCCGTCCATCTCGATGCGTGCATCAACTGCGGCCTGTGCGTGCGCGCCTGCCGTGAGGTGCAGGCCAACGACGTCATTGGCATGGCCTATCGTGGCCACGACGCCAAGGTGGTGTTCGACTTCGACGAGGGCATGGGTCGCTCGACCTGCGTCGCCTGCGGTGAGTGCGTGCAAGTGTGCCCAACGGGCGCGCTGATGGAGAAGGGGCTGCTCGATGGTGCCGGCAAGCGCGTCAATTACGAGACGCGCTCCGTCGACACGCTCTGCCCCTACTGCGGCGTTGGCTGCCAGACCAAGGTGCACGTCAAGGACGAGAAGATCCTCTATGTCGATGGCCGGGATGGACCGGCCAACGCCAACCGCCTTTGTGTCAAGGGCCGGTTCGGGTTCGACTACGTGCACCATCCCGATCGCCTGAGGAGACCGCTCATCCGCCGCGATGGCGTCGGCAAAGACCCCAATTTGGAGATCCGGCGCGAGGACATGCTGCAATACTTCCGCGAGGCGAGTTGGGAGGAAGCCCTCGCCAAGGCGGCTCTCGGGCTGAAGACCATCCACCAGCGCGAGGGTGGCCAGGCGATCGCCGGTTTCGGCTCGGCCAAGGGGTCCAACGAGGAGGCCTATCTCTTTCAGAAGCTGATCCGCCAAGGCTTCCGCACCAACAACGTCGATCACTGCACGCGGCTATGCCATGCCTCGTCGGTGGCGGCCCTGATGGAGGGTCTCAATTCCGGGGCGGTGACCGCGCCCTTTACGGCCGCCAAGGACGCCGAGTGCATCATCGTGATCGGGGCGCGGCCGACCGAGAACCATCCGGTGGCTGCGACCTTTCTCAAGAATGCCGCTGTGCGGGGCGCCAAACTCATCGTCATGGATCCGCGCGGCCATTCGCAGGGCTTGGCGCGCTATGGAAGCCACATCCTGCAATTCAAGCCTGGGCGCGATGTGGCGCTGCTCAACGCCATGCTCAATGTGATCATCGCCGAGGGCATGGTCGACATTCAGTACGTCCAGGCGCACACGGAAGGCTTCGAAAGCCTCAAGGCCAAGGTGGCGGATTTCACGCCCGAGAAGATGGAGCCGGTTTGCGGGATTGCCGCCACAACCATTCGCGAGGTGGCGCGCCTTTATGCCCGCTCGGAGCGCTCCATCATCTTCTGGGGCATGGGCATTTCGCAACACACGCACGGCACCGACAACGCACGCTGCCTCATCGCCTTGGCGCTGGTCACGGGCCAAATCGGGCGGCCGGGAACGGGCCTGCACCCGTTGCGCGGACAGAACAACGTGCAGGGCGCCTCCGATGCGGGGCTCATCCCGATGGTGTTTCCCGATTACAAGTCGGTCGAGGACCCCGAGGTGCGCACGCGCTACGAGACGTTCTGGGGTGTGGAGCTGCCACCCAACAAGGGCCTGACGGTGGTCGAGATCATGCACGCCATCAAGGACGGCACCATCAAGGGCATGTACATCATGGGTGAGAACCCCGCGATGTCCGATCCCGACGTCAGTCATGCGCGCGAGGCGCTGGCCAAGTTGGAGCACCTGGTGGTGCAGGATCTGTTCCTCACGGAGACGGCGCGCTACGCCGATGTCATCCTGCCGGCTTCCGCGCATGCGGAGAAATGGGGCACCTTCACCAACACCAACCGTCAAGTGCAGATCTCACGGCCAGTGATCAGTCCGCCTGGCGAGGCGCGGCAGGATTGGGAGCTG
The DNA here is from genome assembly GCA_024281145.1 of Hyphomicrobiaceae bacterium. Taxonomy (GTDB): domain Bacteria; phylum Pseudomonadota; class Alphaproteobacteria; order Rhizobiales; family Hyphomicrobiaceae; genus AWTP1-13. Next base: position 1,500 of record JAMXLN010000214.1, on the reverse strand, counting down.
ATCCAGGAGATCGCGCAGCGCATCGGTTTGAATTGGGCCTACCGGGACGTGGCGGAGGTGTTCGGCGAGATGACCCAGGTGATGCCCTCCCTTAACAACATCACCTGGGAGCGGCTGGTGCGGGAAGACGCCGTTACCTATCCCTGCGATGCCCCGGACAAACCGGGCAACGAGATCATCTTTGCGAACGCGTTCCCGACCGCTTCCGGCCGCGCCGTGATCGTGCCCGCCGATCTGTTGCCCCCCAACGAGCTGCCCGACGCGGAGTATCCCCTGGTGCTGACCACGGGGCGGCTGCTGGAGCACTGGCATACGGGCTCCATGACCCGGCGTGCCTCCAACCTTGATAGCCTGGAGCCGGAGGCCATCGCCGGCCTCAACCCCCGCGACATGGAAGGGCTCGGCGTCGAGGCCGGCGGCCTCATTCGCGTTTCAACCCGGCGCGGCGAGGTGGTGCTGAAGGCGCGCGCCGATCGCGACGTGGCGGAGGGCATGGTGTTCATCCCGTTCTGCTTCGCGGAGGCTGCCGCCAACCTGCTCACCAACCCGCAGCTCGACCCCATGGGCAAGATCCCGGAGTTCAAGTTCTGCGCCTGCAAGGTGGAGCACGTCGAGATGATGGCAGCGGCGGAGTGACCGCTCACGAACAAGCCCTGCACGGTTTAAGGGGGGCCAAGGCCGAACGGAGCAGGCCGTGGCTCGCAAGGCCCTCGAGATCGCGCGGGCCACGTCGAGCCTGGCCTTCATATTGAGCCTAGCCGTCGTGCGGCGCAAGCATAGGCACGAGCCCACGAGTGCGGCTATGCTCCCTCCGCACGCGACGATTGGGTGGAGGCACGTCGATGAAGTTCGGCATTTTCTACGAGCTGCAACTGCCACGGCCCTGGCAGCCCAACAGCGAGCTCAAGCTCTATCAAAATGCGCTGGCGCAGGTGGAGCTCGCCGATCGCACAGGCTACGACTACGCGTGGATGGTCGAGCACCACTTTCTCGAAGAATACTCCCACTGCCCCTCACCTGAATCGTTCCTGGCCGCCGCCAGTCAGCGCACCGAGAACATTCGCCTGGGTCACGGCATCTTCCAGATTACCACCAATCATCCCATCCGCGTGGCAGAGCGCGTCGCCGTGCTCGATCTTTTGAGCAACGGGCGGGTCGAGTTCGGTATGGGCGAGAGCGCCTCCATCACAGAGCTTGAGCCCTTCGAGCGCACCATGGAGAATAAGCGCGCCGTGTTCGACGAGGCCGTGCAGGCAATCTTCCCAATGTTTGCCGACGGTGCCAGCGAGCATCGCGGCAAATACTTTCAATACCCGCTGCGGCATGTGCTGCCTAAGCCCGTGCAGAAGCCGCATCCACCGATCTGGATGGCATGTTCACAGCTCGACACCATCGAACGGGCTGGGCGCTTGGGCATGGGCGCCCTCGGGTTTCAGTTCGTCAGCGCCGACGCGGCGCATGCCTGGGTGCACGCCTATTACAACGCGATCACCAAGCGCC
>JAMXLN010000213.1 GCA_024281145.1 Hyphomicrobiaceae bacterium | reverse complement strand
CACCCATGTGCGACGCCTTCTTGGTGCTGGCCCAAGCGCCGGGCGGGCTCTCCTGCTTTCTGATGCCGCGCTTCCTGCCCGACGCCAGCGTCAACGCGCTGGCCTTCCAACGCCTCAAAGACAAGCTCGGCAATCGCTCCAATGCGTCCTGTGAAGTGGAGTTCCAAGGCGCACACGCCTGGCTCATCGGCGAGGAGGGTCGCGGGGTTCCCACCATCATCGAGATGGTGACGCACACGCGGCTCGATTGCGCGGTGGGCTCTGCGGGGCTGATGCGCTTGACGCTCGCCAACGCCATCCATCACTGCCGCCACCGCAGCGTGTTTCAGAAGCATCTCGTCGATCAACCGCTGATGAGCCAGGTGCTGGCCGATCTGGCGCTCGACGTCGAGGCGGCAACGGCATTGTCGTTGCGCCTGTCGCACAGCTTCGATCTCGCTTCCGACAGCCGTGCGGTGGCCTGGCGCCGTCTCATGACCCCGGTCACCAAGTATTGGGTGTGCAAGATCGGACCGGCGCTGGCTTACGAGGCCATGGAGTGCCTTGGCGGTAACGGCTATGTCGAGGAAGGCGTCGCAGCCCGGCTTTATCGCGAGCTGCCGGTCAATGCCATCTGGGAAGGATCCGGTAACGTCATGGCGCTCGACCTCCTGCGCGTCCTGCAGCGTGAGCCCGACACCGGTGCGACGGTGATGGACGATCTGCGCAACGCGACCTGCGGGGATGCCCACCTCAAAGCGCATTTCTCGCGGGTGGAGGCGCTGCTGCGGGACGAGCGCGTGCTCGAGGGGCGGGCCCGCGGCTTGACCGAGGCGCTCGCCGTGCTCGCGGCTGCCAGCCTCCTGCGCGCCCACTCGCCCACTGCGGTGGCCGACGCCTTCATCACCACGCGGTTGTCCGGCCTCTCCCGACACACCTACGGCCACGGGCTCGACGGGGCGGATGCTCGCGCCATCGTCGATCGCGCGTTTCCGCGCTGAGGCTTGTCGCCACAACTCGCAAAGCTCGATGCGGACAAGCGAGGTGACATGGGTTAGGTTCTCTGCCTCTTTGTGTTTGACAACATCGCGCCAACGACCGGCGTCAAGGATCCACGCGATGGCCGCCCGCATCTACAAGCCCGCCCAGACCGCCATGCAGTCGGGTCCAGCCCGCACCAAGGAATGGATGCTCGAATACGAGCCGGAAACGCCGCGCGAGATCGATCCGCTGATGGGCTGGACCAGCTCGCGCGACATGAAATCGCAGATCATTCTCGCCTTCGATACCAAGGAGGAGGCCATGGCTTACGCCGAGCGCAACGGCATCCCCTATCAGGTCGTGGAGCCCACGCCGCGACGCCCGGTGCGCAAGTCCTATGCCGACAACTTTCGCTTCGGCCGCAGGGGCTCCTGGACGCACTGATAATCGGGCGGGTGCGGCCGCATCGGCGCGGGAACGGCAGTCTGTATCTTCAAATCGCACCGGGTCCTCGTCAGCGAGGTCGGTCACCTAGCTGGCATCGGCAAATCCACCCATCTGCCACGCTTTGATCCACTCCACCGGATGGATCAGCATGATCACATTGAGGGTAAGGTTGTCGCGGATGAGGGCAAGCAGGAGGACCTCGGCGGCGATCAACAGAAACACCGTCACCCAAGCGGGTAAGCGCGAGGCGAGCAAGAAGCCCACCAGCATGCTCAGCATGTCACCCACCGAATTGACGATGCTGTCGCCGAAGTAGCCGTGTGAGATCGTTTGCGCACGGTAACGGTTGATAATGAAGGAGGTGTTCTCAAAAATCTCCCAGCTCGCCTCCAGGCCGGTGGCGATGACCAGCCGCGCCGCTACGGAGAGCCGACCTTGCGCCACGATCGACAGCAGCCAGTAGAAGACGATCCCATGCACCACATGGCTGTAGCTGTACCAGTCGGTCAACTGCTGGGACATCTGCGAACCGCGGCCGCCGTACCAGAGCTTGAAGGTCCCGCATGTGCAGAAGAGCAGGCGGCCCATGGCGTGCTCGACACCGGCCGCAAGGGCGATGAGCCCGAGGCTGATCAGCAGAGCCGCAGGAAGGGATAGGCGCGGGATGGCAAAGGCGGGCCGCCCGAGGGTCGTGGAGCTGTCGTGGGGCATGGGGTGCTGGGGTTGGGAGGGACCCGATAGGGGGTGGAGCGGCCGGCATTTTCAAGGCATTTGGCCGCGCAGCGACCGCCGCATCGCGGTAATGCACCTGTCTCTTATGCCGAAAATTTGACCGGCGGCCACATTTTGCCATAGCTGACGCATCCGATAGCGCGATCAGACATGGAATCGGTCCAATGCGGTGGTTGCTCGCCTTTGCCCTGATGGGATTGGCCCAGCTTTCGGTCCTTGCGTCGGCCTCTGCTGCCCCCTGCGCCAGGGAGGATTTCGCCCAGGCGGTTGATCGCGCCGGCGCGGCGCTGCGCCAGCTCAACACAGACAATGCGCCCCGTTTGCGCGCCAAGCTGCGCGAGCTCAAGGAACTCAGGGGGTGGCCCGATGCGGGCTTCGAGGAGAAGGCCTACGAAATCCTGCAGGACGAGCGCATGGCCGGCCTGGATATGCAGGCCAACGATCTGTTGGCCAAGCTTGACACGCTGGGCACCGTGGACCCCGGCGCCGAGCCCGACTGCGCCAAACTCGAAGAGCTGAGAGCGGTTGGCATCGAGCTGCAGGCAACCGTGAAGGCCAAGGCCGCCTACACGTTGGCCAAACTGGACCAAATGCTGGGTGGCCCTGCCGTCGCGACCGAGCCAAAACCCAAGGGTGCCGAGGTGCGTCCGCCCGCACCCGCCCCGGTCCAGCCTGCCCCCAAGGCCACGGCGCGGGCGCCCGATGCCAGTTGGGCTCCCAAGCCCACGCCGCCAGCCCAAGTGGCAATCGCGCCCCCGCCACCGCCGGTCTCCAAGTCCACTCCAACGTCCACAACGCCACTGCCCGGTCCGCCCGGGGCGCCCACATCGTTCGAGGATGAAGGCTACACCATCGACGAGATCATGGCGGCCAGCGCCGGGTTCTTCGGTAAGGTGTCGGCCAACCTGGGCGCCGTTATCGAACACCTCTTCAAGAAAAGCGGCCGCCCCGCCGGGTACATTCTTGGCACCGAGGGAGGTGGCGCGTTCCTCGCCGGCCTGCGCTACGGCAACGGCACACTCTATATGCGCGCCGGCAGCACGCAGAAGATCTTTTGGCACGGGCCGTCGCTCGGCACCGACGTGGGTGCCGACGGCTCCAAGACGCTGTTCCTGATCTATCGTCTGAAACAGCCCGACGACATCTACACAAGCTTCGCTGGCGTCGATGGATCAGCCTATTTCGTCGGCGGGGTTGGGGCTACCCTCGTCACCAATGGCAGCGTTATCGTGGCGCCGATCCGTTCCGGCATGGGCCTGCGGCTGGGCGCCAATATCGGCTACCTGCGCTTCACACCCCACGCGACCTGGAACCCGTTTTGATCGCTGCTGCAGCACGTTTGACGCGCACTGGCGCACCCAAGACGTGACCGCCCGCACTTGGTCAAGCCATCGTCGGGCTCACGTCTGCAAAAACCGATAGCGCGACGGCCGGCCGGTGATGCCCTCCGCCGCCGCCAGGATCGCGTTGACGTCGAGGCCGTAGTGGCCATAGAGCTCGGGCAGCGATCCCGACTGGCCGAAGTGCTCGACCCCCAGCGCGCGCACGCGGTGGCCGCACACGCCACCAAGCCAGGACAGTGCCTCGGGATAGGCATCCGCGACGGTGACGATGGCGGCATCGCGCGGCAGCTCCGACAGCAGGCGCTCAATGTGCGCTCGCACCTTGCGTTGGCCCTGCTCGCGCGCGCGCTGGCTCGCGTGCCAACCCGCTGAGAGACGGTCGGCCGAGGTGACTGCCATTACACCGATGCCGCGGCGGTCCTCGCTGAGCAGGCCAGCCGCCTCGATCGCCTCGGGCGCAACGGCGCCGCTATAGACGATGGCGAGGTCGCAACTGGGCTCGGGGCAGCGCAGCCAATACCCGCCGTCGATAATGCCCTCGCGCAACGCAGCGGTCATGGGCCGGGTGGGCTGGTCGATCGGCCGTGTGGAGAGCCGCAGATAGACGGAGCCACCTTTCTCGTCCCGATGCCAGCGCGCCTCGGCGTCCTCCTGGCCCTCGCGCTGCACGTAGTCAAAGGCCCATTCCATGATGGCCGCAAGCTCGTCCACGTAGGCCGGCTCGAAGGTGGCAAGCCCGTCCTGCGCCATGCCGATCAGCGGCGTGCCGATTGACTGATGCGCACCACCCTCGGGCGCCAACGTGATGCCAGAGGGCGTCCCTGCCACCACGAAGCGTGCATCTTGGTAGCAGGCATAATTGAGCGCATCGAGACCGCGGCACACAAAAGGATCATAGAGCGTGCCAATGGGCAGCAGGCGCTCGCCGAAGAGCGCGTGCGACAGCCCTAGCGCACCGAGCAAAAGGAACAGGTTCATCTCGGCGATGCCGAGCTCGAAGTGCTGGCCCTTTGGACTCATCTCCCACTTCTGCGGCGAGAGCAGCCCGCGCTCTTTGAATACGTCCTCATGGCTGGCCATGGAGAAGAGGCCGCGCCGATTGACCCAGGACCCGAGGTTGGTCGACACCGTCACGTCAGGCGAGGTCGTCACGATGCGGTCGGCCAGCGGCCCACCGGCGCGGGCGATTTCGTCGAGCACGCGGCCAAAGCCGGCCTGGGTCGAGAGCTGACCCTTGACGGCAATCGCGGGAAATGGGGCAACGGGCACGCGTTCCGCCTGTAACCGCCGACGCCCTTTGGTCACGAATGGCACGCGCGCGAGGAAGGCTTCGCTGTCCGAGGGGGAAACATCAAGCCCGGCGAACTTGTCCCACTCCTCTCCCTGGTTGATGCCTTCGCGCGCCCTGAAATCGGTCATCTGCGCTTTGGTCATCAATCCGGAGTGGTTGTCCTTGTGGCCCTGGAACGGCAGGCCGTAGCCCTTGATGGTGTAGGCGATGAAGCAGACCGGGCGGTTGGTGGGTGCATCGTCGAAGGCTTCGAGAATGGCTTGCAGATCGTGTCCGCCGAGGTTGGTCATGAGCTGGGCCAGCGCAGCATCGTCGTGTCGGCGCACGATGGTCAGGGTGTCAGGGTGGATGGCGAGGTCGTCCTCGAGCTGCCGCCGCCACGCGGCCCCACCCTGGAACACCAGCGCCGAGTAGAGCATGTTGGGGCAATCGTCGATCCACTCTTTCAGGCGCTGTCCGCCGGGCTCGGCGAAAGCGCGCTGCAAGAGCTTGCCGTATTTGATGAGCGTCACCTTCCAGCCGAGGTTCTCAAAGAGCCCGGCCATCTTCATAAACAGCCGGTCGGACACCACCGAGTCGAGGCTCTGACGGTTGTAGTCGATGATCCACCAGCAATTCTGCAGCCCGTGCTTCCAGTATTCGAGCAGCGCCTCATGCACGTTGCCTTCATCGATCTCGGCATCGCCCATGATGCCGATCATGCGGCCCTTCGGCCACTTGGTGTTCCAGCCCTTGGCATGCACGTAGTCCTGCACCAGGCTGGCAAAGCCGGTCTCGGCGATCCCCAGGCCCACGGAGCCCGTCGAGAAGTCCACGTCCGCCGTGTCCTTGGTGCGTGAGGGGTAGGATTGCGCGCCGCCGAAGGCCCGGAATGCCTGCAATTTGTCGAGGCTCTGGTTGCCGAGCAGATATTGGATGGCATGGAACACGGGGCTCGCGTGCGGCTTTACCGCCACCCGATCCTCAGGGCGCAGAACATGGAAGTAGAGGGCCGTCATCAGCGTGACGAGCGAGGCGGACGAGGCCTGATGGCCACCCACCTTCAGCCCATCGCCGCGATCCACTTCGTGGTTTGCGTGGTGGATCATGTAGGAGGAGAGCCATAGGACCTTGCGCTCAAGCTGGCGCAGCATCGCCAACGTCGCCGCGCGTTGCGGAACGGACCCTTCCATCAGCGTGCACCTCCGGGATTGGTTCGCACCTCCACCGCAAATCCGGCGGCCTTGAGGCACTTTACCGTGTCGTTCAGGTGGTCGCGATCGCGCGTCTCGATAACGAGCTCCAGCAGCGCAGCCTTGGCCGGCAGGTCGGAAAAGATGCGCTGATGATAGACCTCGACGATGTTGGCGCCCGCCTCGCCCAGCAGATTGGCAACCTTGGCAAGCCGGCCCGGCCGGTCCACCAGATCGATGGTGAGCTGCGTGAGACGGCCCTCGCGCGCCAACTCGCGCGCCAACACGCTGGCCAGCAGCCGGGTGTCGATATTCCCACCGCACAGGACGAGCCCGATCGTGCGGTTCTTAAAGAACTCCGGCCGCTTCAGCACCGCCGCTAGGCCGGCCGCACCAGCCCCTTCCACCACGGTCTTTTCAATATTGATCAACAGGCTGACGGCACGCTCGATCTCCTGCTCGGAGACGAGCACGATGTCCTCGACCAGCTCGCGCACAATCCCTTGGGTGATGTGGCCCGGGGCTTTGACCGCGATGCCGTCCGCCAACGTATCGCCACGCATGGGCAGCTGCGTCCCGTTGATGGCATTGTACATTGACGGATAAAGCTCGGCCTCAACGCCGATGAGGCGAATGCCTGGCTTCAGCGCCGTGGCGGCCACGGCCATTCCCGAGATCAACCCACCTCCGCCAATGGGCACGACAAAGGTATCGATCTCGGGCGCTGCACCCAGCATCTCCAGCGCCAACGTGCCCTGACCGGCAATCACAGACGGATCGTCGTAGGGATGGATGAACGTGAGCCCGCGCTCGCGCCCGTGCGCTTGCGCGAAGGCAGCAGCCTCCTCCACCGTCTCGCCCGTGAGCACCACTTCGGCGCCGTGACGGCGGGTGTTGACCACCTTCACCGTCGGCGTGTTGACCGGCATGACAATGGTGGCAGGAATGGCAAGGCGATGCGCGTGATAGGCGACGCCTTGCGCGTGGTTGCCGGCCGACATGGCGATCACGCCGCGTGCTTTCTCGGCCGGCTTCAGCAGGGAGAGGCGGTTGAGGGCGCCGCGCTCCTTGAAGGATGCCGTGAACTGCTGGTTCTCGAACTTGAGCCAGACCTTGCAACCAAGGATGTCGGATAGCGTGCGGCTCCAATTGCAGTCGGTGTCGATGAGGGCGCCGGTCAGCCGGACGCGCGCAGCCTCCACGTCCCCCAGTGTGACCGCCGCCGGAGCGTCGCTCCCTGCTGCGGTTGCTTGCTTTGCTCGCATGGCTCGGCCTCGTGCAATCGAGCACAAAATCTAGGCGACCCGCTGGCCCCTGTCGCGGTCGTTCCTGGTTTTGCTTGGCGCTCGGCTCCTCCTTGCCCACGTCCCACCGAGCGACCACGACGCTGAATGGCGCCTAAATGGCCTATTCAGTCAACTCTCAGTGCAGGCACGGTAGCGTGCGCGCTGGCGTTGGCGTGGCGAGCTTTGCCCTTCGATGCCCCGCCAATGCCCCTGGAGGCCGACGGAGATGAGAGCCCCGTGAATTTGAAGACCGCCCTGCTCGCCGTCACGGCCGCGGCCGCTCTGCTCGGTGCCGCCATCGTCGGCGTGCCCTCAAGCTCCGACAGGGCAACCCCCTCAGGGCAAACGGGCACGATGCCCCGATAGCGACAGGCAAGTGGGAGTCAGCCAGGGACCCACAAGGCAAGCGGCGGGCAAGAGGCGCCTGACAAGCGGCCCGGCATCCGTTAGAAGTCGCGTTCACGAGCTTTTGGACGAGGAAGGGCGATATGGCGAAGGTGGCGTGGATCGGCTTGGGTGTCATGGGCTATCCGATGGCGGGGCACCTGCGCAAGAAGGGTGGGCACGACCTCACGGTCTACAACCGCAACGCGGCCAAGGCGGAAGCCTGGGTGAAGGAGCACGGCGGCCGGAGCGCGCCCACGCCCGCGGAAGCCGCCAAGGACCAGGACTTCGTGTTCTGTTGCGTCGGCAACGACCGCGACGTGCGCGACGTCACCCTGGGTCCCAAGGGTGCGTTCCAGGCGGTGCGCAAGGGCGCGGTGTTCATCGACAACACCACGGCCTCGGCCAATATAGCCCGCGAACTCTCCTCGGCGGCCGCGGACCGCGGCTTTGAGTTTCTCGATGCGCCGGTGTCGGGCGGTCAGGCTGGCGCCCAGAACGGCGTACTGACCGTGATGGTGGGGGGCAGCCAAGCGCCGTTCGACAAGGCAAAGCCGGTGATCGACAATTATGCGCGCATGGTCACTCTGATTGGGCCGTCGGGATCAGGTCAGCTGACCAAAATGGTCAACCAGGCCATTGTCGCGGTGACCGTGCAGGGTGTCTCGGAGGGGCTCGCCTTTGCGCAAAAGGCGGGTCTGGACATTCCCAAGGTCATGGAGACCATCTCCAAGGGTGCGGCCCAGTCCTGGCAGATGGACAACCGCTGGAAGACCATGAATGAGGGCAAGTTCGATTTCGGCTTCGCCGTGGACTGGATGCGCAAGGATCTCGCCATCATCATGGATGAAGCCAAGCGCAACGGGTCCAAGATGGACGTCGCGGCATTGATCGACACCTACTACGCAGAGGTGCAGAGGATGGGCGGTGGCCGCTGGGACACGTCGGCGCTGATCGCGCGGCTGACCAAGACATAGCCGAAGGCTCAGTCACTCCCAGCGCCCGCTGGGCAGGCGCGTTATTTCCCGCGCACCCGCGCCAGCGCCTCGGCGGTGTCCACATCGAGGAAGATCGCGTCCGTCCCAAGGTCCACCTCACCGACGCAGTCCGCGTTGGCAGTCAACAGCCGCTTGGCGCCGGCATCGCCCTCAAGCGCCAGCATCGCGGGAAAGAATGCCCGCGGCCATAGCACGGGATTGCCGCGTTTGCCTGCATGCACCGGCACAATGACGAAGCCCGCGCGGTCGCGGGAGGCGGCGATCAGTTGATTGAGGTGACCAGGGGCGATCTGCGGCATGTCGCCCAACAGCACCAAGGCCCCAGCAACGCTCGCGGGCGCCGCCGCAATGCCGGCCTTGAGCGAGGTCGAAAGCCCTTGCGCATAGTTGGGGTTGTGCACGAACGCGACATCGAGCCCTGTCAAGGCGATCCGCACCTCTGCCTGCTGGTGCCCCGTGACCACCAGCACGGGGCAGGCTGCACTCTCAAGCGCTGCCTCTACCACCCGGCGCACCATCGGTTTGCCGCCAACGTCGGCGATGAGCTTGTTGGCTCCCATGCGCGTCGACCGCCCGGCCGCAAGAACGACGGCGGCAATGTTCCCGATCTCGGCCACCATGCTGTCTCTCAAAAGGGGACGTTGGATAGAAAGCCATCCGCGCCCTCCGGATAGCCGACAGCTTGATACCACAACAGATGGCGCGCTTGCGCTCAAGGGCCGGCCCATATCCCCGCCCACCCTCAGTTCAACGCACCGAGCTTGGTCGACAACGGCTCCGATCCCACGCGCTGATAGGTATGCTCCGCATTGCCAGCCCCCAGCGATGGCCGCGCTAAAGCTAAGGGGGCCCCTGCCGCGGGAGCCGTGGCGGGTCGGCGCGAGCCAAGCCGCAAGGCAGCGCACAACGTTGAGCCCCAACCGGAGAGACCGCGAACCATCGTCGGAACCGCGAAATTGTGCGATTGAGGACTGTCGTTGGTGGAGCAAGTTCGGCCTCGTTGCTTCGCCACGAGCAAAAGGCAGGACGGTGCCGATGCGCCACGTGGAGCGCTATCAGCGGATCGCTCCGCTCTATGATCTGCTCGATCTGCCGTTCGAGCGATGGCGATACCGCGCGCTGCGGCCCTTGCTCTTCCGCGGCCTGCAAGGCCACCTCTTGGACGCGGGTATCGGGACTGGCCGCAATTGCGAGTTTTATCCAGCCGAGGCGATCGTATCAGGCATCGACATCAGCCCAGCGATGCTGGAGCGCGCGCGGACCCGCTGTCCCCGTTTGGCAGCGGGCGGACGGCTCTACCAAATGGATGTAACTTCGCTCGCGTTCCCGACGGCTTCTTTCGATGCAGCGGTCTCGAGTTTTCTCTTCTGTGTCCTGCCCGACCCATTGCAAGTCCCCGCGCTCCGCGAGCTTGGACGGGTGGTCAAGCCGGGCGGTCTGGTTCGTCTGCTGGACTACGTCAGACCGCGCGGTAGCCTGCGCCGGGTCGTCTCCTACCTCTGGCAACCCTGGATCGGTTGGGCCTATGGAGCAAGCTTTGATCGTGAGACCGAACGGCATGTGCCGGCGGCCGGCCTTGAACTCCTGGAAAGCCTGTTCGTCGTCGATGATCTCGTGCAACTCTTGACGGCGCGCGTCCGCGGCCCAAGAAGCGGTTCAGGAATGATGTCGTTGAACCCTACGCCAGGTCCGTCACGCTGATTGCGCACGAGGGCCTGCAATCTCAATCCGATCCCAGCAACGGGCGAGACCAAATGCTAACAGCGGATATGCAGCGGATTGTCGAGCAGCAGCGCCTCGGATTCGTCGCCACGGTCGCTCCGGACGGCACACCGAATGTGTCGCCCAAGGGCACCTTCATCGTGGTGGATGACGCCACGATCGCTTTTGCAGAGATCCGCTCACCGGCGACCCTGCGCAATTTACGGGCGAACCCGCACGTTGAGGTGAACTTCGTCGATCCGTTCGTGCGCAAGGGTTATCGCTTCGCTGGCACGGCGCGTGTGCTCGAGCGCGGGAGCGCTGCCTTTGCCGCCCTCTTCAGCCGCTTCCGCAGCGCGCTTGCCTCGCGCGTGCGCGCGATCGTGACGATCAGGGTTACCAAGGCGCAGGCCCTGACGTCGCCAGCCTATGACGATGCAAGAACGACAGAGATCGAGCTCAGACGCGTGTGGACAGCACGGTTTCGAAAGCTGCAGCCGAACGAGAGGTTTGAAGAATGATCCTGGATTAGCTTTTGGCCTGGCACCATCGTGTCCGCGGGCGACGAAGGTTGTGGTCAAAGTCGCACCGACCGACAGGCTTCCAAGCTCCTATCGGCGTGATGGCACGAGCCCCGGAAGTGGATAGGGTCGAACCTCCAGTGGACGAACCTCGAAAGATGGACAACCCGCTCAAGACAATGAGGAGTTCAGGGCACTCAGGGCACCGATTTTGCGTTGCGCCCATGATGGACTGGACCGATCGGCATTGCCGCTTCTTTCATCGGCTGCTGTCGCGGCGTGTGTGGCTCTATACGGAGATGGTGACGGCGGAGGCGGCGTTGCGCGGGCACCGCGAGCGCTTGCTCGGCTTCGGCGCTGAGGAGCATCCCGTTGCCCTTCAGCTCGGCGGCTCAGACCCCCTGCGGCTGGCGCAGGCCGCAGTCATCGGTGAAGATTTCGGCTACGATGAGATAAACCTCAACGTGGGCTGCCCGTCCGACCGGGTACAGGAGGGGCGGTTCGGCGCCTGCCTGATGGCGGAGCCCGATCGCGTTGCGCACGCGGTCGCGGCGATGCAGATGCGCGTCGATGTGCCCGTCACCGTCAAATGCCGCATTGGCATCGACGACCAGGATAGTGAGATCGACCTGGAGCGGTTCTTGGCCGGTGTCGCGGACGCGGGCTGCCGCACCTTCATCGTGCACGCGCGCAAGGCTTGGCTACAAGGCTTGTCGCCCAAGCAGAACCGCGAGGTGCCGCCGCTCGATTACGGTCGGGTCTACCGCCTCAAGGCCGCGCATCCGGAGCTTGAGATCGTCCTCAACGGTGGCATCGGCTCGCTCGCGCAGGCGCAAGCGCACCTGGCACGCGTGGATGGCGTGGCGCTTGGCCGTGCTGCCTACCAGAACCCCTACCTGTTGGCCGACGTCGATGCTTGCCTCTTCGCCGCAACCGGTGCGCCGCCCTCCCGCCGCGACGTGCTGGAGGCGCTCGTGCCCTACGCGGAGCGACACCTGCGCGGTGGTGGGCGGCTCAACAACGTCACGCGCCACATCCTTGGCCTCTACCACGGCCGGCCGCGGGCGCGCGCGTTCCGCCGCTACCTGTCCGAACGCGCGCCCGCAGAGGGCGGGGACATCCACGTGCTGCGCGAGGCGATCCGCATCGCCGAAGGCGAGGGCAGAGCCGCTTTCCTCGCGGCGGAATGAGCGCCGATGCGGTCCCATTCGCGGCCGCACGCCTCATGAGGCCCGCGTCGCGAGCTCGAAGGCCAAACGGCAGGCGGACTCGAATTCTGGCAGGTCGATCCATTCATCGACGGTGTGGGCCTCGTTTTGGCCGGCGCCGAGCGTGACGGTCGGGATACCGTGTCGCACCATCCAGTTGGCGTCGAGCCCGCCGTTGGTCGCGCGCACGTTGGGGCTATTGCCCTGCGCCCTCACGGCTGCCACCGCCCGCTTGACCACTGGCGCCGTTTCCTTCAGGCGGAAAGGATGATAGTCCGTTCGCGCCGTAAACTTCACGCGACCGATCTTGCCCTC